>JAVBLF010000079.1:0-54828 GCA_031553675.1 Eubacteriales bacterium | reverse complement strand
TCAATCCGTCGTATTGCAAGTCGGCAATCGACTCGTTTTCGTCTCAGGCCTTACGCCGCGGGCGATCCAAGACAAAACGCACGGCGCGCCAAATCGAATGTGCAAATGCGAGCATGGGTTTCGCAAATGAAAAAAGAAAATGGAAATCCATTTTATTGACTTTCCGAATTTTCGTCAACGCAGCCATCGTAAAGGGCACAAAGCGATGCACGAAAAGCCCTGGCAATGCTCAGGGCTTGAATGGGCGTGCCTCGTCGGTCTCGACGCCAAAGTATTCGCCATCCATCAGCAAGAAGGTTTCCTTCGTGGCAAAGCCTTCGCCGTCAAGGGTGAAGTAAACGCGGTCGACTTGGTAATACTCGCCAAAGGTGTTGGAAAGCGCCTGCAGAAAGGGCCTCCAGTTGAAGCGGGACAACTCCATCTGCCGAACAAGGGCGGAGGAAAAGTCGATCGTGACGGCGCCGTCATGTAACTTGATCGAGTTGATGCGCACGCTGCTGCTGAGCGGTATCAGGTTCTTTCCCGGCTTGCTGGCCAGGCGCTCCAGAAAGACTTTCGTCATGTCGGTGTTGGTGGCGACCTTGACCGACTTCGTGATGTAGTAGATCGAGCGGTCAGTCTCGTCGACGAAGAAAAAATGGATCGTCTGGGAAAAGGCGCGGTCGCGCTCGTACTGGTTGGCCTCGATGCTGCGGACGAGGTCGCCCGATGCGCTGTAGGCGTATTCGGCCACGAGGCCGACGCTCGGATAGAAGAGCCGGCGAAGCTTGGTGCCGTCGTCGTAGGTCGTCAGAACCTCGACGGTGCGCATGCGTCCGAGCGGCAATTTGACGTTGTGGTCGAGCGAGGTGATCCTGCTCTCTCCGCCTTCGACCTTCCAGGTCGCGTCGAGTTCGATCGGCGCTTTGAGCAGCACTTCGCCTTCCTTGGGCGACTTGGGGATGAGGTTGTAGGTGTAGCCGACGTTTTTGAGTGTCTGGACGCGGCGAATCGCCTCGCCGTCAAAGCGGTAGACTTCAACGCGGGGGTTGCCGCCCTTGACGCGCCGCTGGATGCAGTCGTCGCCACCGTCACTGGCGCGGTATTCGACATAGCTGCCTTCGCTGTCGTCAGAGGGGCGAATCGTGTATTGAAAGAAGAAGTTGTCTTTCGGAAAGAACTGGTCGATCTCGTAGTGAATGGGGCTGGGTTCGGGTGTGGAGGCGGGCGTGGGCGTCGGACTCGGCGTGAGAATGGGCGTGGGGCTCGGCGTGAGTCGCTCCGTTTCGACCGGCGCGATCACAGGCGCGTCCGTCGTTTGCGGATTGCAGGCGCCCAATGCCACGACAAGCGCCGTGGCGGCACATAGCAGAGTGACGAGACCTTTCACGCGATAACCTCTTTTTCAGAATTGGTCGGCGTTCGCGCGCGCTTCGGCAGCCTTTTGGCGGCGCGATGAACTCCATACATTATCGCACTTTGTCCGCAAGCTGTAAAGTCTGCGATGGCCCAAACGGCGCAGTTTTCCCTTGAGAAAACTAGGCAGAAGCGCTATTTTGGGGTATACTAGTGGAAACCCAGTATCATCCAATGATTTTCCACCCCCGCGACTTGTGAAGTTCGACAAGCCGCGCGCATAGGCTGATCGTGTGCGCATTGAACCGCGACAGCCACATGGAAGGAACGTGCCATGAAGAAGGAAAGAATGGAAGAGATCAATTCGGAAGCAACGGCGAAAGACGCCTCGAGCGACGCGGGCGAAATTCCACATGCCCCGGGCGGCGACACGATCGACGTCACGTGGAACGGCGAAGCGCGCAGCATCGCGCGGGGCGCCTCGCTCGAAGATGTTTTGACACATGCCCAGGGCAAAGAAGAAACCCCGGTCATCGTCGCGCAGGTCAACCACAAACTCGTCGAGCTCTACTTCATCCCATCCGAGGGCGACGTGATTCGAACCTACGACATCGGCACGGCGGAAGGCAACCGCAGCTATCTGCGCGGGCTTCAACATATTTTGGTGCGCGCCTGCAAAGAAGTGCTGCCCGGCGCCAAGCTGATCATCGAGCACAAGGTCGGCAAAGGTCTGTACTGCGAGATCGAAGGGCGCGAACCCCTGACCCCCTTCGACGTCGACAAGATCGGCCGCGTCATGCGCCAATACGTCGAGCGCGACGAACCCTTCGTGCGCATGATGATCAGCCGCGATCAGGCGATCGAGCTTTACAACGGCGACGGCCAAACCGACAAAGCCCGCCTGCTTCGCTTCCGCGAAAACAAGGAATTCAAGGTCTACCGATGCGGCGATTGCATCGACTACTTCTACGGGCACGTCCCGCCGTCCACCGGCTACCTGCAGCGCTTCCGCCTCGAATATGAGACGCCCGGCTTTGTGTTGCTCTACCCACAGCGCGGCGATCCCGACGCCGAGCTCAATTTCGATCCGCCGCGCAAGCTCATGCACGTCTTCCGCGAAAGCGAGCGCTGGGCCCGTATCCTCGATTGCAGCACGGTCGCCGACCTCAACGAAATGGCCGAAAGCGGATCGCTCGACGAATTCGTGCTGATCAACGAAGCCCGCCATGACCAGGAGATCGTTCGCTTTGCCCAGGAGATCCGCGCGCTCGGAAAACGCGTCGTGCTCGTCGCAGGACCCTCCTCGTCCGGCAAGACCACCTTTACGCAAAAGCTCCGCCTTCAGCTTCGGGTCAGCGGCAAAAAACCCATCATGATCTCGCTCGACAACTACTACATCGACCGCGACGCCATCCCCCGCAAAGAGGACGGCACGCTCGATCTCGAAGACATCAACACCCTCAACCTTCCGCTTTTCAACGAGCAGATGAAAAACCTGCTCGCCGGACACGAGGTCGAACTGCCACGCTTTAACTTCCAGACCGGAAAAAGCGAATCGAACACCGGCCGCTTCCTCCGCCTGGGCGAAAACGACGTGCTGCTGATCGAGGGCATCCACGGGCTGAACGACATGCTGACCGAGTCGATCCCGCGCAATGAAAAATTTAAGATCTACATCAGCGCGCTCACCCAACTCAACCTCGACAACCACAACCGCATCTCGACGACCGACGTCCGCCTCATCCGCCGCCTCGTGCGCGATTACCAATTCCGGGGCGCCGCTGCTGAACTGACGTTTGAGATGTGGCCTAGCGTGGGCGCGGGTGAAAACAAGTGGATCTTCCCCTTCCAGGAGCGCTGCGACGTGATGTTCAACTCAACCCTCGTTTACGAGTTGCTCTTTCTCGCGAAGTACGCCAAACCGTTGCTCGAGGCCATCCCCTGCGACAGCCCCTACCACCTCGAAGCCAATCGCATCAACAAGTTCCTCAATTACTTCACCGTTCGCAACGATGAGAGCATCATCCCCAACACCTCTCTGTTGCGCGAGTTCATCGGCGGCGGCGTTTTCGAACACTAGAAATGCGAATCAAGGGCTACTAAGCTAACGTATCGCGAGGCTGTTTGGCTGCAACGGGTGATTGATAATCGCCCCTACAGGCGCACAAACAAGGCTATCGGGATGTAGGGGCGATTACAGATCGCCCGCGTACCATAAGGATCATCCCATTTTTGCCTGAACAAAGTTCAACCCTTGATTGGCGTTAGAAATAAAAAAGTGGCCGCGGCCACTTTTTTTTTGTGTCAATTCCGTTATTAGAGTCCATTCCAGATGTCGCGGATGCGATCGGCTGTGACGGCGGCGCCGTTGGCTGTGAATTCGAGTGCCTTGATGGTGGCGTAATGCGCGGGATCGGTTGTGATGCGGGCGACACCGCGCGTTTTTGCCGCTTTCATGATGGCGGTTGTGCTCTTGTCGGATAGCGCGACGTTGTTTTTCCTCAGCTCAAGCGCGACGAGCACATTGCCATCGTGCGTGACGACGACGGCAGCGTTCTTTACATCGGGCTGCTCGATCGCCACTTTCTTGACCTTTTCGATCACGGCTAGATCCACGTCCTCACTGCGCCCGGGGATCGTGGGGATGGCGCTCGTGCGGGTGGTGGGAAGCGGCGTTGGCCCGGCCATGAGGTCGAACTCCGTCAAGCTGTCCTGCAAGCCGTCGTTCGCTCGGTCGTAGGTGCCGTAACGGTCGGCCGCATACGGTTCGTTCATCAGAAACGGATCCGTCACGGCGGGGAGCAGCGCTTGCTGCGTCGTGCCCGGCAGCAACGCGTCGTTCTTGTTGCAGGCCGCGCCGCTCACAGCGATTGCCAAGGCAAAACAGGCCAAAGCAGCGCGCTTCCCATGGATCAATTTGCTTTTCATCTTCATGCCTCCACATAGGTTGTTTGACGATTCAAGTCTATACCCTATTCTTTCATGCGGGACGAAGCTTATGCGCGCCCTGGCTGTCGAAATGCCGCTTTCCAGAAAAAAACGAGGGCGACAAAAGGGCCACCCGATTTCTTGCATTCTGGGCGAAAGATTGGTATGATCGTCGAGGGTCTTTTGTGCGCGAACCGCATTCAATCGCAACCGATCACATCGTGGCAGGCCACTGCTGCTTTGCCGCGCGGAGGACGTTTTATGAACAACCCCAACCCCGTCGCCTTTACCATCGCCGGCCACCCGATCATGTGGTACGGCATCCTGATCACGCTGGGCGTCGTACTGGGCGTCTCCCTCGCCATGCGCGCCGCGCCGAAATACGGCTGGGCCTCCGATGACATCGTTGACGCTTCCCTGATCGGCGTGCCGCTCGCCATCATCGGCGCGCGCCTCTACTTCATTCTTTTTTTCGATTTGCAATACTACCTTGCCCATCCCAGCCATATCATCCGCACCTGGGAGGGTGGACTCGCGATTTATGGCGGCCTTTTGGGCGGCCTTCTCGGCGGGGTGATCTATTGCCGCTGGAAGAAAAAATCCATCATCGAGCTCTTCGACATCATCGTGCCCAGCTTCGCCCTCGGACAAGCCATCGGGCGTTGGGGCAATTTTTTCAACCAGGAAGCCTTCGGCCCCGCCGTCACCAATCCGGCGCATATGTGGTTTCCGCTCTCCGTGCTGATCGACGAAACGCGCACCGTCCACTACGCGACCTTCTTTTACGAGTCGATGTGGTGCCTGCTGATCCTTGTCTTCCTCCTCACCCAGCGCAAACGATTCAAACACAGCGGCGACGTCTTTCTCGCCTACGCCTTTTTGTACAGTTTCGAACGCATGCTGATCGAATCGCTCCGCACCGACAGCCTTATGTTCGGACCCTTACGCGTGTCGCAACTTCTAAGCGCGGTGGTCTTCTTTGGCGTCAGCCTCTTCTGGCTGCTTCGCTGGAACAAAGAACGCTCTCAGCCTGTCGTCATCACGAACAAGCTCAATCCGCTCTACCAAGCGCCCATCGTCGAGGCCGATCCCAGCACCGACGGCCCCGCTGAAGCCGCCGATCTGCCTGACGGCATCGTACTCCCATTCGACGTCGAGGACGAAATCGACGACGCCGAATCACCCGTCGCGATCGAAGAAGAGCACATCGACGGAGAGGGCTGCGAGGAGAGCGTCATCTACGAAAGCGACCGCGAAGCAAACGAAACCCAAGACGAAGAGAGCGACGAAAAGCCCGCCGAATAGGCGCCAAGAGTGGAAGTCATGAGGGGAAGTATGGAACGCAATCTCAGCATGCTGACGGATCTTTACCAACTTACGATGCTCTACGGCTATTTCCGCGAGGGTATGGACGAAAACCTCGCCGTATTCGACCTCTACTACCGCAAAAACACCGGCGACAGCGCGTATGCCGTCGTCGCAGGGCTGGAACAGGTGATCGACTATCTCCAAAACCTGCGCTTTTTACCGGACGACATCGATTATCTCCGATCGCTCGAACTCTTCGACGCAGGCCCCGATGCACGCGTCGGCGGCCGCGACTTCTTCGAATACCTGTCGGCCTTTCGCTTCACCGGCGAACTGTACGCCATGCCGGAGGGCTCGGTCGTCTTCCCGAACGAGCCGCTGCTGCGCGTCAAAGCGCCCCTCGGCCAAGCCCAAATGATCGAAACGGCGCTTTTGAACATCCTCAACCACCAGACGCTGATCGCGACGAAGGCCAGCCGTGTCTGCCTGGCCGCGGGCGAAGGTGCCGTGCTCGAGTTTGGCCTACGCCGCGCGCAAGGCCCCGACGCCGGCGTCTACGGCGCACGCGCTACCATGATCGGCGGCTGCGTTGCGACGAGCAACGTGCTCGCGGGGGAGACTTTCGGCATCCCCATCCGCGGCACCCACGCCCATAGTTGGGTCATGAGCTTTCCGGACGAATTGCGCGCCTTTCGCGCCTATGCGCGCCATTTCCCCGATAGCTGCCTGCTGCTCGTCGATACCTACGACACGCTCAAAAGCGGCGTGCCCAACGCGATCACCGTCTTCCAGGAACTCAAGAAAGACGGCCACCAACCGCTCGGCATCCGCCTCGACAGCGGGGACCTCGCTTACCTGTCGAAAAAAGCCCGCGCCATGCTCGATGCCGCCGGACTGACCGACGCCAAAATCTACGCATCCAACGACCTCGACGAGCACCTGATCCGCGACCTGAAAGCGCAGGGCGCCCGGATCGACGTCTGGGGGGTCGGCACGCAGATGATCACGGGCGGCGATTGCCCGGCGCTCGGCGGCGTGTACAAGCTGGCCGCCGAACAGGTCAACGGCTCGCTCCAGCCCAAGATGAAACTCAGCGACAACATTCACAAGATGAGCTATCCCGGCTACAAAAAAGTCATCCGTTTCTACGACAAAGCCTCCCACAAAGCCCTCGCCGACCTGATCTGCCTCGACCACGAAGACTTCTCCGCACGCGAACGGCTCCGCATCTACCACCCCCACGAGCCGTGGAAGAGCCAGGTCATCGCCAGCTTTACGCAACGCGTCATGCTCCAGCCCGTGTTTCTCGACGGCCGACTCGTCTACGATTGCCCTTCGATCGAGGCGATTTGTTCGTACGCCCGTCAAGAAATGGCCAGCATGTGGGATGAGTACAAGCGCCCCAACAATCCCAGCGTCTACAAGGTCGATCTGTCCGACGCGCTTTACGACCTCAGACAGTCGCTGCTCAAGTCGCTCATGACGCCGCCGCTCGAGGAGTGAGGTTCGCCCATGTGGTACCATGACGGAACGCTGTATCAAATCTTCCCGCTCGGCCTCTGCGCCGCGCCGCGCGAAAACGAAGGCATGCTCGAACGCCGCCTTTCGCAGATCGAATGCTGGATTCCCCACATCCAAACCTTGGCCAACGCCGTCACGCTGTCGCCCGTCTTTGAGAGCGACCGCCACGGTTATGATACGTGGGACTACTTTCGGGTCGATGCCCGCCTCGGTTCGAACGACGACTTGAAAGCCCTCGTCGCTGCCTTCCACCGCGCCGGGATCCGCGTCGTGCTCGACGGCGTGTTCAATCATGTCGGCCGCGGTTTTTGGGCGTTCCGCGATCTGCTCGAGAAACGACAAGACTCTCCCTACCGCGATTGGTTTTTCGTCGATTTCAACGGCCAAAACAGCTACCACGACGGCCTTTGGTATGAAGGCTGGGAAGGGCATGACGAGCTCGTCAAGCTCAATTTGCACAACCCCGATGTCGTCCGGCATTTGCTCGACGCTGTGCGTTTCTGGATCGAAACCTTCGACATCGACGGCTTGCGCCTCGACGTTGCCTATATGCTCGACCCTGGCTTCCAGAAAGCGCTCCGCCGCCACTGCGATGCGCTGAAGCCGCACTTTTTTCTCTATGGCGAGATTCTCCACGGCGACTACAAACGCATCGTCAATGACGACATGCTCCACAGTTGCACGAATTACGAGTGCTACAAGGGCATTTATTCCAGCTTCAACGACTTGAACTTCTTCGAGATCGCCTACTCCCTCAACCGCCAATTTGGCCAGGAGAGCTGGACGCTCTACCGCGGTGAGCATCTCGTCTGCTTCCTCGACAACCACGACGTCACGCGCATCGCCAGCATCCTGCAAAACGACGCCCACCTTCCGCTTGCCTACACACTGCTCTTCGTCATGCCCGGCATTCCCTGCGTCTACTACGGCAGCGAATGGGGCATTTTGGGTGAAAAGTCCCAGGGCGACGACGTTCTCCGCCCCGCCATCGAACACCCCGCGCCCAACGCGCTCACCGACTTCATCCGAAAGCTCGTCGAGATCCGACGCGCCCATCCTTGCCTCGCCCACGGTTCATTCGCAAACCTGCACGTCACGAACCAACAGTACATGTTCGAGCGCGACGACACGAACGAGCGCATCCTCTGCTGCTTCAACGCGGCTAACGAAGCGCATACGACCCAGCTCAACCGCTCCGGCCAGGCGATCGACTTGCTCACCGGACTGTCTTTTGACCTCGCCGCGCCCATCACGCTGCCTGCTTGCAGCGCGATGCTCCTGGCACCCCTCGCATGAGCCGCCCCCGCCGTAGCCTGCAAAAACACACATTGAAGCCCCCGCTATGAAGATGGCGGGGGCTTCGGGATCATACAGACGTTTTTTGGGTCCCTTTTTTACAAAAAAGGGACAAAGAAGCAAAATGGGCAGAGGTGAAACGCTATTGCTTCTCCACCTTGACCTTGTCGCCCGCCTCGTAGAGCCCCGGGTTGCGAACCACACGCTCCCCAGCAGCAAGCCCCCGCGCAATGACGACCATGCCGTCCTTGCGCATGCCGGTCACGACGTCGCGCCGGACGAGGACGCCGTCCAGGTTGACGAGCACGAATTCGCCCTGGCTATCGCTTTCGATGCCGTCTTCGGGCAAGATGACCGAGTGGAGCGCCTGCTCTTTCAGCACGGCGATGTCGACGGCTGTACCTTCGGCTTCGTCAAAGCTGACCGGAACGGCCACTTCGATGCCGCCATCCGTCACTTTCGCGATCGCGCCCATGAAGCTCGATTCGTCGCAGCGGACGCGCACTTGCATGCCAGCATTGAGCGTTTGCAAGACGTCGGCCGACACTTCGGCGCGGATGATGAGGCCGCCTTGGCCGATCGACATCGTTGCCTCGCCCTGGTGGACGCTGCTGCCCGGTGCCAGACAACTGATCACCGTACCAAAAGCCGTACTCCGGGCGACGGTCGTTTCGAGTTGCTTCGTCAATGTCTCGATCGCGGTTTGGCATTCGGCGATGCTCTTGGCGATCTGTTCGTCGATGACCGCTTCGTCCGCGAAACTCGGCACGATGAGCGTGTTGGCCTTTTTCCCCGCGTCGCTTTCCCGCCCTTTTTGCGCTTCGGCCAGCGTCTGCACGGCGGGCGCTTGTGCCGCGGCCGGCGCGGCGGTGACGATGGGCAGGGCAAAGCTTCGGACGCTTTCCCTTGGGGCTTGTGGTGAAGCGGAGACAGGTTCGATCTGCGACACCGTCCGCACAGCGAGCATCGCGCCTTCGACGGCCTCGTTGAATTCGTTGTAATCGACGCTCGCTTCTTGGGCGCGTCGCTTCGCTTTGGCTAGTTTGTCTTCGGCGGCGCTCGAAGTGGGCGTCCCTTCGACGGGTTGCGAAATCACATCGCGGGCCGGTTCCGGCGCGTAGAAGGCCGTTTGCCGCGAAGCCTGCGCCTGGGTGAGCGTCTCGTCCTGCGCGCCGATCACGGGGACTTCCAGCCCCCATGAGGCGACTTCTTTCTCGGCCGATACGGCAGCGGACAGGTCTTCCACGTCAGAAGTCTCTGCGATCGGCTGCGACTTCACCGCTTTCGGCACTTCGACTTTGGCCTGTAACTCGGTCAGCTTCTTCTTTTCGGCTTGCAAAGCCTTCTCGGTACCGTCGTCGATCGAGAAGGCGACTTCGCCCTGTTGCAGCGTCTGGCCGACCGACGCGACCTGTGCTAGGGTGCCGTTGCCCGGCGCTTTGATCGTCACGACTTCGAGGAACTGGACCTGCCCGTCCAACTGCGTTTCGTCGGTCAGGCTGCCCGAAAGCGCGTCGATCTCCGTGATGCCGATCGCCTTGGGCCAGGCCAGATAGCTTGCCAAGCTCACCGCGATCAACAGCGCCACGATGCCGGGTACCCATGCCTTCAGGGATCGCCGCGGCTTTTTATCGATCGCGCTTGCGCTCGTCCAGCCCATCTCTTCGCCGTCAAGTGCGGCGTTTTCGTTCGGATCTTTCCAAATGTTGTCTTTCATTCGCATAAGTCCCCCTTCGGTTTGCTTTTGATTATTGTAGACACGTTCGCCCATACCTATACGCAAACGCGAAAATGCCGCGACCCGCGACTGCACGCCGGAAGTACTTGACGCTCGTATCGAATGCCGCTATAATGAATGCGAACTCATTTGGAGTTTCACACAATCAAATATCGAAACCGCTGGGGGCGCTTCGGCTGAGATCGCGCGAGCAATCGTGCGTGTCCCTTGGAACCTGTGCAGATAATGCTCGCGAAGGGAAGGCGGTACGCGCTCACAAGGCGCGCTACCATTCGTTACTTCCCCGCACCGCTTCGGCGATGCGGGTTTTGCGTTGCAGACAGGGGGAGCGAATGATCCGGCGGGGGAGGGAAGTTACCATGGAATTTTCACTGTTTGAAAAATTCGCCGAACTCAACGCCCTGCAATGGGCCCTCTTTGCGCTGCTCTTCGCCGGGGCGATCGCCTGCGCGTATTTGCTTCGCGCCCGCAAAGACGGCGACGCGCCCGACCGACGCGCCGACACCCGCGCGCTCGTGATGGGGGCGCTCTGCGTCGCGTTGGCCTTTGTGCTCAGCTACATCCGCTTTTTCCGCATGCCACAGGGCGGTTCGATCACACTGGGAAGCACACTCCCCATCGCGCTCTACGCCCATTGGTACGGTCCGCGCAAGGGCTTCACGGCGGCCTTCGCTTATTCCGTGTTGCAGTTCATCCAGGATCCGGTCGTGCTGAGCGTCTGGCAGGTGCTGATCGATTACACACTGTCGTTTACCGTGCTCGGTCTGGCGGCCTTTTTCCCGAAACGCCTGACCTTGGGCGTGATCGTTGGGGGCGTCGCCCGCATACTCGCCAACACCGTGAGCGGCGCGGTCTTCTTCGCCGAATACGCACCGGCCGGCATGAACCCCTGGATCTATTCGGCAGGCTACAACTTCGGCGCTTTGGGCCCCGACCTCGCGATCTGCGTCGCGCTGGCGATCGCCCTGCAACAGATGGGCGTGCTGGAACGTCTTCGCCCTACGAACGCGCGGCCTATCCCCACCCGGGCATAGGCAGGGCGCCACATTGCGCTTTCCAGATCCATCGCGTATAATAGACCTGTTCGGAAACCCCATTCCGGCATCTATCCGGCAAATAATCCGCTCTGCCGCGTCAGCGCCTCCTAGCAGAATTTCTTCGATTATGCGTCGTCGGCGCTTCCTTGCATAACGAAAGAATTGCTCGGATACCTCCCGAAAGCGGGTTTCCGGACGGGTCTAATGATCGGGACATCGGTCAGAAAGAGGGATGGATATGGATCGCAAAAAAGAACTGCTCAACGCCTACAAACAAAGAAAGGTCGTCGGCGGGGTCTACCGCATCGTCAACGACGCAAACGCGCGCTATTTGCTCGTTGCGACGCCTGACCTCGCCGGCGCCCGAAACCGCCATAACTTCTCGGTCGCGACGGAAAACTGCATTTTCGGGATGATGGCCGAAGATTGGAAGGCGACAGGCGCAAAGCATTTCCAATTCGAAGTGCTCGAAGAGCTCGAGAAAAAAGACGAGCAAAGCGATGCGGACTTTGCCGGTGAACTCGCCCTGCTCGAAGAGATGTGGCGCGACAAGCTCGACCCCGCGCTGGCGTACTGATCGAAAAAGCACGAACCTGTGCTCGTCCAAAGGTGAGCCGCCACTGACAAATTCGACCGCCTTCGCATACCATGTAAGGTATACAAATGCGAATGGCGGTGAAAGAATGATCAAGAGAGGCGAACTGTATTTCGCCGATCTCAGCCCCATCATCGGGTCGGAACAGGGCGGAAAACGTCCGGTGCTCATCGTCCAGAACGATGTCGGCAACCGCCACAGCCCGACCGTGATCGTTGCCGCGTTAACAACAAAACTGCAAAAAGCGAATTTGCCGACCCACATCTTCGTGTCCCACGTACAGAGCGGGTTGGAACGCGACTCCATCATTCTGCTCGAACAGATCCGAACGATCGACAAAAGCCGTCTGGGCAAGCGAATCGGAGAAGTCGGGCTAGAGATCCTGGGGGCCGTGGATCGCGCGCTACAAGTGAGCTTGGGCGTGAAATACCAGCCTGGGAACGATTGACAAATCGCAATCGGTCGCCGTTTTCAGGGCGTTTACCATAACACAGCAAAGAAGTGGCTCCGGCCACTTTTTTGTTGGGCAAGCACATCGACAGCGCACGCACCTCATGGTAGAATCCATGAGCAAGTCTCCGCCACCGTTTCCAGACAAACGCTGCCAAAACGCGAAAAAGTGGCTGGCGGCCACTTTTTTGTGCGAAAACATCGTTCGTTAACGCCGATCAAGGGCTGGAATCTCCTGGCGAAACATGTTATGAGCGGGTGATTGATAATGTGAATCAAGGGTTGAACTTTGTGCAAGCAAAAATGGGAGAACCTTATGGTACGCGGGCGATTGATAAACGCCCCTACATCCCGATAACCGTGTTTGTGCGCCTGTAGGGGCGATTATCAATCGCCCGTTGCAGCAAAACAGCCTCGCGATACGTTAGGTTGGTAACCCTTGATTCGCTTTGATAATCGTCAGTTGCAGCAAAACGGCTGACACGATGCGTTGTGGGTTGTAACCCTTGATTCGCATTGATAATCGCCCAATCTGGAAAATCCTTCGGCTCATGGATTCAATCCTCGAATCGCATAACCGATCGCCCGCTGCAAGCAAACGTCCCCTCGAACGCAGTGGGCGGCACGGCCGCGAAGATCGCAGCGGGCGTGCCGGGGCGGTGCAGAAGTTTTTTGGGTACCTTTTTTACAAAAAAGGTACAGAAAAGAAGCGACGTGTTTAGGGTTCTAAGACACGGGTCATTTATGCTATAATTGGAATGGTATCGTGACGAAAACCGTCGGGAAGGAAGGCGCCGCATGACGAGAGTGGAGAGACTGTGCCAGACAGCGATCGAGTACGCCCGACCTTTTGGCTTCGAGCTCGACTTCTCTGATCGCAGCATTGCCGAAGTGGAGGAGATCCTCGACTACTACTCCCTCGACTATCACGGCACGGCCGTCAAGCGTTTCTTTCGCCGCATCACGGGGCGAAGCGTCACGGATCGGCAGCTTTGGGCGATGGCCTCGATCTTTGGCGCTTACATTGGCGAGACTTTGTTGCGCAACCATCTGCATTTATACGGCTTTATTTGGACGGACGAAAACGAGGATCTGTCGTATATGTCGGGGGAGTGGCAACTGATGAACGCGGAAAAAACCACCATTTACCCGATCTCGAAGGCGTACAAGCGCATCAAAAACGGCGCAGAGGACAACATTTTGTCCTTTTACCAAGCTGCCGTCGATATGATCAGCACGTATTGAAGGCGCTCCGGCATCGAAAGATATGTGTCAAAATACGCATATTCTGCTTGTAGAAGGTTGGGGCGCACGAATTGCACATCGGTTTGCACCAAAAAGGCCGGGCGTTATGCCTCGGCCTTTTTTGATCCGCGTATGTTTTTAGCTGAACACGCGCCGTCCCCACTTGAAGCGGCGTGCGTAGGAGCCGCTCGACAGGTTCGAGATCGTGACGCCCTTGGCCTTGCCACTGCTGCAATGGATGAAGTCGCCGCCGCCGATGTAGATGCCGACGTGACCGACGCCCGAACCACTGTTCGGCGATGTGAAGAAGACGAGGTCGCCTTTTTGCAGGTCGCCGGATGAGGAGACTTTCGACCACTTGGAGTAACTGCTCATTTCGCGCGAGGTACGCGGCGTGCTGATGCCGTAGCCGCGCAGCACGTAATACACGAAACCGGAGCAGTCGAATGTGTTGGGGCCGGTACCGCCTGTGCGGTAGCGCTTGCCGCGCAGCTCTTTCGCCGTGGAGATGATGTTGCTGGCGGAGGCTTTGCCCTTGGCCGACTGTTTTTTTGCGCCGGTCGACTTTTCTTTTTCTTTGCTTTCTTCCTTGTCCTTCGAGCTGGAAGACTTGCTCGAATTCTTGGTGGAGGACTTTTTCTCAGAGCTCTTGCTAAACTTTTTGGCTCTGGACGAGAAGAGAAGCTTGTTGGTCCGCTTTCCGACGACGCCGTCGGAGGTCAGGCCGTTCTGTTCCTGGAAGGCTTCGACGGCATCTTCGGTGATGTCGCCGTAGTAATTCGTGATCTTGTGGTAGTTGTAGTAGCCGAGTTCTTTGAGGCGCTTCTGGATCTTTTTGATGGTGGCGCCCTCGTCGCCGTTCATGATCGAGCTGGGGTCTTTGCGCTCGCCGTCGCCTTTTTTGATGCCGCTTGAACTCGAGGAGGAACCCGACGATGAGCTGCTCTTTTTGTCGTCGTCGTCGAGGCTGGGGCTCTCCTTGGTCTCCTTGACTTCGCGGCTCGACGGTATGGCTTCGTAATGTTTGCCGAAGATCGCTTGCTGGGTTTTGGGGCCGGCTTTGCCGTCGGATTCGAGGTCATGGCGTTCCTGGTAGTAGGCGACGGCTTTCTGGGTTTCTTTGCCGAAATAGCCCGTCGGTTCGGTTTCCATGTAGCCGCGCGAATAGAGGTCCTTTTGCAGGCGCAGGACATAATCGTCCTTGTCGCCGTATTGCAAGACCTCGTAACGTTCGACCGCCAAGGCAGCAGGCGCGGCGAACATCGTGCTCATGGTAAGCGCGATCGTCATACCCACGCCAAATCCGAACATTTTTCGCCTGAATGCTCTCATTACTTTCAGCATATCCGAAACATGTATCCTTTCGTCACGGCGCGCGCCAGCCTGTCCGCAGCGGGGAAAGCGCGCACTTGCAAGTGCCAAACGGCGGCGCAAGCGAAACACAAACGCGCCTCGCTTCGCCGGCCGACTTTGACGGTTTCGGGGAGCGCATGCGCACTCACCTAAACACATATGCTATTCAATATAGTATTGGCAAACGGTGGCGTTGTCAAGTGGGAACTATACACAGCCATAAGTTCTCCAAAATGGGCTCCACACTGCTTGCAGGTGTGAGCGGATAGCACAGTCGATTTTTAACATTCGTGAAACGCGTGTCGTTCAACGATCGATGCTTTTGGAGAGCACGTAGCCGGTATAGCCCTTGGCCGACACCTTGAGCCACTCTCCCATATCTTGGAGTACGGTGACGGGTTCGTTCTTGTAAACGACGGCCAGGCGTTTGGATTTCGAGCTCGCCTCGGCACGGAGGTTGACGCCCGTGTTTGCGACGGCCACCTTGCCGCCGCTGTTGCTGCTGTTGGCGCTTTGCGTGGTGGTCGTGCCGCTGCCGGTCGACGTCGCGCCGATCTTCCTCCAGGTGCTGTCGGGGATGTAGTCGCGGTGGACGTAACCCTCTTTGCCGTTGTAGGAGACGCGCATGAAGCCATTTTTCTTCGCGATGATGTTGACGCGCGTGCCATCGGGAATCGTCGTCAGGACGGCTGAAGTCGTGTTGGGTTCTTGGCGCATGTTGACGGTGCCGCCCGTGATCACACCGGTCGCGACGGGTTTGCGGCCGGAAGAAGCGCCCGCGCTCGTCGCCTTGCCCGTCTGGGTCGTGCCGCTGCCGGCACCCGACACCGTCGGGACTTCCGCCGCCTGGACGGAAATCAAATCTTCGTGGATGTAGCCTTCTTTGCCGTTCGAGGTGCGGACCTTGTAGAACGGCCCCGAGCTGCCGATGACCGTGACAGACGCCCCTTTGCTGAGGTTGGCGACGATGTCGCTCGTCGTGTTGGGGTTCTGGCGAACATTGACATCTTCGAAGCGGATGACGCCAACCGACACATTGCCGCTGACCGAAACGAAGTCACCCGACACGTAGCCGACGTTGCCGCGCGAATCGCGGATGTAGTAGAATGTGCCGTTTTTGCCGAGAACGGTGACATTCTCGCCACCCGCGAGTTGGCGGATGATGGCGCTCGTGGTGTTGGCTTCTTTGCGCATGTTGACCGTCGTGCCCCGGATCGTGCCGGGCAGCTCGGTCGTCGCCGCAGACAGTTCCTCGGACAGGCCCCATTCGTCGTCGATCCGTTCGGCGACGATTTCGTCGGCGAGGGTGGGATTGGTCGCAAAGGCGTTGGCGGCGGACGCTTTGAGCGCTTCGGAGACGGCTTCTTGCAGGCTTCTCGCGTTGAGGTCGAGCGGCGCGCCTTCGTTGGCATGGACGGGCGGTTCCGGCGCGACGACGGTCGCGACGAGCGCGTTCGAGCGGGTGCTGTCGAGATAATCCGCCAGGAGCTTCGACGAAAGCGGATGGACGCCGCCCTTTTTCAGCAGCTTGACGCCGCTCTTTTGGACGTAGCCGGTCACGCCCTGGTAGGTCACGTTGTAGGCCTTGCCGTTCGAGGTCTTGGCGTTGACCTTGACGAGCGCGGACGACGGGATGACGGTCTTCTTGCTCTTCTTCATCGCGCGATCGGAATAGATCGTGAGCTTGGAGGCGGTCATACCGCTGTGATAATTGGTCGGAAGGGTGGCGCGCGGGTTCTTGACGACGATCTCGACGTCGCCGATCGGCAGGTATCCCTTGCCGCCGCCGGCCAGCGCGATCGCGTAATAGCTGTTCGTGCGCCCGACGATCGAAACGAGATCGCCACCGTTCAGGGTGATGTTCGGCGTATCGGCGCTTGCCTTCCGCATCTTGATCGTTTCGGGGATCACGCGTCCCACCCCCTTGCTGACGACGACGTCCGCAACGGGAAGGTAGCCGATCGTGCCGGTGCCGCTCATGTTGACGAGGAACCAATCGTCCTGCTGCTGGATGACGTTGACGGTCATGCTGCGCTTGACGCTGCCGAGCGACTTGCTGGCCTTGTCGGGGCTGCTGTAGAGCTTGGCGGACGTGCTGTTGATCCAGCCCGACACGAGGGCGCTCTTCACTTCGGGCGTGTCGATGCCTTCCGGCGGAAGCGCTTCGATCGCTTCCGCTTCTTCGTTGACCTCGGCCTCTTCCGACGGCACTTCGTCGTCCGCGGTGAGCGTGTTGGGATCGACGGCGGTCGAATCGGTCGTGCTGGGGGTGGGTGTGGCGTTCGAGCTGGGCGCGTCGGGGATCGCGTAATCCGAGCTCGAAAGCGAAATGCCTTCGTAGTAGAAATTCAGGATGTCTTGGTAAGTCTTGCCTTCCGAGGCCATTTGCTGGGCGCCGCGCTGGCTCATGCCGACGCCGTGGCCAAAGCGGACATTAACGAGGTTGAAGCCGCCTTCGCATTCCTCGGGATAGTACATGATGAGGCTGTCGTTCGTGAACAGGCGGTAGGGTTTGGTCTTGTCTTTGAGATCGTAAATCGAAAACTCGACCTCGACCGAAACGGTGCCGGTCTGTCCGCTCAGGCCGCTTCCCGAGTCGGAGAGGGTCGTCTCGCCGCTTTCCCATTCGCGCAGGCGCGCTTCATACTGCTGGAGGATGAGCTGCACCGAGGCCGAATCGTAGATGTTGCCGGCGGCGTCGCGGTAGATCGGGCCGTTCGGGTTTTCGCCGACCTGGGTGAATTCGGGTTTGGTGGGCTTGGTGCCGACCTTGACGCCGCTCGTCGAGATGCCGTTGCCCGAACCCTTGACGCCGAGTACGCGCACGACGGCGACGGCCGTTTTGTAGTTGCGGCTGGGCGCGGCGTATTTGGCCTTGCCGCCGGTCAGGCTGTCGATGCCGACGATCTTGATCTGGTCGCCGTAGGTCGAATAGCCCTTTTCTTTCAGCTTGGGCGCGACCTGGACCTTCAGGAAGCTCTCCAGCGCGGGTTTGATCGGCGTGTTCGCCGAGACGGTCTTCGGGAAGAAGATCGTCTGCTTGGGACTCTGGGGGTTGCGGACGTCGTAGGGGTCGTCCTTCATCGTGCAATAGGGGATGCTCTCGCTCCACACGTTGGTGGTCAGTTCGGTCTGTCCGCCGTTGCTGGCAGCATAGTAGCAACGGGCGATCTTGCCGTTGTACATGGCGATCTGGCCGCGGGTCGCGTCGACGGCGGCGATGACGTTTTTGTTGGAGGCTTTGTAGCCTTTGTAGACTTGGTCGTTCGTGTTGTCGACGATGTCGTAGTCGCTGTAGCGGCCGGAATAACCGGCGGCATAGCTGCGGGCGGCGACGGCCTGGGCTTTGAGCGCCTCGATCGGCCAGCTGTCATTCATCTCGTGCGCGACGACGCCGTAGAGGTAATGCTCCATCGGCAGGATGTTGACGACCTGGAAGCCGCTGTCGGAGGCTTTGATGTCCATGTCGCCGAGGTAATCGTTTTTGCCGTGGATCTTGGTGAACATGTTGATGAGGCCGGATTTGTCGTCCTGGTTGGCGGCGCGAACGATGCGCGCGCGCGAACCGCTGTAGATCGGGGCGCTGGTGGCTTTGTTCACGATCGACAGGCCGTTGGCCGTCCGGTTGATTACGATCTCGGCCGGGAGACTTGCGCCGTTTTGCTCGAGCGTATAGCGCCCGTTCAGCGCGAGGTTCAGCGTGCCGTCGTTGGCATTGGAGAGCTTGACGCGCACGGTCGAGTAGTCCTTGGCCGAAGCCGGTGCGGCCAGGACGCCAAAAAGGACCGTCAGGAGCATCGCGAGCGACATCAGGGCCGCAGCGCAGCGCTTACCGCGCAGAATCATCTGCATTTCTTTCATTTTCACACCGCCACTTCTGTATATTCTTTGGGAATGGAAAGGACAAAACGCCGTTTTCACGCGCGGTTGGGCGCGCGGAGAAACGCGACAAAACCCGACTTTAAGTACATCAAAACGCGCAAATTCGACGAAACCAGCCATTTATGCTCTTGTTATTGTAGCAGAAACGCGGCGGTGGCGCATCGGTTTTTGCATCTCTTCAAACAAAATTTACAAATTCTAAATATCTTTATTCGAAATATTCAAGAAGTGTTGAGTGTCGCGCGATATTTAATGAAATGTTGACTTTCTGCGCCCCCCACCCCTTCCCTAGGTATGCAAATGCCTCTCCGATCAATTCGAAGAGGCATTTATATTCAATATGTGCGATATGCGGATGAAGTGTTTTTCGCAGCGCATATCTTTGTCCGCGCAACGCAACGGGCTTTTAGGAGGTGGTTGCGGGGCGGCGGTGGGGGCGGCGGCGCGGCGGACGCGGACGGCGTTTCGGCTCGTCTCCGTCGGGAAACGGCGGCTCAGGTGTTTCGCCGGACGCGGACTCCTCGGCCTCGGGGGCGGCATGTGCTTCGCGCTCGGGCGGCGGCGTTTCGGCGCGAGGCGGATGAGGCGCCTGAAATCCTTCCTGGGGGGCGCGTTCGATCTGCGCGATCGGGTATTCGCGCAGTTCCATCGTGCCGTCGGGCAGGGTGATGCGCACCTTGGCGCGCTCGGCGATCACTTGGTTGGAGACGACGACGCCGTGGCCGTCAGGCGTGAGGACGTCGCGGCCGACGCGGGGCATTTGCTTGCGGAGCTGCTCGTAGGTTTCCTGCTCGTACTTGAGGCAGCACATCAGGCGGCCGCAAATGCCGGAGATCTTCGTCGGGCTGAGCGAGAGGCTCTGTTCTTTCGCCATTTTGATCGAGACAGGGTGAAAATCGCCCAGAAATTGCTTGCAGCATACGACCCGCCCGCAGCCGCCCAGCCCGCCGATCATGCGGGCTTCGTCGCGCACGCCGATCTGACGCAGTTCGATGCGGGTGCGGAAGACGCTTGCGAGGTCTTTCACGAGCTCGCGGAAATCGACGCGGCCGTCCGCCGTAAAGTAGAAGGTGATCTTCGAGCCGTTGAAGCTGTATTCGACATCGACCAGCTTCATGTCGAGCTTGTGGGCGGCGATCTTTTCTTCGCAAATCGCAAAAGCATCCTTTTGCTTGGCGCTGTTTTGATCGACCATGTTGCGGTCGGATTCGTCCGCGATGCGCAGGATCTGCTTGAGCGGCACGACGAGATCGCTGACCTCGACCTGCTGCGGGCCGTTGACGACTTCGCCGTATTCGATGCCGCGCGTCGTCTCGACGATCACGCCTTCTCCCGGCTGGACGTCGAATTCGCCGGGATCGAAAAAGTATATCTTGCTCGCCGATTTGAATCGGACGCCGATGACCTTGACCATAGTTTCCTCCAGCCCGCTTCGATGCGGGCGTTTATCGATACGCGGACGCGGACAGGGTGTCCACGCCGCTATCATCTTATCATTGCGGCGAGAGGCGCGCAAGCATTTGCGCCTGGTCGCGCTGCCAAATGCGCGCCATGGAAACGGCGAACCAATCGGCGGTGAGGGCGGCGCTGAAATTGCGTTCGATGCGGCGGCGGGCTTCGAGGGTCAGTTCGAGCGCGATCGACAGCGAACCGATCGACCAGTCGCCGATCGCGCCCACCCCCTCGCCCAAAGGAGGGCGTCCCAAGGTACCCGCGATCCGATCGCGCAACACGACGGTCTGCGCGGCGAAGAGGGCGGAGGTGTCGTGCTTTTTGTCGGCATAGATCGCAGCGGCTTCGACGGCCTTGCCCTGCGCGATGAGGCGGAGCGCCCCGACAGCCAGCGCGACCGCTTCGGCGTCGGCCGTCGCTTCTGCGCCGCCGCCCAGCCGCAACACGGCGCAGCGCGATCGGATCGTCGGCAAAAGGCCCGCTTCGGCTCCTGTCAACAGAAAGCGCACTTCGTCGGGCGGTTCTTCGAGCGTGCGGAGCAACGCGTTTTGCGCAGCTTCGTTCATGGTGTGCGCTTCTTCGATCCACACGACCTTGCGGAAAAAGTGCGGCGCGATGTGGCAGTCGCCGATCAACGCGCGAACGGCGTCGATCTTGATGAACTTGTCCTTTTCGCTGCGCCGGAGCCGGAGAAAGTCGGGGTGGTTGCCCGACGCGATCAGGCGGCAGGGCATGCACTGACCGCAGGCTTCCTCACCCCGCCGCTCGCAAAGCATGGCTGCCGCCGCGCGTTTGGCGGCTTCCTCGCGGCCTGCGCCCGTGATCAAAAACGCGTGCATTCCCTGTGAAGGCAGGCTGGCGATCCAGCGATCGACGGCGTTGTCCACGCAGATCCCCCCTAACCCAGCAAAAGCCGCGCGAGATCGGCGACGCTTTCGGCGATCGCGTCGGGTTGGGCGGCTTGCAGTTCTTCAAGGTCGCCGTAGCCGTAGAGCGCGCCGATGGCATGCGTTCCGCACGCCTTGGCCGCCAGCAGGTCGAGGTCGCGATCGCCGATCATGACGGCCTCGTTCGGGTCGATGCGGCAACTTTCGAGCGCGTAGGCCAAAAGTGCCGCCTTTTCCCGTCGACCCTCGACCGCGCCGACCACGCCATCAAAGCAGTCCAGCACGCCGATCGGCTCCAGCGCGCGCACCGCCATGGGCTGGGGCTTGCTCGTGCAGAGGAAGATCTTGCGTCCGGCATCGTGCAGCGCATGCAGCAACGCGACCATGCCCGGATAGGGCGGGCATTCGAGCACGCCGCGTTCGGCGTAATACGCGCGGAAGATCTTGACGAAACGCTCGGCGTCCTCGCCCTTCAGGCCGAGGCCCTCACGCGCAAAGCGCTCCATCGGCGGACCGATGTAACGGCGCGTGTCTTCGAGCGAGACTTCGATGCCCATGATCCCCGCGGCGTGGCGGATCCCCGCCTGGATGCCGGGCGCTGAGGCGACGATCGTTCCGTCGAGGTCGAACAAGACGTTGGGGATCGAAGCCAGGCTGCGCGCCCCATCGTCCGCATGCAGCAAATGCGCCCGCAGCCCCGCCACGTCCGCCGCGATGGCGTCGGGTCGGCAGCTTTCGATCTCTTCGCGGGGGCCGTAGCCGTAGAGCACGCCGACCGTGCGCGTGCCGTTCTGCCTTCCGCCATCGAGATCGGTGTAGCGATCGCCGATCATGGCCGTTTGCGTCGGGTCGAGGCCGTAGCTCTCGATCAAGCGCCGCAGCAAATCGACCTTTTCTTCCGTCCCATCGATCGATCCCACAGTGGCTTCGACGTGGGCCCCGAAGCCAAACACCTCACCCAGATGGATCGCTGCCGCCTCGTTCTTGGCCGTGCAGACAAAGCATCGATAGCCCGCCGCGCTCGCGTCGCGAAGCAGCTCGATCATGCCGTCAAAGACCTGGCTATGTGCCTCGGAAACGCGTCCGTATTCCTCGACCATCAGATGGTCAAAGGCGATCGCCCGCTCCATGTCCAGCCCCAGATGTTCGGTGCAAAACCAGATGTTCGACGGCCCGATGAAGAGCTCCGGCCTGTCGTAGGGCAAGCCCTGCAAGCCCAGCCGATTGGCTGCGTATTGCAGCGCCAGCACCACGCCTTCGTCCGTCTTCATGATCGTGCCGTCCAGGTCAAATACGAGGGTTTGGTAACGCATGGGACCTCCTTGAAAATCGATATCCGCTGGCGAAACAAGAGGGGGGTTTCCAGGCAGGCGTTTGATAATCGCCCCTGCATCCCGTAAACCTCGTTTGTGCGCCTGTAGGGGCGATTACCAATGCGAATCAAGAGTTGAACTTTGTTCAGGCAAAAATGGGATGATCCTTATGGTACGCGGGCGATTGATAATCGCCCCTACATCCCGATAACTTTGTTTGTGCACCTGTAGGGGCGATTATCAATCGCCCGTTGCAGCAAAACAGCCTCGCGATACGTTAGGTTGGTAACCCTTGATTCGCATTACCAATCGCCCGCTGCAACAGAACGGCCAACACGTTGCGGTTCGTCACGCTTGATTCACATTATTGAACGCAGCGAGGCGGAAGGCCGAAGCCGTTCGCACCGCACTTCATTTCGTCTTCGATGTACGCGATCGTCTCCGCATCGACGATTTCCCCCGGCGTGACGAGCGCGATGCCGGGCGGATAGAGGCCGAAGGCTTGCGCGGCGACGCGGCCCGTGGCGCGTTCGAGCGGGACGCTTTCCGACGGGGCGAGCGCGGCCTGCCGGACGCGCATAGCGCGTTGGGGGGGCTTCGGAAGGGGATGCAGCCCCGCGGCGGCATGGCCGGTCTGCTCCGGCAGCGAAAGCAGGGCGTCGCGCAGCCTGCCGTACCAGGCGTCCGGATCGAGAGGCGTCGTGATCGCGACGATGCGGCGGCGGTCCGACATCTCGAGTACAATATTAGATTTGTGTATTAATCGCTCTGCGTCATATCCGGTCAAGCCGCATGCCCTTTGCACATCGAAAACCAGACGGGTCGGATCGCGTTCGATGCCGCGAAAGGGAATCGCGTTGCGCCAGCGATCGGGCAGGGCAGCGATCCAACCCTCCAGGCGTTCGGCGTGGCGGGTCCAAGCGTCCGACGCGTTGCGCCAGGCGTCGTCCAGCGCGGCGAGCGCCGGATAGGACGGGCTGCTCGTCTGCACGAGCCGCAGCATGGCGGCGACGCGCGCGGGGTCGAGCTTGGCATGGCGGCCGACGTGCAGATAGGCGGCCTGGTTGGGGGCGGCGAGTGTCTTGTGGGCGCTGTTCGTCCAGGCGTCGGCGTAGGGGGCGGCACTCTCGGGCAGCCGGTCGGAAAAGCGCAGGTGTGCGCCGTGCGCCTCATCGACAAGCAGGACGAGGCCACGCTCGCGGCAAAGGGCGGCGATGCTTTCGATGTCGGCGCAGCGTCCGTAGTAGTCGGGGCGGGTGATCAAGAGGGCGTCGATCGCGGGGTTTTCGATCAAAGCGCGTTCGACGTCAGCGGCGCTGACCGGCAGCGACGTTTCATCGTTCGGATCGATCGTCGGCGGCAAAAAGATCGCGTCGTGTCCGGACAGCGCCAGGCCGGACAGCGCGCTTTTGTGGCAATCCCGCGGCAAGGCGACGGTCGATCCCGGCGGCAGAGCGAGCAGCATGGCGATCATGCCGCCGGTCGAACCCCCTGTGAGGAAAAAGCTCTGCCCGGCGCCAAAGGCACGCGCTGCCTCTTGCTGGGCTTCGGCGATCATGCCTTCCGGAGCGAGCAGGTTGTCCGCGCCGGGGATCTCCGTGATGTCGGTTTCGTGGCCGGGAAGGCGTCCCTTGTGTCCGGGCATGTGAAAGCGCGCCGCATCCGAGGCGGCGTAGGCGCGCAAAAAAGAGGCGATGGCGCCTCTTTTGCGATCCGCGTTTTTGCGTTCCGTCACGATCGTCCTCCTGGCGACAAAAGGCATTGGCCTTTTTGCATAGTATAACGGAATCGCGTTCAGATGTCACGTGAGTCGGGGTGGGAAAAAGGGCGCGTGCGCCAATCGGCCGCATTGGGGCGGCGGATTCGGGATTTGGCAGCAACGCCGCGTCGATCCTTGTGCCGAATTAGCCGAACTGCTTGGCAAAGGGATCGGGCGCTGTCTCGGCGACGATCGCATCCCCCGGCGAGATCTGGAGCGTCGTACCGAGCTGCGCGGACGCGCAGGATCGGCGGGTTTTGAGCGCCGTGGGCAAAAGCCGCTGCTTGGGTTTTTTGCGCGTACCGGCGATCCGTTCGAGCAGCATCGAGACGGCCTCCAAGCCCATCTCGTAGGCGGGGAGGCGAACGGTGGTCAAAAAGCGTTGCGTGTCGCCGCGCGTCACGTCGCTGAGTTGCACGACCGAAACGTCGCCGGGGATCGAAAACCCGTTGTGGTAGAGCGTATCCACCGTAGCGCGCGCGCAATGGCCGTCCGCACAGACGAAAGCGGTCGGCCTCTCCTCCTGGCGCATCGCCTTCATGATGGCGGCCTGCACGGTCTCGCAGTTGTCGCCGGCCGGGTAGATCAGCGGTTTGAGGCCATTCGTTTCCATCGTGTCGCGGTAGCCGTTCTCGGAGCGGTTGTAGCCTTCGCACGCCAGAAAAGCGATCGCGCGGTGTCCCAGCGCCATGAGGTAGTAGACGGCGTGGTGGGCCATCGAAGCTTCGTCGGCGCCGACCGCGTCGATCGTTTCGTCGCGGTTCAGGCCGCCGTCATCGCAGCGGACGAAGGCGATTCCGGCGACGGGCAGCGTCGCGCCCGTCGGTTCGGAGCGGACCGACGCGATGCTGATGATGCCCGCGACGTTCTGCCCCGTCAGCCGCAAAACGCTCTCTTCCGTGCGTTCGGCCGAACCGTCCGTGTTGCGGAGCAAGACGAGATATCCATTTTCACTGGCGCGATCTTCGATGCCTCGAACGATCTGCGCATTCCGTTCGGTCGTGATGTCGTCGACAAGTACGCCGAGAAGTTTGGTTTGGCCGATCGACAGGTCGCGCGCGACGGCGCTCGGCCGGTATTCCAGGGCTTCTATGGAGAGCTTTACCCGCTCGCGCAGTGGGGCGGCCACGTTTTGGTAGCCATTGAGCACGCGAGACACCGTCGCCTTAGAGACACCCGCATGTCTGGCGACGTCGTTAATGGTAGCTTTCATCGCGTTCACCCGCTGGAAGTATTTAGTATTTTCAATACTATAATTTTAATATACAGCAACAATGGACTAGATGTCAATCCCAGCCCACTATTCTTATTCTAAAGAACGATTTTAGAACGATTTCTTTGCCTTTTTCGCGAAAGATGTCGTTTCCCCGCACGCAAAGCGTCCGGCACCTGTTCGCGCCCCCGGCGGAATGCTATAATCAAGGTATCAAGATCCGCCAAATATCGATCCCGTGTATACTTTCCCGCGACTTCGCGACCGACCCACCACCCATCCAAGGAGGAAGGCCATGCAACGCAACCACGCAGCCCGCCAGAAGATCGAGGGACGATCGTCCAAAGCGAAGCATTTCAAGGTCATCGCGTGCAAGGTGCTCGCGCGCGAGCTCTACCAGATCGCCGCCCAAAGCGACGCGATCGTCGACATCGAGCTCGTCGAGCAGCAGCTTCACAACACACCCGAGTGGCTTCACGAGTCGGTACAGAACGCCATCGACGCTGCCGAAGCCTCCAACGAAAGCTACGACGCGATCTTGCTGGCCTATGGTCTCTGCTCAAACGGGACGGTCGGCCTGCAATCGGCCAAAACGCCCCTCGTGATCCCACGCGCCCACGACTGTACCGCGCTCTTTCTCGGCAGCAAGGAGCGCTACCGCACCCTCTTCGACGAAGCCAACGGCGGCATCTACTGGTTTACCCCAGGTTGGGTCGAGTGCTGCATCATGCCCGGCCCCGAACGCGAAGCCAAGCTGCTCGAAACCTACACCGAAAAATTCGGCGAGGACAACGCCGAATACCTCGTCGAGATGGAACGCGGCTGGGCCAAGGAGTACAAGCGCGCCTTCTACGTCGAATGGCCCTCGATCCGCCGCCCGCATTACATCGACATGATGCGCGAGGGCGCCGAAGTCTATGGCTGGGAGTCGGACGTCATCGAGGGCAGCGACACCCTGCTCGAAGCCTTCCTGTCCGGCCACTGGGACGAGGAGCGCTTCCTCGTCATCCAGCCCGGCCAGAGCATCCAGCCCTCTTACTCCGAGGTGACGATCGTCAAAGCGCAGTGACGCACAGCAAAAGTGCCCGCACGGGCACTTTTCGTTTGCGATAACTTGCCATACAGTTGTCAGCAATGCGGTGTTACAATGCGATCATCAGCGCTGATTTGTTAGGGGAAGGAAGAGGCCATGCGTCTCGAACGAATGCTGGGCATCCTGATGACGCTTCTCAACGTCGACCGGACGACCGCCCAGGATCTGGCGGACAAGTACGAAGTGTCGGTGCGGACGATCTACCGCGACGTCGAATCGCTTTCGGCGGCGGGCTTTCCGGTCTTTATGCAGCCCGGCAAAGGCGGCGGCATCGGCATTTTACCGTCCTACACGCTGCCGCGATCCCTTTTGACGCAAAAAGAACAGGGCTTTTTGCTCCAGCTCTTGCGGGACTTTTCCGGACAAAGCGACGAAGCCGCGCAAATTGAAGCGAAACTTTCGGCGCTCTTCCAAAAAGGCGACGCCCCCGAATGGCTGCACGTGGACATCCGCTCCTGGCAGGGCGGCGAAGAGGACACCCGTTTCGACACCTGCAAGCGCGCGATCCAGTCGGGGCAGCTGCTCCACTTCGCCTACCGCGACGGCCGCAACGCCTACAGCGTCCGCGTCGTCGAGCCGATGACCCTCGTCTTCCGCAGCGGCAATTGGTACCTCTTCGCCTTCTGCCTCCAGCGCGGGGAATACCGCCTCTTTCGTCTCAGCCGTATGAACCACGAATGCGCATTGCCCGGATCCTTTTCCCGTCGGGATATGCGCTTTCAAGACTGGGTGGCGCAAACGCCCAAAACGCCCGTCCAGCCCATCGAGTTGCTCTTTTCCCCCGCCGCCGAAAGCCGCGTGCTCGACGTATTCGCCGCGTCCGAAATCCGCTCCCTCGCGAGCGGCGATCTCTTCGTCCGCTGCCATTGGCCCTGCGACGCCTGGGCTGTACAAGCGTTGCTGTCCTTTGGCGACAGCGTCACCGTCTTTTCCCCCGCCCACCTTCGACACGCCCTCGCCGAGAGCGGCGAGCGCCTCCACGCCAAGCACATCCAAGACCACACCGCCATTTGGAAGGAGACCATGCTCATGGAAAGCCAAGAAGCCGGAACAAAAGAAATGACCTTTTGCCAGAGCTGCTCGATGCCGATGATGTCCCCCGCCGATCACGGCCGCGAAAAGGACGGCTCGATCCAGCCGGACTATTGCCAGTACTGCTACGACGGCGGCTTTACGAACGAAAACATCACCGTCGACGAGATGATCGAGTTCTGCGTCCCCCACGTCTCGAACGGCAATCCCTACCCCAACGCCGAAACCGCCCGCGCCGCCATGAAAGAATACTTCCCGCAGCTCAAGCGCTGGAAGGAAGGCGTCTAAACAGCGATACAAAAGAGTGGTCGAAATCGACCACTCTTTTTCTGGCTCTGCGTTACACAATCCGTTTTATTTTGCCCAAACGAAGGCCTAATCGATCACAACGCCCAAGCGTTTCATCGGCACAGCGTTCGAGATGATGTCGCCGACCGGGCAACGGCTTTCGATGAAGTCAGCGAATTTCTCCACTTCTTCCTGGGTGTTGTCCGTGTCGAAGTGCATGGTGAAGCGCACCTCAGAAAAACCATTGCGCACGTCGGGGTTGATGCCCATAAAGCCGTCCGGATCGAGATCGGCCTCAACCTCGGAGTAGAAGCCGCGCAGTTTGATGCCCTGGCCTTTCGCGAACGCATAGGCGCAGATGGTCTGGCATGCGCCGAGCCCGCAAAGCACAGCCTCGACAGGGGTCATCCCCTCGTCCGTGCCCCCCGCGCTTTTGGGTTCGTCCATCAGAAGCGAAAACGAGCGAGTCTGCGCCTGGGCTTGCAAACCAGCGGGGATTTTTTTCACAGTCGCTTTGTAAGTTTCCTTCATACCTAACTCCTAGCTCAGCACGTGCAAGTGTTAGAGAGACACTGCCATCTTAACACAAAGGAGAACCCAAGAAAATATGGCGGATGCCAAATTGCGCGCAAAGCGAGACATTATTTTTGCAGATCGCCCTGTCCGCGATCTCTTTGCGCCTCGCCGACGCATAAAAAAGCCCACGATCACACGTATCGTAGGCTTTCGGTGGCTCCCCCTGTTGGACTTGAACCAACGACCCTGCGGTTAACAGCCGCATGCTCTACCAACTGAGCTAAGGAGGAACGGAGCGCAAAAGTTATTTTAGCAAAAAAGCCGCGCGAAAGCAAGCAGAAAATCCGCCTGCCGCGCAAAGATCCACCCCTTGCCAAGCCGCGCCATTCGGTGTAAGGTAAATTGGGTATTCTATTGTTAAAATCGTCGAAACACAGGGGGATTGCATGCCAAAGTTTCGCGCCACCGGAATGGCGGTCCTGGCGCTCGCGTTCGCGCTGTGCGCCTGCGCGCCACAAGAAACCGAGGGATCGAGCACCGTCAAAGTCGCCGGATCGACCTCGGTCGCGCCGCTGATGAAAGCGCTCGAAACGGCGTTTGAGGACGCGCATCCCGGGATCGACATCGAGATCCAGGAAAGCGGTTCGTCGGCGGGCATCTCGGCGACGCTTTCGGGCGCGGCGGACATCGGCATGAGCTCGCGCGATCTCGAAGCGGACGAGCTGCAAAGCGGCTTCACGGGCGCGGAAATCGCGCTCGACGGCATCGCGATCGTCGTCAACAAAGGCAATCCGGTGCGCGATCTGACGGCAGCGCAGGCTGCGGCGGTCTTTCGCGGCGAAATTCGCTCCTGGAGCGCGCTTGGCGGCCGCGACGAAGCGATCATCGTCATCTCGCGCGAAGACGGTTCCGGCACGAAAAGCGCATTCGAAGAACTCCTGGGCTTGCAGACGACCGTCGAAACGAATGGCAAAAAACTGCATGGCAGCGACATCTACGAAAAAGCGCTCTACGAAAACAGCACCGGCGCAATCAAACAGAGCGTCGCCAGCAGCCCCAACGCGATCGGCTACATCTCGCTCGGCACGCTGGACGACTCGGTGGCGGCGCTGTCGATCGACGGCGTTCCGGCGAGCGGCGCTGAGATCCGCGCGGGTCGCTACGCGCTGGCGAGGCCCTTTCTGATCTTGCATCCAGACGCGCTCTCGCCGTCGGCACAATCCTTCGTGGACTTCATGACCGCTGCCGAAGGACAGGACATCGTCGAGGCGGAGCACTATGTCCGCATCGACGATTAGGAGGGCGCATGCAAGGTAGCAAGCGATTTTCGGAGCCGCTCGCCAAAGCGCTATTTTGGCTCTGTGCCGCCATGTCGATCCTCGCCGTGGCGCTGATTTCGATTTACATCTTTGCCAAGGGCCTCCCCGCCATCGCCTCGATCGGCCCGATCCGCTTTCTCTTCGGCATGCGTTGGAGCCCCGGCCTCGAAGCGTTCGGCATCCTGCCGATGGTGCTGACCAGCCTGCTCGCAACCGGCATCGCCTTTGTCTTCGGTTCGCAGCTCGGCAAGTGGACGGCGCTCTACCTCGCGCTCTTCTGCCCGAAACGCGTCTACCGCATCGTCAAGCCGATGATCGAGCTGCTCGCGGGCATCCCCTCCGTCGTCTACGGCTTCTTCGGCGCCATGGTCTTCGTGCCTTTCATCCGTGAAAACTTCGGCGGCGCAGGCAAAAGCATGCTCGCCGCGATCGCCATCCTGACGATCATGATCCTGCCGACGATTGTCAACCTCGGCGAAGCGAGCCTTCGCGCCGTGCCGCGCAACATCTTCGAAAACGCGCTCGCCCTCGGCATGGACGAAACGGAGGCCGCCTTTCAGATCGTGCTGCCCGCCGCCTCGACCGGCCTCAACGCCGCCTACGTCATGGGCATCGGACGCGCGATCGGCGAAACGATGGCCGTCATCCTCGTCGCGGGCAACAACCCCAGGCTTCCAAGCAGCCTTCTGGATCCCGTCCGCACGCTGACGACGGGGATCGCGCTGGAAATGGGTTACGCCTCGGGCCTACACCAGTCGGCGCTTTTCGGGATCGGGGTTGTGCTCTTTGTGTTCATATTGGCGCTGAACCTCATTCTTCTCCTTTTTTTGAAAAAAAAGTAGCAAAAAAACTTTCGTCGCATCCCACAAATCTCCGATTTGCGGGCATGCTTGTCCCCGGAATGCTCGCCAATTCCATGGCGACCATTCCGATGACTTGAAAATCAGGATTCGAAACGTTGATTCCCTGGGAAATGGTGGTACGAATGAATCTACGAAGGGCGAGGCAGCTCTTTCGGCGCGGAAAGATTTACACTGGGATCGGTTTTGCGGTGTTGGTGTTTTTGGGGATCGCCGTCTACGTGCTGATCAACGGCATCGCCCATTTGACGCCCGCCTTCGTTTTCGGCAACGCCAAGGGCGGCGGCTTGCTTCCGGCGATCGCGACGACGATCGCGGCGATCCTGCTGACCCTTCTTGTGGCGGTGCCGGTGGGCGTCGGGGGCGCGATTTACCTTGTAGAATATGCGAAGGGGGATTCGCTCTTCGTGCGGGCGGTGCGAGTGACGACCGAGACGCTGACGGGGATTCCAAGCATACTATTTGGCCTCTTCGGATTTTTGTTCTTCGTGATCGCGCTCGGTTGGTCCTGGAGCCTTTTGGCGGGCGTTTTGACGCTGTCGATCATGGTTCTGCCTGGCATCTTGCGCACGAGTGAGCAAGCCATGCGGAGCGCGCCGGACGGTCTGCGTGAAAGCAGCTACGCGCTGGGGGTCGGCAAGCTCCGAACGATCTTGCAGGTCATCGTACCGAGCGCGCTGCCCGGCATCTTGTCGGCGGTGATCCTCAGCATCGGGCGCATCGTCGGTGAGAGCGCGGCCCTAATCCTGACGGCGGGAACCGTGCTGGCCTTCCCGAAAGGACTCTTTCAGTCCTCGGCGACGCTTTCGGTCTTCATGTATTCGCTGGCGAGCGAGGGGCTCGATTTCGGCAAGGCATTCGCGACGGCCATCGTGCTGCTCGTGACGGTCTTCGCCGTCAATACCGCCGCCAACGCACTCGCCAAACGCATCCAACGGTGACAAGATGAACGAAATGGAAACACAGGCCCAACGCAACGAAAATCAGCCAAGCACGGCAGGCTACGCATCGCCGGTCGACGACGCGAAATTTGCCGTGGAAAAAGCGGTACTCCACTACGGCGATTTCCAGGCGCTCAAGGGCATCGACATGCGCATTCCTTCGCGGCGGGTGACGGCCTTCATCGGGCCGTCGGGCTGCGGCAAGAGCACGTTTTTGAAGTGCCTCAATCGCATGAACGACCTCGTCGAGGGCTGCCGCGTCGAGGGGCGCTTCCTGCTCGACGGCGAGGACATCTACCGCATCGACCAAAGCGCCCTCCCCCTGCTTCGAAAACGGGTCGGCATGGTCTTTCAAAAGCCGACGCCCTTCCCGATGAGCATTTACGACAACATCACCTACGCGCCCAAAACCCACGGCGTCCGCGACAAGGCCAAACTCGACGAGATCGTCGAGACCAGTCTGAAGAACGCCGCCATCTGGGAAGAAGTGAAGGATCGCCTCAAAAAGAGCGCCCTCGGTCTCTCGGGCGGGCAGCAGCAAAGGCTCTGCATCGCGCGCGCCCTGGCCGTTGAACCGGAAGTCCTCTTGATGGACGAACCAACCAGCGCACTCGACCCCATCTCCACGGTCAAAATCGAAGACCTGATCTTCGACCTGAAAGAGCAATACAGCATCGTGATCGTCACGCACAACATGCAGCAGGCCGCCCGCATCTCCGACCGCACCGCCTTCTTCCTCGCCGGCGAACTCGTCGAGTACGACGAGACCTCCGAGATCTTCGCCATGCCCAAGGACAAGCGCACCGAGGATTACATCAGCGGACGCTTCGGCTAGGGGTTACGTTGGGGCTTTGCCCCAAGCCCCACCAAAGGGTCCATGACCCTTTGGAATCCCATTCGTTCGATCATTCAACCGCCCGTCAGGAACAGCATCGTGAATTCGGATCACGTCACATCGAAATCGCCGCCATTGTGGCGGCGGTGATTTCGGGGACGCCGTAGGCGATTGAAAGTTTTTTGCTCCTTTTTTTCAAAAAAGGAGAAGATAAAAAGGAGGCGATCCCATGCGCAAACGATTCGCCGAGCAACTGGAGGAGATCAAGGACGAGCTGATCGAGATGGGGCAGGTGGTCGAGGCGTCGATCGAGAAGGCGCTGGACGTCTTGCTGAAGCAGGACGCGTCGCTGGCCGAGGGCGTGGCGAAGGACGAGGCAGACGTCGACGCGTATGAGATGCAGATCGAATCCAAGGGGCTTCGTGTCATCCTGTTTGAGCAGCCGGTCGCGCGCGACCTGCGGGCGATCACGACGGCGCTGAAGATCATCACCGATCTGGAGCGCATCGCCGACCAATCGCTCGACATCACGGAGATCGCGCTGCGCTTCATCGGCAAGCCGCTCGTGAAGAAGCCGGAGCACATCATCAGCATGGCCGAAAACTGCCGCATCATGGTCAAGCAGAGCATCGATTCCTTTGTTCGGCAGGATCTTGCGCTCGCCAAAAGCGTGATCGAGCAGGACGACGAGGTCGATTCGCTCTTTTTGACGGTGCGCGACGAAGTCGTACATTTGATCCGCGACCACGCCGACAACGGCGAGCAGGCGATCGACTTCATGATGATCGCCAAATACTTCGAACGCATCGCCGACCACTGCGTCAACGTGGCCGAATGGGTGATCTTCAACATCACCGGCATGCACAAGGACGAGCGCATCCTGTAGCGTCCCGACCACTTCGCGCGTAAAACGCTTGACACTGCCAATTTCTATACGTTACTATAATAAATACACGGTCAAATACGAAATACTGGCATTTGTTGTCATGTCATTCGCGTCGGCGCGATCCACGATGAGGAGGCCACCATGACGCCCAAGGAACGCCAACTCTTGGAAGCCATTCGCAAGGATCCGATGATCAGCCAAAACGATCTGGCCGAGACGCTGGGGATTTCGCGCGCAGCGGTCTCGGTTCACATATCGCACCTCATGAAAAAGGGCTATATTGCGGGGCGGGGCTACATGCTCAACGAAGAGCCCTACACCCTCGTGATCGGCGCGGCCAACGTCGACATCGTCGGGCACGCGCAGCACGACCTGATCATGATGGATTCCAACGTTGGCGCGATCCAGACCAGTCCCGGCGGCGTGGGGCGCAACATCGCGGAAAACCTCTGCCGTCTCTACGTCGATACCAAGTTCATCGCGGCGCTCGGCGACGACGCGTTTGGCGAGACCATCCGAAAAAGCAGTGAGGCGGTCGGCGTCGACATGCAACATTGCTGCGTGCTGCCCGACAAGCGCACGAGCCTGTATATGGCGCTGCTCGGCACCGACGGCGAGATGGCGGTCGGCATCGCGAATATGGCGACGGCGGAGCTTTTGCCGCTCGAACACATCCAAAAAAAGCGAGCCTTGATCGAGCGGGCGACCTGTGTCGTGCTCGAATGCAATCTCCCCAGTTCGATCCTGGGCGCGGCGATCGAGTGCTGCCGGAGCCCGATCTACCTTGACGCCGTATCGACGACGAAGGTCGCGCGTGCGAAGCCATTTTTGCGGCATATCGACACGATCAAGCTCAACCTGATCGAGGCGACAGCCCTGACCGGCGTCGCGATCGATCCGGCGGTGATCGGCGATTCCGCGTCCGGCTTCGAGCCGCTCAAGCAGGCAGCGCAAAGGCTGCACGACACTGGGCTCCGGCGCGTCTTCATCACGCTGGGCGAGCGCGGCGTGTTTTGGAGTACCGAACGCGTTGCGGCCTATCTGCCGTCGCCGCCGGTTCGCCTCGTCAACGCGACCGGCGCGGGCGACGCGTTCATGGCGGGGCTGGTTTACGCCGAGCTTCACGACGCCAAAGAAGCCATCGCCGTCAGGCACGGCGCTGCGTTGGCGCGCATCGCCCTAGCCAGCAAGCAGACCGTGAGCGACCTCGTGACGCCGAAATACTTGGCGGAACAAATGGCGGCCGAGCCGCAATTGGAAGTACAATACGTGTAAGAGCCAGTGGAAGGTGGCCGCCCGGCGGGCGATTCGCCCCTTCGCTACAGGCTTCAGTGCAGAAAGACGGGATAGTTATGCCGCAAACGCTACTCCGCGTCCACGACGAAGTCGCGGACGCTCTTTTGACCGGAAAGGCCGTCGTCGCGCTCGAGTCGACGATCATCTCCCACGGTTTCCCCTACCCGCAGAACGTCGCCTGCGCGAAAGCGTGCCAGGAGGCCGTTCGCAACGAAGGCGCCGTCCCTGCGACGATCGCCGTGCTGGACGGCGTGATTTGCGTCGGGCTGGAAGACGGCGAAATCGAGCGGCTCGCGTCGGAGTCGGGCGTCGTCAAGTGCAGCCGTCGGGATCTGGCGGCGGTTTGCGCCCGGAAGGGCACCGGCGCGACGACCGTTGCCGCGACGATGATCGCGGCGGCGCGTGCCGGCATTCAGGTCTTTGCGACGGGGGGCATCGGCGGCGTGCATCGGGGCGCGCAGGAGACTTTCGACATCTCGGCCGATCTCGAAGAGTTTGCGCGCACACCGGTCGCCGTCGTCTGTGCCGGGCCCAAGTCGATACTCGACATAGCGCTGACGCTCGAATACCTCGAAACGGCCGGTGTACCCGTGATCGGTTTCGGGACGGACGAGCTGCCCGCTTTTTACCTGCGGCATTCGGGGCTTCCGGTCGATTACCGCATGGATACGCCGCAGGAGATCGCCAGCCTGTTGCGCGTGCAGCGCTCGCTCGCGTTGTCGAGCGGCGTGCTGATCGCCAATCCCATTCCGGAAACGGCAGCGCTCTCGCCGGAAAGCATCGACCCGCAGATCGAGCAAGCCCTCAGGGACGCCGAAGCGCAGGGCATCCGCGGCAAGGCGATGACGCCGTTTTTGCTCGACCGCCTCTACCACGCGACAAAGGGAAAGAGCGTGACAGCCAATCTGGCGCTCGTCACGAACAATTGCCGCGTGGCAGCGCAGATCGCCGTGGCGCTCAGCGAAATGGACGATGCATAAGTGGGTGCGAGCGGCGCTGGATCTGCTGTATCCGCGCGACGTTTCGTGTGCGATCTGTGGCGAAGAAGCCGACTTGCCCGGGAAATCTCTCTGCAAACGTTGTGATGCAGCCTTTCCACCCCAGCTCATCGAGCGCCATGACGTCGCGGGCTTGTCCTTTTTGCGGGCAGCTTTTCCCTACCGTGAACCGATCGTGGACGCCATACACCGCTTCAAGTACGGCGAGCAGCGATACCTCGCGCGTTTCGCCGCCGAACGCATGCATTTGCTTCTGCCGGAAGGGGCGTTGTTTCTCGTCGCCGTGCCGCTCCATCCTACGCGGCGCAAAGAACGGGGTTTTTCCCAGACCGAGGAGCTTTGCGACGAGCTCGCGCAGTTGAGTGGAGCTGCCTCGCTGCGCGATGTCTTGCGCCGAACGCGCAACACCCCCAGCCAAACGCATCTTTCGGCCGCCGATCGCGCCGCCAACCTCACGGGCGCTTTCGTCGCTGGCCCGGCGGTCGCGGGGAAGCGGATCGCGCTCATCGACGACGTCGCGACGACGGGCAGCACGCTTCGAGAATGCACGTATGCGCTTCGGGATGCTGGTGCCATGGACGTCGGCGCGGTCGTGCTCGCCACATGAACAAAAAAAGGTGGTCAACAACCACCTTTTTTGATCGGTCTATCGTCGTTTGCGCTGTATGGGGCAGTCCCAGTACTCGTAGCATCCTTCGTGTCGGGTCGCGATCGAGACGAGTTGGGCCGTCGTCCGCTGGATGCCCTCGTAGTCGAGTATCGCGCGGTTGTGCACGGTGCTGCCGTAAGCCAGCGGTCGCTCGGGCGAAAAGTAGGGGTCGCCGATCGCGAATCCGACCGCGCGCGCATCGCATTCAAAATCGATGCGTTTCAGTTCGTTGGGAAAGGCGATGTGATGGTTCAGGCGGCGTGCGACGCGCGGATCGTCTCCGCTCTTGACGAGCCGATCGATCATCATCTTGTCGTTCGCCGACTGGAGCTGGATGGGGTTGGGGTAAATGTCGTCGCAGTAGGTGCGCCAAGACGGGTCATATGTGATCTCGCTCGCCACCTCGAAGGCGGCATGTTGGGTTTTTTCAAGGAGCTCGGCGCCGCGTTCCTGGTGTCGCCCGTAAAAGAAGAGCAGGATTTGCTTGTCTGCGTGGCGCTCGCCCACGCAAATGTAGCTCAAGTCTTCCGCGAGCGCGACGGCGTTCTTGCGGAATTTCTCCACGCGGTAGCGCCCGAAGCCCGTGAGGTTCTGCATCGATTTTCCGTTTTTGAACGAGAACGACAAACGAAGGCAATAGGGGCGTTGCGCCCATTGCAGTTCCATGTCGTACCAGCTCGTATCCACCTTTGTCACGGTCCACTCGTCTGGCGCACGGCCATCGTAGATCAGCCAGTTTTCCAACAAAGCGCGCTCAACCCCCCTCCGATACGCGGCCCAAGGTCCCCAGCGAAACGCGGGTGTCGCAGACCTGGAGCACGTAGGCAGTCAAATTATAACATGTTTTTTACCACTCTGCAAACGGGGTGTAGCAATTCCACAAAATGCAATTTTTTATTGGTATATTCCGCTTCTGAATGCTTGTGCTGCGATCGCGGCGAACTTGACATGTCTTCCTCACGGTGTTATAATTCCTTCGACAAATGAAAATCATCCGCACGCATCGATCGGGCTTTGCCAACCCGTGAGCGGCGGCGTTTCCCTCGATACGGGCAACGAGTGGCCGCTTGGCGGCAATTTGGGTGGTACCGCGGAACTGTGTTTCGTCCCATGCGGGCCGCTCTTTTTTGTGTTTCGACACGACAAACGACGAGGAGGAATCCCTATGCGCAAATTGACTTCGCGCGAGCTGCGCCACCTTTACCTTTCCTACTTTCAAGAACATGGCCACGCCGTGATCGCGAGCGCCTCCCTCATTCCGGAAAACGATCCGACCGTGCTGTTTACGACGGCCGGCATGCATCCGCTCGTGCCCTACCTGATGGGCGAAAAGCACCCCAGCGGCAAGCGCCTCGTGAGCTGTCAAAAATGCGTCCGGACGGGCGACATCGACGAAGTGGGCGACGCTTCCCACTGCACCTTTTTCGAGATGCTGGGCAACTGGTCGCTCGGGGACTACTTTAAAGAAGAGGCCATCGCGATGAGCTGGCGCTTTTTGACCAGCCCCGACTACCTCGGTATCGATCCCGAACGGCTCTACTTCACCTGCTTCGAAGGCGACGCAGATGCCCCGCGCGACGAGGAATCGGCGTCCTATTGGATCAAGCAGGGCGTTTCGCCCGATCACATCTTCTATTTGCCGAAGAAATACAATTGGTGGGGACCGGCCGGCCTCACAGGTCCTTGCGGACCGGACAGCGAGATGTTCATCGACACCGGCAAGCCCGCCTGTTCACCCGAGTGCTCCCCCGCCTGCGACTGCGGCAAATACCTCGAGATCTGGAACGACGTGTTCATGCAGTACAACAAGTGCGCCGACGGCAGCTTCGAGCCGCTCTCCCAGCAAAACGTCGATACGGGCATGGGCCTCGATCGCACCGTCGCTACGCTGCAAGGCGTGTCGTCTGTTTATGAAACCGACGTCTTCGACGCGATCATGGCGGCCATTTCGCGCCTTTCCGGCAAGTCCTACGGCGACAGCGAGGACGTCACGCGTGCCTTCCGCATCATCGCCGATCACATGCGCTGCGCCACCTTCATGCTCGGCGACCCGCGCGGTGTGACGCCCAGCAACGTCGATCAGGGCTATGTCCTGCGCAGGCTGATTCGCCGGGCCGTCCGCTACGGCATGCAAATCGGTTTCCCCGAAAACGAACTCTCACAGATCGCTCAGGCCGTGATCGACACCTATGGGGAGTTTTATCCCGAGCTCGTCGCGGGGCACGACTTCATATTGGAACAGTTGCAGCTTGAGGAGCAGCGTTTCCAGCGCACGCTTCGGCAGGGTTTGCGAGAGTTTGAGCGCACGGCCGCCAAGCTCGAGGGTGTGCAGATCGATGGGCAGACGGCCTTTCACCTCTACGACACCTTTGGTTTCCCGGTCGAATTGACCGTCGAAATGGCCGCCGAACGCGGCCTGACCATCGACATGGAAGGCTACCAAGCGGCTTTCGCGGAACACCAGAAGAAAAGCCAAGCCGGCGCGGAGCAGCGCTTCAAGGGCGGATTGGCCGACAGCTCGGAACAGACAGCGGCACTGCACTCGGCAACCCATCTTTTGCAGGCGGCGCTTCGCAAGGTCTTGGGGCCCGACGTCGCGCAAAAGGGTTCCAACATCACAGCGGAACGCCTACGCTTTGACTTTAGTTTTCCGCGCAAGATGAGCAAGGACGAGATCGCCGAAGTCGAAGCGCTCGTCAATGCAGCCATCCAAGCCGATTATCCCATTGTCTGCGAGGAAATGACGCTTGACGATGCCAAGGAACGCTCCGCCATCGGCCTTTTCGAGAGCAAGTATGGCGAGCGCGTCAAGGTCTACAGCATGGGCGACGTTTCGATCGAGGTCTGCGGCGGTCCGCATGCGTCGAACACCGGCGCGCTCGGTCGCTTCCAGATCAAGAAAGAAGAGGCCTCTTCGGCGGGGGTGCGGCGCATCAAGGCCGTACTCATCCCCAACGCGTAACGGCACACATGCGCATCACAAGGGCGGAGCGATGGCTTCGCCCTTTTCATTTCCAGTCGTTTCCTGTCGAATCCGAACTTGATCCGTCGAAATTCCCACATTTGCGAATGATTGCAGTATCATGAGCTTGTCCGACTTCTGTATGTGATTCATTTCTCCGGAAATGTAAGGAAGTGAGCGTATGATCCCCTTTTTGCAACCCAAATCGCTGAGCACACGAAAGCCCGCGGAATGCGGCGCTTTGTTCCGACTCCCCATCACGGACATCCGTCCCAACCCCAACCAGCCCCGCCGCACATTCGATCCGATCGCGCTGCAAGAACTGTCCACCTCGATCGCCGTAAACGGCCTGATGCAGCCCGTCGTCGTCCGTCCAGTCGAGGGGGCTTACGAATTGATCGCGGGGGAGCGCCGTTGGCGTGCCTGCTCGATGGCCGGCATGAAAGAAATCGACGCGATCGTGATGGATGCCGATGCCGAAAAAAGCGCTTGCTTGGCCCTCGTCGAGAACTTGCACCGACGCGACCTACATTTTTTCGAAGAAGCGGAGAGCTACGCCGCCCTGATGAAGCTGTACGGATTGACGCAAGAACAGCTCGCCGACCGCATTAACCGCAAACAAAGCACGATCGCCAACAAATTGCGCGTCAATCGCATGGCCCCGCACATCAAGGCGATGATCATCGACGCCAACCTGACCGAACGGCATGCGCGCGCCCTGCTCCGCCTTCCGAACGAAGACATGCAGCTCGCGCTTTTGGAGCGCGTCATCGCGTCGAATTACTCCGTCAAGGAGACGGAGCAGCAGATCGATCAGTTGCTTGCCGCTTCGGACGATCGCCCCAAGCGCAATGTCATCCATTTGATCCGCGATTATCGTCTCGTGATCAATACACTCAAATCGACGGTGCAGGACCTTCGCGATGCCGGCGTCGACGCGAACTATACGCTGACCGAGCAGGCAAACGAAGTGATCGTAACGGTTTCCGTACCCAAGTGATGGCGCGCGTCGTGGATGCGTCAGGCGTGGGCGCCATTTTTGACGAAGCTCGGGGGCGGCGTTGTTTCACGTGAAACAGCGTCACCCCTTTTTGTCGTCTTGCGAAGCAAATTCATTCTGCGTGAACGTGAGTTGCGCCACAAGGCGCGCGATTCGTTTCACGTGAAACACTGGAAAGCGAAGGTGAAGTATCGTATAATGAATATTGAAATCAACGAATGAGGTGTCACAATGTCCCGAATCATCGCCATCGCCAACCAAAAAGGCGGGGTCGGAAAGACGACGACCGCCATTAACTTGTCTTCTTGCATGGCGATCCTGGGGCGGAAATCGCTGATCGTCGATGTCGATCCGCAAGGAAACACGACGAGCGGCCTCGGCCTCGACAAAAACAACCTGGAGGCCTCGGTCTACGACGCGATGATCGACGGTGTGCCCGTGTCGGACATCCTGATCCAGGCGCCCATCCGCAACCTCGACATCATCCCGTCGAGCATCAACCTGGCCGGTGCGGAGATTGAGCTCGTCAGCATGATGGCGCGCGAACAGCGCCTTGCACGCATCTTGCACCCCCTTCGCGACCGATACGACTTTATTTTCATCGATTGCCCGCCGTCGCTTGGGCTCTTGACTCTCAACGCGTTGACGGCGGCCGATTCGTTAATCGTGCCGATCCAGTGCGAGTACTTTGCGCTCGAAGGACTGAGCCAACTGGTCAACACGGTCAAACTCGTGCAAAAAAACCTGAATCCCATGTTGGAAGTGGAAGGCGTCGTGCTGACGATGTTTGACGGGCGGACCCGCCTATCCAACCAAGTCGTCGCCGAAGTGCAAAAATTCTTTCGCACCAAAGTCTACCGGACGGTGATCCCGCGATCGATCCGTCTGGGAGAGGCGCCGAGTTTCGGGCAACCGATCTCGGTCTACGCGCCGAACAGTTCGGCGGCCCTCGCCTACGAATCGCTAGCGAAAGAATTGATATTTGCCCACCAAGGAGGGGCAAACGGATGAGCAAAAAAATTGGGCTAGGTAGGGGGCTGGGCGCCCTCTTTCCGGATGACGACGAAACCGCCGCCACGCCGTCCGAAGGCGCAATGCCAAACGCCAGCCGCGAAGTCGCGATCCATTTGCTTGACCCCAACCGCGATCAGCCGCGCAAGCGTTTCGACGACGCGGCGCTAGCCGATCTCGCCGACTCAATCCGTTCGTCGGGCATCATCCAGCCGCTGATCGTGCGGGTGGACGGCGATCGCTACCGCATCGTCGCGGGGGAAAGGCGTTGGCGCGCCGCGAAGATCGCCGGGCTGAAAGAAGTGCCGGTGCTGGTGCGCGATTACAGCGACGTCGAGATGATGGAGATCGCGCTGATCGAGAACATCCAGCGCGCCGACCTCAACCCCGTCGAAGAGGCGAGCGGCATCCAGGCTCTGATCGACGAACACCATTTGACGCAGGAGGAAGTTTCGGGGCGACTTGGCCGAAGCCGTCCCGCGATCGCCAATGCCCTGCGCATACTCAGGCTGCCGGAATCGGTGCTGGGTCTGCTGCGTGACGGGCAGATCACGAGCGGCCACGCCCGCTGTCTGATCACCCTCCCTTCCCAGGCCATGCAGGAGGAGATGGCGGCCGAGATCATCCGCCGATCGCTTTCGGTGCGCCAGACCGAGGCGATCTGCAAAGCGCGCGCCGCTGGAGAGGCATCTGAATCCAAACGCGCGACGCCCCAGAATCCCGAACTCTTCGAGGTACAAAACCACCTGCAATCCCAGCTTGAAACGAAAGTCAAGATCACGGGCAGCCTCAAGCGCGGCCGCATCAGCATCGAATACTACAGCGAAGATCAGCTCGAACGCATCTACGAATACCTGCGCCGCGAAGTGTAAGAGCCTCTCAGTCTTCGAAGCGCACAAAAAAAGTGGCGGGTCGCCACTTTTTTGATGCTGTTTTTCACGCTAGACCCGTCCGGAAACCCGCTTTCGGGAGGCATCCGAGCAAGTCTTTCGTTATGCAAGGAAGCGCCGACGACGCATAATCGAAGAAATTCTGCTAGGAGGCGCTGACGCGGCAGAGTGGAATATTTGCCGGATAGATGCCGGAATGGGGTTTCCGGACAGGTCTACTATGTCGCGAACCGTCCGAAGCTGTTGAAGGGCCAGATGACGAAGAGCACGTGGCCCAGTATGTTTTCGTAGGGAACGGGGCCGACGTCGGGATCGCGGCTGTCCCAGCTGTGGTTGCGGTTGTCGCCGACGACGAAGTAATGGTTCTCGGGAACGGTGATCTCCTCCATGTCGAAGTCAATGCTGCCGTTCCAGTATCCACTTTCATCGAGCGCTTCGTCGTTGACGTAAATGGCGCCGTTGCGGACAGCGACGCGTTCACCGGGGAGGGCAATGACGCGCTTGATGACGCGCTCGGATTTTTCGTCGGGAAAGAACTCCGGGTTGAGCTGGTAGCGGCAGATCACGACGTCCTTCCGCTTGGGCGGGGAAAAGCGGTAGAACAGTTTTTCTGCAAACACACGTTCATCCGTGAAGAAGGTCGGCTGCATCGATATGCCGTCCACGCGGATGATCTGGAAGACGAATACATTGATCGACACGGCCAAAAGCGCCGCCGTCAGGAAAATCAGTATCATTTCGGCAAATGCCGACCGTGAAAAGGCCGCGTCGCCCGCATGCATGTATTCGGCGCTGTCCTGGAGTTCGCGCCGCAGCCGGGTGGGTACATCGCGTTGTCGTTCGAGATTCATCACAGTTCCCCTTTAGGTCCTCAAAACCACTCAAATCTTGCAATTCAATGCCCAGGTCGTCTGAAAGACGTCCGTCGTCCTGCGTTCGGCCATATCTGCCGAAGCCTTATCCTTCATGCGCCGGATTCTGGGCGACGATCTTGGCGGCGCGCTTGACGAACTCAGCGCGGTCGAGCATCACGATCCGCCCGCATCCCAGACACTTGATCTTCACGTCGGCGCCGGTGCGGATGATCGTCCATTCGCGGCTGCCGCAAGGGTGCGGTTTTTTCATCTGTACGGTGTCGCCCAGCGCAAACTCAAGAATCATCGGTATTTCCGCCTTCGAAGTTGATGTCTGTCCGCTGCCAAAGCGGTTTGTGGCGCAGCTCTGGCGGGGGCGCGACCGGCTCGGTGGGAAAATGTGACGCGGGGGATCGGCGAGGCGTCCCGTCGCTCCCCTGCTCGTAGACCATGCGCGGATAGGCAAAGCGGATGCCGGTCGCGTCGAAGGCCTCTTTGATCGCGAGCCGTATCGAGCGCTCCACACTCCACTGCATCATGGGCTGGGCCTTGCAGACGACGCGAAGCTTGACACAACTGTCTTCAAACGCCGTGATGCCGAGCACTTTGGGTTCTTCGACGATCGCGTCCCGATTCTGCTCCATCCACTGCATGAGGGTGTGGTCGAGCAACTCGAGCACGCTTCGGGTGTTGGCTTCATAGGTCGTGCGGATGTCGACGAGGGCAAGCGAACCGCCGCGGCTGTAGTTGACGACGCGCAATATCGTCCCGTTCGGGATGATGACCTGGTTGCCCACAAAGGATCGAATGTAGGTGACGCGCAGCGCCATGGCCTCGACAAAGCCCTCGTCTTCATCGATCTTGACGTAGTCGCCCACCGCGAACTGGTTTTCAAAGCTGATGAAAAGCCCGCTCACGACGTCTTTGACGAGGCTCTGCGCGCCAAAGCCGATGGCGAGCGCACCGATACCGGCCGCGCTGAGAAAGGTCGCAAGCGACTTTTCCATGCCGATCAGCAGCATGATGATCACGATCACGCCGAAAAGCACGACGTAACGCGCCGTACTTCGCAGGAGGGTCATCATGGACTCGACACGGGGGTTTTGCCTTTCCTTGGGCAGATTCTGGTTGCGCTTGATCATCCGGCCGGTAAAGGCCGATATCGTAGCCATCAGCAATTGGCTCGCGAGGATCACGAAAATGATCTGGAGCACAACCCAAATGTAGTTGCCAAGGTTCAGGTAAAAGTGTTCGGCAAAGTCCGAAGCGTGCTTCCAGAGCTGCTGGATCGTGTCCAGGCTGTCCTCGATCGCTTCGGTGCTCATCTCGCCTTTCGCCAACAGGGTATGCGGCGCGAGAAAAAAGGGCAAAGTTTCCACTCCTCTCACAAACACCGTTCCATTATACCACCATGCGACGGAGAAAAACAAACGGCAGCTGAAAAGCTGCCGTTGCAGTACGCCATTTGGCAGAAGCTGCGCCATGCATCAGGAGGTGGAGCTGATCGGCTCTGCCTCGTCGGTCAAGAGGAAAGGCACGGCAATTTCGAGGAAGCGATCCCACTTCTCTTCATGGATGATGTGCCCGCAATTGCGGACGATGAAGAGCTGCCCGTTACGGAAGGACACGTTGAACTGGTCGGCGATCTCGAGGTCGTGCCACTTGTCGTCGGCACCCCAGATCAAGCAGATCTCGTGGTCGAGGTCGCGCAGGGACTGCATGGTCACTTCCTCATCGAAGCTCTGGAGCGCATCGACGATCGGGGCTCGTCCACTGCTGTCGTTCATCGGGTTGTAGTATTCCTCGACCATGGTGTCGTCGACGAGGGTCTGATCGAAGAAGCAGTCGTTGAGCAGGTTGCGGACCACGCGGGGGCTGATCATCATCTTATAGATCCAGCTCAAAAGCGGAATGTGCAGCGCGCGGATGAAAAAGGGCACATTGGGCGTGATGCCCCCGGGCGTTTCGAGCACGATGCGGCCAAAGCGCTTGGGATGAAGCTGGGCGGCGCGCAACAAATAGATCGCGCCCGTTCCAAACGCGATGGCGTCGGTCTTTTTCAGGCCGAGCGAATCCATGGTCGAAACGACGAGATCGCTGACGTTCTCGATGTCGTAGGGGGCTGTCGGCTTGCTGCTGTAGCCGTGGCCGGGCAGGTCGATCGCGATGACGTGGAAATGCTGGGCCAGCGATTCGATCACGCGGTGCCAGGTAAAGAGCGATTGCCCGATGCCGTGTACGAGGAGCAAATCGGGCCCTTCGCCAAGCTCGTAATAATGGATATTCCAATCGCCGACAGACGCGAATGCGCCCATGTGATCGGAATTGAGCAGGCGACGGGCCTTTCGCATCGATCCGGTCAGATCGTTGGTTTCCGAATACAAATTTCGTTGCCTCCATTCTCTCGATCGAAAAGTGGGAGGGTGCCCGTTCGCACAAACTCCCGAGGCATCCGAGTATCGAATCATTCGAATCTGGTGAGTCTTCGAATTGTAAATTGAGAGTTCGAAACGGATCCTTGTACTTCAAATGATACCCTAATATGCTTGATTTTGCAATAGGTGTCGAACATCCCATCGTCGTTGTAGGCAATCAAATTTGTAATTTTTCACAATCTGCCATTATTTTCCATAATCGAGGCAGCCAAACGCTTCGCCATCGCGCGCAATTTCGCGTTCTCGTTGTCGCCCGGATTGGCGGCGCAATGCAAAAAAAGCTTTTCTTTGATGACCCCGACTTTGGGGCCTGGCTTGATGTCGCAGACCTCCATGATCTCCTGGCCCGTGATCCGCAGATCGGACGGCGCGAAGGGCGCCCCCTGCGCGATCATGTCGTCGAGTATGTCCTGGAGGCGCATCGCGGACGCGACAGGCGGATCCAGCCGCCCCGACCCCAGAAAGTCCGCCTCTCGCACCCATACGAATTCGCGCGAAAGCTCCCTCCCCAGGCGGGCGAAACGTTTTTGCACCGTCTTGAGCTTGGCGCCGCTGTTGAGATCGTACATGTGAATGCGCACCAAATCCGCGACCCTTTCGGTCAACGTCCGCTCGACGCGCAATCTACCGAGCATGTCCCGGGACATATCCGCTCCCAGGAGGTCGTGCCCCAGCATGCGTCCGGTTGCGGCGAGGCAGCGCGGCTTGCCGACGTCGTGCAAAAGTGACGCCAAGCGCACCGAGAGGATCGGCGCACTCCAGGCGCAGCTCATCAAGTTGTGATCGAGCACCGTGTAGGCGTGGTAGCGCTCGCCCTGCTTGACGCCCTCGCCTTCGAGCAGCTCGGGCAAAACGTATCGCATCATGCCGAGCTCGACCATCAGCCGCAGCGCCCGCAGATGCGCCGGATCGCCCAGCGAATGCCCTTCCGTCCGAAAGGGCCTCTCCCGCTCATCCTTGCGGTAGCGGACGTCGGCCAGCAGGCATTTGCGCAGCTCTTGCCAGATTCGCTCGACGGGAATGTCTTCGAGCAGAGAAGCGTGCTTTCGCGCGCTCTCATAGCTGGCCGGCTCGACCCCGAAGCCCAATTCCGCCGCAAAGCGCACGAGGCGGAGCGTGCGAAGGCCATCGTCCTGCAAGATGCGGTCGGGATTTTCGGTCGTGCAGCGCAAAACGCGCTTCTCCAAATCCGCGATGCCCCCCGTCGGATCGGTGATCTCGCCCGTCGCGGCGCGGGCATAGATCGCGTTGACGGTGAAATCCCGCCGAAACGCGTCTTCCTCTACGGTCTGGGAAAAGCGCACGCCTTGGGGCCTGTGCTTGCCGTCCGAGCCGTAGGTGTCCGATCGAAAGGTCGTGTATTCCATCATCACGCCGTTGGCATGAAGCTGCACAGAACCGAATTCCGGCGCGATCGGCACGATCCGAACACCTGTCCCTTCGAGGAGGGCCGGCAGTCTTGCGGGCGGCAGGGCGGCGCAGACGTCAAGATCGCCGATCGGCAGGCCGAGCAGGGCGTTGCGCACCTGGCCTCCGACGGCGTAGAGCGGAAAGCCCGCGCGCTCAAACGCGCCGGACAGGTCTTTGACCGGCGCTTCGATGGGGACGCGGTTTGCTTCAGTAACGGTATACGATGCCATAAGGGACAACTCACTCTTCGATGGCATGGGGGACGATGACGTCGATCGCCTTGGGATGGAGGAGGATGTGGAGGTCTTTCCACTGGCTGACTTCGCCGTCGAGTTCGGTGTTGACCGGACGGTCGAAGCGCAGGCGGATCTCGTTGGCGCGAAAGTAGGCGCAAACCTCGCTCTTTTCAACGTGTTTGCCCTTGAGCAGGCCCGGCAGCATCTTCAGGATCGTCCGGCGGTTGAGCGCATGGACGACGCAGACGTCGAATCGTCCGTCATCGACGATCGCCTGAGGCGCGATGGGCATGCCGCCGCCGAAATGCCGGCCGTTGCAGGCGGCGATCAGCAGCATGCGAAGGTCTCCGACAAGCGCGTCACCCTCGCACTTCAAGCCGGTCAAAAAGGGCTGCTCCACCGTGCCGGGAATGGCTTCCACACCGCGGAACTCGACGCGCGCCTCATGGGTGTCATACGCGGCGACGGCTTGCAGCGTCGCTGCAAGGTAGGCCGGCAGCCCCGAGAGCCCCATGCCTTTATAGCGTTTGATATAGATATCGACGTCGGCGTCGAAGCCCGCTCCCGCGATGTTGATGAAGGGAACGCCGTTGACGCTGCCCATATCGACGGCGCGTCGGTGCTGGGCGCGGATCACGTCGAGCGCTCGGGTCAGGTCGGTCGGAATGCCCACGCTCTTGATGAAATCGTTCCCCGTTCCGCAGGGCAAAATACCGAGCGGCACTCCGCTTCCCATCACGACGCCCGAGACGTCGTTGAGCGTGCCGTCGCCGCCGACCGACACGACGCAGATCGCGCCGGCCTCGATGGCCTTTTGCGTCGTCTGCTTCAAGCTATACTTTTCGCGCGCGACGTCGATCTGCCAGCGCAGATTGTTCGCTTCGGCATAGCGGAGGATCGCGTCTTCGACGGGCGCTGTGCGCTTGCCCGCCCAGGGATTGACGATGAAATGGATCGCGGATGCCCCGCCGGTCTGATTCATGTTGTCCCTCTTCCCGCCCCACAGGAGGCATGCATTTCGCGCACGCATCGATGCGCGGCACTTGGTATTTTCCATTCTAACCCACAGCGGGGGCAGTGTCAAAACGCGCTTTCCCCGACCGGTAAAACGCCGGGCGTTGCATTTCATGCATTTGTCATATAAAATAGAACAAGCTTTGATCGGTAACCTAGATCGAACGAAATGGGAGGGGCTTCTTTGTCGTCGAAAACCGTCAGACGCCAACTCAATCTGCGCGCGCGTATCGTCGTGATCGCGTTGCTTTTGGTCGTGATCGCTGGGGTTGTGCTCGCGGTCATGCGCGGGTCCGCCAGCCCCGTCCAGCTCACGAACGTCCCGATCGTCGCCGCTTCTTCCTACGCCTTTTCGCAAAACGGCGTCGTCTACGTCGAAGGCAATCTGCTGCACTTCGACAACCTGAAGACCGACAAGGCGCTTTGGTCGATGGAACTGCGCGACAGCAACTTTTCGGTCAGCTGCTCGGACAACCTCATCGCCATCTACAACGATCGCGTCGTCCAGGCGATCGACTACAACGGAAACGCCCTCTTCGACCTGATCGAGTTCACGTCCAGCCGCATTGTGTCGGTGCGTTGCGGCAGCACCTACATCGCGGTCCACCGCGTCACACCGGGGGGCGACGAGGCGATCTCACTGATCAGCAAGGACGGCGCCCAGCTCGAACCGCTCACCTTTGAGCATGCCAACGTGCTCAACTATAGCTATTTTGGCGTCGATCAGCTCTGGGTTATGACGGTCAACACCGAATCGGGATCGATCGCGTCGCGCATCCGCACCTTTTCGGGCGGCGACGCCGTGACCGGAGACATGAGCGTCGAAGGCGAGATCATCGAATCGATCTATCCGGCCGCCAACATGTTCTACGCGTCGGGCACAAACGCGCTGCACGCCTTTGCCTCCAGCGGCAAGGAAGAAGCCCGCCGCCTGATCTACGGATGGGAAACCCTCGATCACGCCGAAACGACCACCACAAACGCCTTTTTGATCCGTCCCCGCCGCGCCCGAGACAGCGCAGCCCCGAGCGCCGCGATCCTCCTGACGCTGCCGGAATCGTCCCACGACCTCAACCTTCGGCTGCCTGCCAAGCTTCTCGGCGCCTTCCTGATCGGCGGGAAAGTCGTCGCGATCGCCGATGGCACGATCTATATATATGGCGAAAGTGGCGCGGTAACGAAAACCTATCCGCTCGATTTTGCCGCGACCGAGGCCAGCAAAATTCCCGATGGCCGGATCCTGCTGCGAAATGATCAGTCCGCCGTGCTCTTGACGGTCGATACAAAATGACCTGTGCTAAATTGTCCAAGCTTCGCATATGATACCAAGTGCGAACCCATTCGCCCCGAAAAGGAGGCGGTCGATCGTTGAACCCCCTCGACATCTTTGTCGTCGCAATCCTCGTAACGCTGGGCCTGCTCGGCTTTTACCAGGGCTTTTTGCGCAGTGCGCTCGGTGTGTCGAGCTTCTTTTTGTCGTGGCTGCTGGCTCTTTGGATCGCGAATCCGATCGCCGCGCTGCTGCAAAACACGGAGCGCCTGACCAGCGCCATGCTCTACTACATCGAGGGGTCGGAGTTCGTTCACGGCGCCGAACTGGCCAAGATGGACGTCGCGCAGCTCTCCCCGACGCAGCTCTCCGACATCGTTGCGAACATCACGACGCCCTTCCCCGTCGAAAGCCTGGTCGAACAAAACCTCGTCAGCCAAGTCTTCGTCACCGAAACCACCCGTAGCGTCGGCAGCACGATCACGCAGACCGTCGTCGCGTTCAGCATCCACGTGATCGCCTTCGTGATCGCCTTCGTCGCGATCCGTCTGCTGCTCGAGTTTCTGATCAAAGGCTATGACAACGTCGTACACCTACCCGTGCTGCGCCGCGCCGACGCGCCGATCGGGGCGATCTTCGGCCTACTCAACGGTTTTTTCCTGCTCTTTGTGATCTTCATGGCCGTGCCGCTGATCTTGATCGTGCTGAGCCAACAGGGCGAAAACGCCGCGCTCAACCTCATGGCCAACCAACTGATCTCCGAATCCCGCTACGCCGAATTCTTCTACCGATCGAACTTCCTGTTGACCATGATGAAGGGCGTCTTCTGACGATCCCGATCCCCCGCCATACAAAAAAACCGTCCGGAATCGGGCGGTTTTGCTTTGGAATCGCATCGTTCGTTCAAAGCGGGTCTTTGCTCGGCATGCCCGCCCGCCTCGGGTAGGCTTTCGGCACGAGATCGGCCTGCTTAACGACGACGATCGAGCGCTCACCCCAGGCGCAGCTTTTCTCCCGAATCGCGTCGAGCTTCCCGTTGAGGCGTAGGAGGGCTTTTTTTGCGCCCTCGAATTCCTCTTTCGCGCCGCCGCCCTTGTAGCAGAGCGCGGAACCGCCGCGCTTCAGGAAGGGCAAAACGAGCTCCATCAGCACCGGCGCCGGAGCGAGGGCGCGCGACAAAGCCAGATCGAAACGCCCCCGAAGCGCCGGGTCGCGCCCGCCATCCTCGGCACGGGCGTGCACGAAATCGGCCTGTACGCCGACCGCATCGCAAAGCTCACGCAAAAAGCCCAGCCTCTTTTGCAGCGAATCGAGCAGGGTCATGCGCAAATCCGGCCGAACGATCGCCAAAACGACCCCCGGAAAACCGGCGCCCGTTCCGACGTCGATCGCGCTCGCCCCTTCCGGCAGCAAGCCGAAGCAAAGGGGCAAAAGCGAATCCGCAAAATGCTTCTCGGCAGCGTCCTTGGCGTCCTCGATGCGCGTCAAATTCATGCGCGCGTTCCAGTCGATCAACAGGTCGTAATACACGCCGCATTTGCGCAAAACCTCGCCGTCCGTCTCCCAACCCAGCGACGAAAGCGCCCCTTCCAGGCTTTCGAAAAACAAACCGCGTTCACTTGCTTCCATCGCGGGCCTCCTCGCGTTTTCGCTTGTCGAGCAGCACCATGAGCACCATGATGTCGGCGGGCGACACCCCGGCGATGCGCGATGCCTGCCCCAGGGAACGCGGTCGCCTGGCTGCCAGCTTTTGCCGTGCCTCGATGCGCAGGGCCGACACCGCCATGTAATCGAGATCATCCGGCAAAACGCGCTCTTCCAAGTGCTTGAAGCGGGCGACATCGTCGGCCTGCTTTTTGATGTAGCCCTCGTAGCGCGCCCGAATCCGGATCTGCTCCTCGACGTCGGTATCGTAGCGCAGCGCCTCGGGATCACAAGCCGCCACGTCGGCAAAGCCGAGCGCGGGCCGCTTCAAGAGGTCGAAGAGCTTGACGCCTGTCGCGGGCTTTTCCTCGCCCCTTTGCGCCAAAACCTCGATCATCTTGGCGTATACCGGCCCCGTCTTCTTCATCCGCGCGATCGCCGCATCGACTTGCGCGTACTTATCCACCATTCGTGCATAACGTTTCCCACTCGCCAGCCCCGCCGCATAGCCGATCGCCGTCAATCTCTCGTCGGCGTTGTCCTGCCGCAGCAAAAGCCGGTACTCCGCGCGGCTCGTCATCATGCGGTAAGGCTCGTCCGTTCCCTTCGTCACCAAATCGTCGATCAGCACGCCGATATAGCCCTGCGAACGGTCGATCACGACCGCCTCTTCCCCCCGCAATCCGAGCGCCGCGTTCATGCCCGCGATCAAACCCTGGGCCGCCGCCTCTTCGTAGCCGCTCGAACCGTTGATCTGTCCGGCAAAAAAGAGCCCTTTGACGGCCTTGCTCTCGAGCGTCAATTCCAACGCCGTCGCGTCGATGCAGTCGTATTCGATCGCGTAAGCGTAGCGCATGATCTCCACACGCTCCAAACCCACGATCGTCCGCAAAAACGCCTCTTGTACATCTTCCGGCAACGACGTCGACAAACCCTGCACATAGACTTCGCCCGTACTGGCGCCTTCCGGCTCTAAGAAGAGCTGGTGCCTGTCCTTCTCGGCAAAGCGAACAACTTTGTCCTCGATCGACGGGCAGTAGCGCGCGCCCGTTCCAAGTATTTTTCCGCTGTACATCGGGGCGCGGTCGAGGTTGGCGCGGATGATGGCGTGCGTCTTCTCGTTCGTGTAGGTGAGGTAGCAGAGCGACTGCTCCCGCGCGCTCAAATCGCCCCCATCGTTCACAAAGGAAAAGGGCGTCACGATCGCGTCTCCGCTCTGCGGGATCGTCTTGTCGTAGTCGATCGAACGCGCGTTGATCCGCGCAGGCGTGCCGGTCTTAAAACGCCGGATCGCAAAACCCAGCGCAAGGAGCGATTCCGTCAAGCTGTTCGCCGGAAAGAGCCCACTCGGCCCGCTGTCCACCGAATGCTCCCCGATGATCACGCGGCTTTTCAGGTAAACCCCTGTCGCGACGATCACGGCCTTGCATGCGTAAAACGCGCCGCTCGCCATCGTCACGCCCGTCACGTGCCCATCCGACACATCGATCCGGGCGACTTCGCCCTGCCGGAGCCAAAGCCCCTCCTGACTCTCCATCGCGCGCTTCATGCGCTCGTGGTAGCGCCGTTTGTCGGCCTGGACGCGCAGCGAGTGCACAGCAGGCCCCTTCCCCGTGTTCAGCATCTTGCTTTGCAGAAAGCAGTCGTCGGCCGCCAATCCCATCTCGCCGCCGAGCGCGTCGATCTCGCGCACCAAATGTCCCTTGCTCGTTCCGCCGATCGAGGGGTTGCACGCCATGAGCGCGATGCTGTCGAGGTTCATGGTCAAACAGAGCGTTTCATGTCCCATCCGCGCGGTGGCGAGCGCGGCTTCACAGCCTGCGTGCCCCGCGCCGACGACGATCACATCGAAACGACCCGCAAAAAATCCTTGTTTCTCCATACAATGGCCCCATTTCCCAGGGAATTATTTACCCAAACAAAATGTCGAAAAGATCCGATCGACGATTCTCTCTTCCGCTGTCAATCCCGTGATCGACCCGAGCGCCTGCCATGCCCTTCGGAGGTCGATGCTCACACAGTCCATGTCGCCGAGGGGCAGGGCGTCCATCGCGCAGTCGATCGCGTCCCGCGCGTCCGCGAGGGCGTCGAGGTGGCGGCGGTTGCTGACGAGCACCGGCGGTTTGGCGACCGGTGCCAGGGACGAAAAGTGCGCGAAGATCGCCGTTTTCAAGTCCTCCAGCCCGACGCCGAAGCCCGTCACGACGACGGGCACACCCAGCGCCTTGGCCAGCGCTTCTTCGTCCACCAAGAGCGGCTTATCCCCTTTGTTCACAAGGCAGATCGCCGGTTTGTCCCCAATTTCTTCCCAGATCGCCCGATCTTCCGGCGTCATGCCTTCGGCGCCGTCGATCACAAAGAGCAGCAAATCTGCGCTCTCGATCGCCTTGCGCGTCCGTTCGACGCCCAGACGCTCGACCGTTTCCTCGCTTTCCCGCAAGCCCGCCGTGTCGATCAGTCGCACAAGCAAACCCTTAACGACGATGCCCTCTTCGATCACGTCGCGGGTCGTACCGGGAATGTCGGTCACGATGGCGCGGTCCTGGCCCAATAGCGCGTTGAGCAGTGTCGATTTTCCGGCGTTCGGCCTGCCGACGAGCGCCACACCAAGCCCTTCGCGCACGATCTTGCCCTGCGCGCCGCCCGAGAGCAGCGTCTCGATCTCCGCGCGTATCGCCCGCACTTTCTCTCCGACCCCCTCGGCGATCTCGCCTTCCCAGTCTTCCTCGGGATAGTCGATCGCCGCTTCGAGCTGTGCGATTGCATCGGTCAGCTTGTCCTGCAACGCTGTGACGGTCTTTGCCATCGCGCCTTGGAGCTGTTCCAACGCGCTTTTCGCGGACGCCTCAGCCGTCGCGTGGATCAGGTCCATGACCGCCTCGGCTTGGCTCAAGTCGAGCCGCGCGTTTTCGAAAGCCCTCCGCGTGAATTCCCCCGGCTCGGCTTGGCGCAAGCCGATCGAGGCCAGCGCCGCCATGACGCGCGAAAGCACCAAAGGCGATCCGTGGCAGTGGAACTCCGCGCAGTCCTCCGCCGTATAGCTCCGCGGCGCGCGCATGAGGACGGCCATCCCCTCGTCGAGCGTCTCGCCCGTCACCGGATGCCGAAACGCCCCGTAATACAGCACATGACTCTCGATCGCGCCCCGCCGCGAAAAGCAGGCGCGCATCGCCTCTTCCGCGCGCCCTCCGCTCACGCGGATCACGGCCACGCCGTTTCCCGGCGGCGTCGACAGCGCATAAATCGTGTCGTTCACAGCCTCACGCTCCTTCATTCGAAAAAAGTGCCGTCTTCGGCACTTGGGAGACGTTAGGGGCTTCCAGCCCCTAGAACCCCGGCTTAAGGGTCAGGGACCCTTAAGAATCCCCATTGGGAAGATCTTGATTTGATCAAAGGTGCCGTCTTCGGCACTTGGGGGACGTTAGGGGCTTCCAGCCCCTAAAACCCTGGCTTAAGGGTCAGGGACCCTTAAGAATCCCCATTGGGAAGATGTATATTTGGATCCAAAACTTGGTATCATACCCAGCAGCGCTTGAGTTTGATCGAAAACAGGGCATCCACCATTGCAACGCTTCGGTATCGAAACGCCTCCCGACGGCATGGTCGGTGTTGAGCCGACCATGCCGGGGGCCCGAAGGCCTACAGAAGTTTTTTTGCTACTTTTTTTACAAAAAAAGTAGAAGAAAAAATCCCATTTACCGCTTCTTCGGTGCCACGACGACGTGGCGGTTGGGCTCTTCGCCCTCGCTGTAAGTCTCGACGTAGGGGTTGCGCTGGAGGGCGGCGTGCAGGACGCGGCGCTCGTAGGGGTTCATGGGTTCGAGCGGCACAGGTTGGCCGGTGGCTTTGACCTGGGAAGCGATCTTGCGCGCGAGGCGCATGAGGGTTTCTTCGCGTTTGCTGCGATAGTTCTCGGTGTCGAGCGTGACGCGGCGGTAGCTTTCCTGGCCGCGGTTGACGACGAGGCTGGTCAGGTATTGCATGGCGTCGAGCGTTTCACCGCGGTGGCCGATGAGGATGCCCATCGTCTCGCTTTCGATGCGGTACTTGATGAGGCCATCGCCCTGGTAGAAGCCG
>JAVBLF010000121.1:0-17227 GCA_031553675.1 Eubacteriales bacterium | reverse complement strand
CAGGGTGAATCGCGCCCAGAATCGACGGTGTTGCATGGGGTGGCCTTTCGTCACTTGACGCGGCGCGCTTGCACGACGTTGCGCATGTCGTCAAACTCGTAGGTGCAGGTGCTCAGCGTCAGGATTTCGTCCTTGGGATCGGGCTTGTAGCCGGTCTTGAACTTGTTGTTCTTCTGAAGCTCGGTCATGAAGGTGACAAACTCGTCATCCGTCGGGAAATCGGTGCGGATGAAGTTGATCTCGACGCTCAACACGTATTCGCCGATAACTTCGTATTCGCGTTCCTCACCGAAGAGCCAGACGGTTATGCGTTTGTTGTTCTCAAAAAAGTCTTTGTTCTTGAAACTGTTCAGGTCGTGGAACATCGTTCCGTTTTTCATGTTATGCCCGTAGAGGATGATGTGGCGCTGCTGCGTCGGGTCGACGTTCCGCAGATCCATGAAGATCGCGCCGCTCTTGGAATCCTTCTTCTCGATGTCGTGGTCGATGTAAAACTCGTTGTCCGTCGTCTTCAGCACCGGATAGTCGATGCGGGTGTTGTCGATCTGAATCCAACCGACCACGTCGTCGTTGATTTCACGCGCGTCGAGGATCTTGGCTGGCTCGGCGGGCACCTCGGGTGTCGGGCTCGGCAAATCGTTGCCGGCCGACGCGGATGCGGTCGCGCTCGGTGTGCTGATGGGCGTGGCGCTGGGCGTTTCTTCGGCATTGGTCTCTTTGGCGCAGCCGGTCAAAAGCGCCATCGATAGCGCCAACAAGAGTGCGGCCGCGCGCTGGGTGAAGCGCGCCGTTTCGCTCTGTTTCGTCGCTTGGGTTTGCTGCAATGTCTGTTTCGCTCCTTTTCGCTGTCGGCGCCATTCGGTCCGACGGATGGCCGTCATGAAAAGTTCAATTCATGCACGCATCTCTATTAAAGCACAAATCGACGATCAATTCACGCAAAATCCGCTTGGTTCTTTCTGTCAACCACACCCTCACAGGCGGTGCAGGATGGGGCGCATGGCTTCGAAGGTCGCATAGTAACGGATGCCGGCCGCGCGCGCAAATTCCACCGCTTCGGCAAAGCGAAAGCCCAGATCCCCTTTTTTGTGGGCGTCCGATCCGAAGCTGACGTATTCGCCGCCCAGCTCGACATAGCGCTTGTAGATCGCCATATCCTGGCTTTGCCCGCCCAGCTTTTTCAGCACCGATGTGTTGATCTCGATCGCCTTGCCCTTTTCGATCACGAGCCGAAAGAGCGCGTCGAGCACGTCAGGCGCGTCCTCGTAGCGAAAGCGCTTGTCGTCGTAGGGGCAACCTTTGCTCGGATAGTCGATGTGGCCCGCGATCGTGTAAAAATCCGTCTGCCGCAAGCACGCGTAGAGCGTTTCGACGTAGCGCGAAAAGCCTTCCTGCCGCGTGAGCCCGTCGAAATAGTCCGGAAAATAGGGATCGACGCCCTGCACCAAATGCACCGACGCGACGACGTTGTCGAAGGGATACGCCGAGAGTATGCGCTCCGACTCCGCGATGACGCCCGGCTCCAGCCGCACGCCCATCTCGACGCCAAACGCGACGCGCACATCGTCCTGCACCGCATTCAGGCGCGCCGTCTCCGCCTGGATGCCGTCCAGGTCACACACCCAATTCCGCCCCAAGGGAAAATCCCAGTCGTAATGATCGGTAAAGCAGATCTCCTTCATGCCGAGCGCCTGCGCAACGGCGAGCGTTTGCGCCATGTCTTCGTTGCTGTCCGCCGAAAACGAACTGTGAACGTGCATATCGCTGATCATAGGACCTCCCAAGGCGCATACTTTCCCTGCGCTTGCGAAAAATAGAGTGAGCAATGCCCATTCGACAACGACCTGACCAAAGGATGATCGCCGATGAACGAAAGCAAGAAACAGAAGGCCGACTGCCTTCGAACGGCCGTGTCGCTGGCAAAAGGTCTGTCGCCGCTCGACGCCGGACTCCACGAGCGCATCACCCGCAGCGCCCTTGGAATCCTCCGGCGCGACGGCCATCCCGAAGCCGCGACTTTTTTTCTCGAACGCATGCCCGCCATCGCAGAAGGCTTCTCCCAAGCCGAAGAAGCCATCTACGACGGCGAACTCCGCATCACGCCTTCGAGCGCCCCCCGCGCCATGACGAAGTACGACGATTCGGCACGCTGCTGTTTCGCGTCGGACGAGGACGATCTCGGCTTGCGCTATCTCGGCGTGGCCCTCTTCGTCCTTCAACGCGCCTCAACCCCGACGATCTCGCCGCTCCGCATGCTGGTCGCGGGCGACATCGTCGATCGCTACCTGCTCAAACGCTATTCCCCGCTCTCGAAACAGCGCGCCAAGTGCGACGCCCCCCACTGCGACGATCCAGCCAGCTACGTCCGGCATGGCCTCCACGCGCTCGAGATGGCGACGTTTTGCTTTGCCGGCGCCGCGCGCGACAGGCGCTTGACTTCCATCCTCGGCAGCACGCTCAGCGCCGTCGAAAAGCTGACCGCCGGCTATCTGCTCGACGTTTACGACAATCTGGCAAAGGAGGAAACCCTCATGCGCCCCAAAGCACCCCGCAAAGACCCCGAAGAAGGCCGCCGCAAGGACGCCCCCGGTCGCGCACCCGAATCCGGCCACGGCACCGAGCCCTACCAGACCGCCGCGAGTGTCGTCCGCGCAAAGCGCACCGAAAGCTTCACGCCCTCGAAGGACGACCCCGCCAGCGCTCCGGAGTCGGGGGATCTCGATTAGGACGTTTTTGGGGGAAGAAGTCCCCGACCAAAGGGTCATGGATCCTTTAGAATCCCCAATCAACAAACTTTCGTGCGACTCGTTTTGTACAGCAAGAAATTGAAAAGCCCGCCATGATCGTGGCGGGCTTTTCAGGGGCCGAAGGCTGTTAAAGTTCTTTCTCTACTTTTCTTATAAGAAAAGTAGAGAAAACCCACGCCTCGCTACTTCACCACGATGTTGATGATGTTCTTGATGACAATGACCTTTGCGATGGCCTTCCCCTCGACCTGCGCAGCGACGGCGGGATCGGCGAGGGCGGCGGCGCGGACGGCATCGGCGTCGAGGTTGGCGGCAAGGGAGATGCGGCTTCGGATCTTGCCGTTGACTTGGATGCCGTATTCAATCTCGTCGCGCACCAATGCGTTCGGATCGAAGGTCGGCCAGGGCTGCTGGAAGATCGAGTAGGGGCCGCCCATCGACTCCCAGAGTTCTTCGGCGGTGTGCGGCGCAAACGGCGCCAGCAACAGCAAAAAGTCTTTCGCGACGTCGTTGAGCAGCTTCCCGTCAACGGCGCCGTTTTCCATGTACTTGTACGCGGCGTTCGTCAGCTCCATGAGGCGGGCGATCGCTGTGTTGAAGCTGAAGCGCTCGACGTCGGTCGAGATCGCTTGGATGCTGGCGTGGCGCACCAGGTTCAGCTCTTTGTCGCCCGATTCGCTGCCGTTTTTGGCGCCGCGCAGCTCTTTTGCGCGCTCGACCATGCGGGCCGCGCGGTCGAGGTAGCGCGCCACCGCCTTGAGGCCGTCGTCGTTCCAAGCGCCGCCCTCGATGTAGCTGAAGCCAAACTCCAAGTACATGCGGAAGGCGTCCGAACCGAACTTCTGGATCAAATCGTCCGGGCTGATGACATTGCCGCGGCTCTTGCTCATCTTGTTGCCGTCTGGCCCCAGGATGACGCCCTGGTGTACCAGACGCAGGAAGGGTTCGTCGAAGCTCAGGTAGCCCATGTCGCGCAGCGCCTTGACAAAAAAGCGCGCGTAGAGCAGATGCAGGCAGGCGTGCTCGGCACCGCCGACGTAGCAGTCGACCGGCAGCATGGCATCGATCCGCGATTTGTCGAAAGCCTGATCGTCGTCGTTGGCGTCGGGGTAGCGCAGGAAATACCAGCTCGAACAGACGAAGGTATCCATCGTATCGACGTCGCGGTGGGCGGGGCCGCCGCAGCTCGGGCAGGTCGTGTGGAGAAAATCCTCACTTTTGCGCAGCGGCGATTGGCCGTCGGGCGTGAAGTCCACGTCGTAAGGCAGCAGCACGGGCAGATCGCTTTCGGGCACCGGCACTTCACCGCAAAGTGCGCAGTGCACGATCGGGATGGGCGCGCCCCAGTAGCGCTGGCGGGAGATCAGCCAGTCACGCAGGCGATAATTGATCTTGAAACCACCCAAGTCCTGTCCGGCCAGCCGCTCCAGCACGGCGCGTTTGCCTTCTTCGGTCGAAAGGCCGTCGCAGTCGCCGCTGTTGACCAGTACGCCGTTTTCGACATAGGGCAGATCGTCTGGTGAGCCGTCGGCGCTCGCGATGACGCGCTCGATCGGAAGGCCGTACTTGGTCGCGAACGCAAAGTCGCGCTCGTCATGCCCCGGCACCGCCATCACGATGCCCGTGCCATAGCTAAAAAGCACGTAATCCGCGACGTAAACCGGCACTTTGCGCCCGTTGATCGGGTTGATCGCGTAGGCGCCGGTGAACGCGCCTGTCTTTTCGCGCGTCGTCGAGAGGCGGTCGATCTCGGTCGCCGCCGCCGCGTACTGCTGGTAAGCCTCGATGTCGGCCTTTTGTTCGGGCGTCGTGATGCGCTCGACCATGGGATGCTCCGGCGCAAACACGACGTAGGTGCAGCCATAAAGCGTATCGGCGCGCGTCGTGAACACCGTGAACGGCTCGCCCGTGCCTTCCATCGAGAAGGTCACTTCGCCGCCGACCGACTTGCCGATCCAGTTGCGCTGCATGGCCTTGGTCTTTTCCGGCCAGTCGATTTTGTCGAGGTCTTGCAGCAGTTCTTCCGCGTAATCCGTGATCTTGAAAAACCACTGCGTGAGGTTCTTTCGCGTCACGATCGAACCGCAGCGCTCACACTCGCCGTCGCCGACGACCTGCTCGTTCGCCAAGACCGTATTGCAGCTCGGGCACCAGTTGACCGGCGCTTCTTTGCGGTAAGCCAGGCCCTTGTGGTAGAGCTGCAAGAAAATCCACTGCGTCCACTTGTAATACTCCGGTCCGCACGTGCGCACTTCGTAATCCCAATCGTAGGTCGCGCCTATCCGCTTGAGCTGCGCTTCCATCGTGGCGATGTTCTTCAGCGTCGAATCCTGCGGATGGATGCCCGTCTTGATGGCGTAGTTCTCCGCCGGAAGCCCAAACGCGTCAAAGCCCTGGGGATGGAAGACGTTGTAGCCCTGCATGCGCTTGAAGCGCGCAAAGGTGTCCGATGGGCCGTAGTTGTACCAGTGCCCCACGTGAAGGTTCGCCCCCGAGGGATACGAAAACATCTCCAGCATGTAGAACTTCTTGTCCAGGCGCGACGCGTCGAACTTGTACAGCCCGCTCTCTTCCCACTTCGCCTGCCATTTCTTTTCAACACTCTTGGCATCCATACCGGTTTCCTCTTTTCACGTTCTTTTGGAGCGACTCGCCCCAGGGCGCTGCCCTGGACCCGCCAAAGGGTCAAGACCCTTTGGAATCCCATTCTTTTATCCGTTCACACGCCTCTTCGCGGCGCGCGAATCAAACGCCAACCATGGTTACAAACCGCAAATACAGTGTGTTAAAGGCCGTTCGGTTGCAACAGGCGATTGATAATGCGAATCAAGGGTTACGAACCTAACGCATCGCAAGGCCGTTTTGCTGCATCGGGCGATTGATAATCGCCCCTACCGACGCAGAAACAAGACAATCGGGATGTAGGGGCGATTATCAATCGCCCGCGTACCATAAGGATCATCCCATTTTTGCCTGAACAAAGTTCAACCTTTGATTGGTGTTATCAATCGCCCGCATCGCCTGATCCAGAGCCTTCGTGCACTACATCAAGCGTTTTTCTTGAGTTCTTCCGCAAGATCCAGGTGCTCCCACGGCAAGTTCAGATCGTCCCGCCCGAAGTGCCCATAGCTCGCGACCTGGCGGTAGATGGGGCGGCGAAGCTGTAAGCGCTCGATCAAGGCAGCGGGGCGCAGGTCGAGGCAGCTTTGCAGCAGCTTCGAAAGGTCGGCGTCGGAAAGCTTGCCCGTGCCCAGGGTTTCGACCCAGACCGAAACGGGGCGCGCGACGCCGATCGCGTAGGCGATCTCGATCTCGCAGCGGTCGGCGAGGCCGGCGGCGACGATGTTTTTCGCGGCGTAACGGGCGGCGTAAGCGGCGCTGCGATCGACCTTTGTCGGATCCTTGCCCGAGAAGGCGCCGCCGCCGTGGCGGGCATAGCCGCCGTAGCTGTCGACGATGATCTTGCGTCCGGTCAGGCCACTGTCACCCTGGGGGCCGCCGACGACGAAACGTCCGGTCGGGTTGATGAAAAAGCGCGTGTCGCGCAAGAGTTCGGCGGGAAGCGTCGCGCGGATCACGCGGTCGATCACGTCGCGCTCGATCACATCGTGGTCGATGCCGTCGTCGTGTTGCGTCGAAACGACGACCGTGTCGATGCGCACAGGGCGCGTGCCGTCGTATTCGACGGTGACCTGTGTTTTGCCGTCGGGACGCAAGTAGGGGATGCTGCCGTCCTTTCGAACGCTCGCCAGCGTGCGGGCGAGTTTGTGCGCGTAGTGGATCGGCGCCGGCATGAGGCATTCCGTCTCGTTGCAGGCAAAGCCGAAGACCATGCCCTGATCGCCCGCGCCGGTGTCAAAAGCGTCGTTCGCCTCGCCGCGCTTGTATTCGAGCGCCCTGTCGACGCCCATCGCGATGTCGGGCGACTGCGCGTCGATGCTGGTCAAAACGGCGCAGGTTTGGCCGTCAAAGCCGAGCGCCGCGCCTTTGTAGCCGATGTCGCCGATCACGCTGCGAACGAGCGGGGGGATGTCCACATAGCAGTCGGTCGAGATCTCGCCCATGACGAGAACCATCCCTGTCGTCACGGCCGTTTCGCAGGCAACGCGCGCGTTTGGATCCTGTTCGAGTATAGCGTCGAGTACGGCGTCCGAGATCTGGTCGCAGACCTTATCCGGATGCCCCTCTGTCACGGATTCTGATGTAAACAAATGCCTTGCTTCCGGCATAGTGCACTTCCTTCCAATGCGATGGCACGGCAAAATTGCCGATGTTTTTCATAGCTCCTATTATTTAAGCATAGCTCGCGCCCCATGGCCAGCATTTTCTTTTCCTCCCTTTGTTTTTGGGGCCCAATTTGCTATGCTGGTGCAAAGGGGGGATTGACCATGAAAGCGCTCATACTCTTTGGATCGCCGCGGAAACACGGCCACACCGCCACCTTGCTCGACGCGTTTCTGGAGACTTGGTCGGGAGACGTCGAACGGATCGACGCGTTTCGGACGCCGGTGCGCTCCTGCGTCGACTGCCGCGCCTGCTGGAAAACCGAGACGCCGCGCTGCGCGATCGACGACGAGATGCAGCGGATCTACCGCCTGATCGACGAAGCGGATCGCTTTGTGATCGCGACGCCGGTCAACTTCTACGGCTTTCCGGCACCGCTCAAGGCGATCGTCGATCGCTGCCAATGCTACTGGGCGCACATGCGCTTCCAGAAGGGTTCCGCCATCCGCGAAGGGCGAAAGGCGGGCGCGATACTCGTCGGGGGCGCGCCGCCCTACGAAAAGCAGTTCGACGGCATTTTGGGCGGCCTTGGGCATTGGCTCTACGACCAGCGCGCCACACTCGTCGGCACGGTCAAGATGGGAGGCAGCGACAAGCTCGCCGCCGCGGACAACCAAGAGGCGCTCGCAGCCAGCCGCGATCTGGCGAACAAACTGCTGTGAAAGCAAAAAGTGCCGCAATGCGGCACTTTTTTGATGCGCTGGGCTTAGAGGAGCTTGCGTTCGGCTTTCGAAGTGTTGATCTTCAGAAGCTTCATGATCTCGACGACGACGATCGGCGCCAGAGCGAGCAGTGTCACTTCCATCGCGAGATGGCCGGGCAAACGCACCAGACCGAGAACGTCGTTCAACCCCGGGATGAGCGTGCAGCAAAGCACGATCACAAAGGACAGCGCACCCGCGCCGACCAGCTTCATGTTCTGCAAAGGATGCTCGACGAAGATCGACTTGTCGATCGAGCGGACGTTGAAGCTGTGGGTGATCTGGCTCATGGCCAGCACGACGAAGGCCATGGTTTGGGCGGTTTGTTCGCCGTAGGGCATGCCGGTCAGGAAAGCCGTCAGCGTCAAGCCGCCCACCATCACGCCCTGGTAACACATGCGCCAGATCAGGCCGCGCGTGAAGATCTGTTCCTGTTTCTGCGCCTTGCGCGTCATGATGTTCTTCGCCGCGGGATCGACGCCAAGCGCCAAAGCGGGCAGGCCGTCCGTGACGAGGTTGACGAGCAGGATGTGGATCGGCAGCAACGGTTCGGCCCAGTTCAACATGGTCGCGACGAAAAGCGTGATGATCTCGCCGACGTTGCAGCTCAGCAAGAAAGAAACGGCCTTGAGCACGTTGTCGTAAATGCGGCGGCCCTCTTCGACGGCTGCGACGACGGTCGCGAAGTTGTCGTCCACGAGGATCAGGTTCGAGGCGTCCTTGGCGACGTCGGTGCCGCCCTCGCCCATGGAGCAGCCGATGTCGGCGTGCTTGAGGGCGGGTGCGTCGTTGACGCCGTCGCCCGTCATGGCGACGACGTGGCCGCGGCTTTGCCAGGCTTCGACGATGCGGACCTTGTGCTCGGGGGACACGCGGGCGTAGACCGAAATGGTCTCGACGCGCTCGTGCAGCTCATCATCGCTCATGGCCTCAAGTTCCTTGCCCGTGATGACGATGCCGTCTTCGGGCAGGATGTCGAGCTCCTTGGCGATGGCGGTGGCGGTCAGCTTGTGGTCGCCCGTGATCATGACGGGCGTAATGCCCGCGGTGTGGCACTTCGCGACGGCGTCCTTCGCCTCGTCGCGCGGCGGGTCGATCATGCCCATGAGGCCGAGGAAGGTCAGATGGCTTTCGAGCGTCTTCGGATCGTCGGGAAGGGCGTCGATCTCGCGCAACGCAAAGGCCAGCACGCGCAAGGCGTTGCCCGCCATGCCCTGGTTGAGCGCGGCAAAGGCGTCCCTGTCGGCCTGCGTGATCGGGCGATCGCCTTCGGGGGTGCGGATGCTTTCGCAGAGTGCGAAAACTTCGTCCATGCCGCCCTTGGTATAGCTGGTGATCTTGCCGTCCTCATCGTCCTTGTTGACGGTTGTCATCAGCTTGCGATCCGAGTCGAAGGGCAGCTCCTCGATGCGCGGTTTGCGGCTCTCGAGCGCACTCTTCTTGACGCCGTAACGGGAGCCGGCATCGATGAGGGCTGTCTCGGTCGGGTCGCCGACGAGTCCATTCTCGGTCTCTTTGCTGTCGTTGCACAGCACGGCGCAATACACGAGGTCGGTGCTCCCGCCTTCGCCGATCGCGCGGGGTTCGGCGTCGCCCGGGATCGCAAATTGCTTGACCGTCATCCTGTTTTGGGTCAGCGTGCCGGTCTTGTCCGAGCAGATGACCGTCGCGCTGCCCAAGGTCTCGACCGAGGGAAGTGTCCGGACGATGGCGTTTCGCTTGGCCATACGCTGGACGCCCAGGGCCAGCACGATCGTCGAGATGGCCGGCAAGCCCTCGGGAATGGCGGCGACGGCAAGCGCGACGGCCGACATAAACATGTGGAGGGGCTCTTTTTTGTAGAGCAGGCCGATGCCGAACATGATGGCGCAAATCGCGAGCGCCGCGATGCCCAGCGTTTTGCCGAGCACTTCGAGGCGCTTTTGCATGGGCGTCTGGACCTCGGGGGCTTCCTGGATCATGGCGGCGATCTTGCCGACCCCGGTGTCCATGCCGGTTTCGACGACGATGCCACGGCCGCGACCGTAGGTGATCAAGCTGGACGAGAAGGCCATGTTGACGCGATCGCCCAGCGCGGCATCGGCGGGAAGCAAAGTCTCGCTTTTGTCGACGGGCACGGATTCGCCGGTCAACGCAGCTTCCTGGATCTGGAGGCTGTTAAACGCAGTCAGGCGGATGTCGGCCGGCACGTAGTCGCCGGTGTCGAGCAGTACGACGTCGCCCGTGACGAGTTCGCGAGCCGGAACGACGGTCTCTTTGCCGTCGCGCAGCACCTTGGCGCGCGGGGCCGACATCTTTTGCAGCGCTTCGAGGGACTGTTCGGCCTTGAGTTCCTGCACGGTTCCAATGATTGCGTTGACGACGATCAGGATCAAGATAACGAACGAATCGACGTATTCGTGCGCGACGAAGGCGCTGACCAGTGCCGCGACCAGCAGGATCAGGATCATGAAATCCTTAAACTGCGAAAAGAACACGGCAACGGGCGATTTTTTGTGCAGGGCGCGCAATTCGTTGAAGCCGTTTTCTTCGAGGCGCTTTTTGGCTTCCGCGACGCTGAGTCCCTCTTTCCCGCTGCCAATGGCTTGGTAGACGTCGGCTACGGGCAATTGATGCCATTGCGATTCCATGCGGTCCTCCTTCTCGATCGGGGTTGTTTGGTGGCGCCGGGCGCGCACCTGCAACCCGGCTCGAATCGGTGTATCGATCATCCTACATGAGTTTCGACAGAGCGTCAAGCATGGCAGACGCTTGTTTTTCCTCGCGAACAGGCGCTTTCGGGGGTGAAAATCGCGTTGGTCGGTGAAAGAGCTTCGCCTCTGTGGTACAATATAGCGGTCAAATGGATAGGGAAACGAGGAATGAAGCATGACGAACGAAAGGCAACGCGCCTACCTGGCCGTCGCGATCGCCGTGGTCATCATCACGGTATCGGGTCCGTTGATCAAAATCGGGCTCTTGCTCGGAGCTGCGCCCGCCGCGATTGCGTTTTATCGCATGCTGGGCGCGGGCCTGGCCTGCGCGGCGATCGGCCTGTGGCCGAGCAAGTCGGGCGAGCCCAAACCCAAATTTGCGCGGCGCGACATCGGCCTGACGATGCTGGCCGGGCTGTTGCTGGCCACCCATTACTTGCTATGGATACCGTCACTGACCATGACGAGTACGTTTGCGTCGGTGCTGCTGACGACGACCCAGCCGATCTTTTCGATCGTCGGCGCTTGGATTTTTTTGAAGGAACGCACGGCCAAAAGCGCGATTGCGGCGCTGGGCGTGGCGGCCGTCGGCATACTCATCATCGCGATGAGCGACGCGCAGTCCCTTTCGACGGACAAGACCGCCCTTGTCGGCGATCTGCTGGCACTGATGGGCGCGATGTTCGCCGCGATGTACTTTCTCTGCGGCCGGAGCGCGCGCCAGCGCGTCGATACCATGCGTTACTTGGGCCTGCTCTACTTGACCTCGGCGGCGGTGATCGCCGTTTATATGTTGCTACGCGGCGTCTCCTTCGCCATTGCCGACATCCGGATCTGGCTCTGCATCCTCGGCATCGCCCTCGGCGTGACGGTGACGGGCCACAGCCTCTTGAATTGGGCACTCAAGTACCTTCCGGCCAGCGTGATCGCGGTCGCGATCCTCGGCGAACCTTTGGGCGCGGCGGTCTGGGCGCTTCTCTTCTTTGGAGAAGGCGTGTCTTCTCCCACGCTGCTCGGCGGCGGGATCGTGCTCATCGGAATCCTTCTCTATACCTATGCCGACGCGCGCGCCTCCGGCGGCGCACCTTTTTTTTAAAAAAAATGAGACAAAAAAACTCGACTTTCCCGCGCATCCGCCGCTCCCGCGACGCATGCGCCCTTTTTGTTTCGGCCTATGTCGAGAAAGGCCTCGCATTCATCGGCTTTGTATGGTATAAAAATAGTATACAGAAATAGACAAATCGTCGAAGATTCTGCTCTTCTTGGCGTACACTCGCCCACACATCGCTCGCCATTTCCCGATCCCGACTCCCTTCAAAACCGCACAGAAAGGAGCCACTTATGAATCGAATTGCGCAAAAACGGTTTGCCATTTTGCTCGCCCTTCTCATGGCGATCGCCTGTTTACTGGGCGCATCGGCCACCGCTTTCGGGGCGACCGCCAAGCCCAAGCCTTTCTCGGACAAGGACGTTGCGGCGCTCGACGCAAAGAACAGCCTCCTGATCGACTATGTACAGTTGCTCGATCCCAGTTACTACTCGTGGTACTACGAAGAGGCCTCCGGCAACACCACCCTCACCATGGAAGTCATGAAGGGCAAGAAGCTCGTCGGCGATGTGACGATGCGCGTCGATCTCGGCGACGACCTGATCAACGGGTTGGAATCGGACGATAAGGCACCCTCGCTGTCCAAAATGACGGACTACAAGCCCGTCACCCTGCTCGGCGCTAGCTGGTTCTCTTCCTCCTTCAAACTGCCCACCATCCGCGGCATCAAGATCGGCGCGACAAAAAAGCAAGTGCTCGCCGCTTTCCCAAACAGCGGAAAATCCGCGCTCTATGGCATCACGGCGCTCAATCCAAAGGCGAAACAATCCTGGCTACGTTCCGACGTCTTCATTGGTGGGCGCATCTTTACGCCCAAGGTCAAGTCCTCGATGAAGGAAGACTACGTGATCGAATACGGCTGGACCCACCTCAACAAAGCAGACGAATGGCGCGAATACTATACCTTGTGCTATGGCATGAAAAAAGACAAAGTCATCTTCATCCAGCTCTCCTACAACACCGATGCAGAGTGAGCACCCACCTTTCACCAGACACCAAAAAGCGCGGCGAATCACTGCCGCGCTTTCGCTTATACCATGGGGCCGATGACGAAGATGAAGGTGTAGAAAGGCAAGAACAAAAACGTCAGATGCAAGACCAAAGCGCATTCCCCATACACCGGGCGCATGCGCTTTTTTGCCAGGAAGACGACACATAGAACGATCATGGCGAGGCTGCTGATCCAAGAAAAAAACAGGAAGTAATCGAAAAGAACTTCTAGCAAATGCAGGTCTTCATAGGGCGAAATGAACATGAAGCCGTTGATCCGCATGCCGATGGCGAGAAGCAAATGAAAGACAGCCAGAAAAAAAGGAAGCGTCACCGGAAGCCGCTCGCGGGAGAAGAGTTCGCGGTCGGGCGCTTTTTTCCGCCAACAGCGAATCAGGAACAGGACGATCAGTGTGAGAGCGGCCACAATCGCGTCATAAACGAAAAAGTGAGGCGTGGCAAAGGGCAGATAGGACATCTCAATCCTCGCTCTGGCTGGGGAGTTTTTCGATCTTGCGCTTGATGCGTTGCAGGGCGTTGTCGATGGCCTTCGTTTCGCAGCCCAATTCGTCGGCGATTTCCTGGTAGCTGCGGTCGGAGAGGTAGCTCGTCAGGACGGTGGCCTCGAACTTCGAAAGGCTACCGAAAATCTGGCTGCGGATCTGCTCGTAATTTTCCTGTCCGATCAGCATTTCTTCGGGATCGTTGATGTCGGCGCTCGAGATCATGTCGATCAGCATGCGCTCGTTTTCTTCGTCGTAGACAGGCTTGTTCAGCGAAATGTAGGAGTTGAGTGGTATATGTTTTTGTCGGGTGGCCGACTTGATCGCGGTGATCATCTGGCGGGTGATGCAAAGCTCGGCAAAGCCGCGAAAGGAGTTCTGTTTGTCGGGGCGAAAGTCGCGCATCGCCTTGTAGAGGCCGATCATGCCCTCTTGGATGATGTCTTCGCGGTCGGCACCGATCAGAAAATAACTCCGGGCTTTGGAGCGCACGAAGTTTTTGTAGCGGTCGAAGAGCTCGTCCTGGGCATCGTCGTTCCCGCTATGCATGGCTTCGATCAGGGCTTCATCGCCTAGGAGTCGGAGATCGTGTTCCAGCATGCTTCACCTTTTGCGCTTGTTTCGGGGGATTTTGCTTGGTGACTTGGCTTTGGGGGCGGGGTAGGCCGGCCGTTTGATGTACGCTGGCTGCACAGGCGCGGGATCGGGTGCTTTGGGCTTTCGCTCGGTTGGCGTCTGCCGGGGCAGTTCGGACGCTGCGGGCGGTTCGGGGTTCGAAGCGTAACGAAGGGCATCGAGCGCCGCGAACTCCTTGCTGCCGAGTGCCGAACCGAGGCCCTGCTTTTGCGCGTATTGTTCGCGTTCCCGCCTGCTGTGGCGATCGCGCTGGCGTTCGACGGCGTTTTCGAGCTCGCGCGACGAAATGCGCGCCGCATGGACGAAGATCATGACCTGCACCAGAGCGTCGCTCGACGCAACGGTCATCGGCTCGTCGTGGTGATCGCGGACGAAGCGCTCGATGTAGTTGTCAGCCGTTTGGCCGCGCTTCGTGTAGACGATCCGGTGTCCGCCGCCCTCGGTCATCGCGCGCTGCCGAAGGGGTTCCGTCGTGTTGTGGGCGTCGAAGACCAGCACCAACGTTTGCCCTGTGTGCCCACAATAGTCGAGCAAACGGTCGGCCAGCTGGTCGCGCGCGTCGGCGAGGTCATCGGCGGCCAGCGATCGCATGTCCTGCCAGGCACCGATCACGTTGTAACCGTCGACGACCAGCCAGTCGTGCTCCTTCGGAACGCGCTTCATGACAATCAGGCGCGGTCTTGGCGGCGCTTTTCGTAGATCAGAACGGCGGCGGCGTTGGAGGCGTTCAGCGAGTTGAGTTGGCCGAACATCGGGATCGACACGAGGTAATCGCAGTGTTTTTTGACGAGCGGGGACAATCCCGCGTCTTCGCCACCGATGATGATCGCGAGCGGGCCTTGCAGCGGCGCGTCGTACATGGGCTGTGCGTCCATATCGGCCCCCGCGATCCAGACGCCCGCCTCTTTCAGCGTTTCGATGCAACTCGACAGATTGGGCACACGGGCGATCTTGACGTGCATGATCGCGCCGGCGCTTGCCTTGGCGACGGTCGCCGTGATCGAGGCCGAGCGGCGCTTGGGGATGACGACGCCGTGTACACCTGCGCATTCGGCGCTGCGGATGATCGCGCCGAGGTTGTGCGGATCATGAATCGAATCGAGCACGAGCACAAAAGGCGCTTCGCCTTTGTCGCGCGCTGATTGCAGGATCTCACTGAGTTCGACGTATTCAGCCGCCGGCATCTGCGCGACGATCCCCTGGTGGGGCGCGGGCTTGCCGCCATAGCCGTAGGGAAGGGTCATGGCATCGAGCTTGCCGCGGCTGACCTGCGCGATCACGAGGCTGCGTTCGCGCGCCATACGAAGGATCTCGCGCAAGGAGCCGTCTTCGCTGCCGGTATCGACGATGAATACCTTGTCGATCGAGCGCCCGCTCTTGATCGCCTCTTTGACCGGATTTCTGCCGTAGACGAGCAAAGGCTGGTTGTCGTCGCTGCCGATCGCTTCAAAGTTGCCTTGCGGCGTCGGATCGAGTTCCTCGATCCGATGGGCGATCGCGTCTTCTAGCTGGCGTGGGGCGTCGGAGTGCATCGCACGAAAACCCTGCGCTTCCTGACGGGGCGCTTGGGCAGAAGGGCTGCCGGGCCTCTGATCGCGGCGCTGGGCGGGTACTTCTCTGTCGCCGTACTGACGTCTGCTAGGCGCATCCCTGTCGCCGTATGGGCGTTTGGCGGGCGCTTCTTTATCACCAAAGTTGCGATTGTCGGGTGCTTTTCTGTCGCCAAAGCTGCGTTTGCCGTACGCTTCTCTGTCGCCGTATTGGCGTTTGCCAGATGCTTCCCTGTCACCGTTTGGGCGCTTGGCAGATGCTTCCCTATCACCGTATGGGCGCTTGGCGGGCGCTTCTCTGTCGCCGTATGGGCGTTTGGCAGATGCTTCCCTGTCGCTGTATGGGCGTTTGCCAGGCACTTCCCTGTCGCCGTATGGGCGCTTACCGGGCGCTTCTCTGTCGCCGTATGGGCGTTTGCCGGATGCTTCTTTGTCGCTAAAGCTGCTTTTCCCGTAGGCTTCTTTGTCGCCAAAGTTGCGTTTGCCGGGCGTTTTTTTGTCGCCATCGGGGCGAGCGCCGCCCCCTTGCTTGCCGTTGCGAGAGCCTCGCGTGTTGTCGTTTTGCTGTTTCAAAGTGCGTAAACTCCGTTCGATGGTGTTGGTGAGATTAATCGATACCGTTTGTGGCCCAGTCGCTGGCGACGCGGGCAAAATCTGAATCGTCGCGGTGGGCGGCGACGAGGGCTTTCATTTCATCCATGCGCGCCTTGATGTCCAAAGCGCGGCCACAGGACATTTTGCCTTCGGCGCAAGCCCCCTGGGTGCAGTTTGGCCCGGCGAGCGAGAAAAGCTGCGGCGAAACCCGCAAGAGCTGCGCGAGCATCGCCCAAGCCAGGCGGCGGATCTCCCACTGTGCGCGCTCACAGGAGCGGACTTGCAGGAAATGCAGCAACTCACGGGCGTTCATCGTGACGACCAAGCGCGTTTCGCAGGCGTTGGGCAGCACGAAACGGGCGTCTTCTTTGCGTTCGAGTCCGAGCACCTCGTTCCATTCGTCGTACCACACGGCGATCTGGCGCATCTGCTCGTCGTAGCGGGCGGCGGCTTCTTCGCCGAGGGCGAGGACGGCGGGCGGCACGACGTAGGGGAAGTCCGACTCCCCCTTGGTCTGGGTCACGTAACGCTGGCTTTGCACGGAAAAGCTCGCGATGCGATGGCGGGTGATCTGGGCGAGCAATGCACGGCTGACGCCTTCGATGCCGAAGGTATAGCTGACGTGCTCGACGGGAGACAGGTGCCCCATGTCGATCAGTTTCTGGAGGTAGACGCTCTGATCGTTTCGCTGGCTCGTCTCCGAAAGGGCGGCGATGTCGGCACCGCTGTAACACAGGCGCGCCCCCATCGCAACGACGCTTTCGGGCAGCGGCGTGTGCGCGATCAATTCGACATAGAGCCTTTGTCGTCCCATACGTGTCTCCTCCTCGAAGTCGATGTATCTGAAGTCGTTCGCATCAGGGTTACGAAGCGCAGTGTTTCATCCGTTTGGCTGCATCGGGCGATCGATAGCGCGAATCAAGTGTCTGCGAACCGCAACGTGTCGAGAGGCCGTTTGTTGCAGCGGGCAATTGATAATGCCAATCAAGGGTTGAACTTTGTTCAGGCAAAAATGGGCTGATCCTTATGGTACGCGGGCGATTGATAATCGCCCCTACATCCCGAAAACCTTGTTTGTGCGCCTGTAGGGGCGATTATCAATCGCCCGATGCAGCAAACGGCCTCGCGAAACGTTGCGGTTTGTCATGCTTGCTTGGCGTTATCGATCGCCCGATGGTTGCGGTTTCTGGGAATCCAGTGGCATTGCGGGTGTCAAGAGGCAACAGAAACCACAGGGCCGTCCCATTTCGATTTTGCTAAATGGCCGAAATTGTTACATTGGGCTTACTCTTCGGCAAAGGTGTCGAATCGCGCGTCGTAGACAAAGCTGCACGCATACGATCCCAGGCCGTAGCGGTTTTTGAGGCAGACGAGCTCCATTTTGCGCGGATTGCGCTTCCTGGCCATCTGGGCCCGCCTTT
>JAVBLF010000034.1:0-20237 GCA_031553675.1 Eubacteriales bacterium | reverse complement strand
ACGCGCAGCGCGTCGTGGATGACGCTCCTGACGCTGCGGTAGACGGCTTCGCGCGCGCCGTCGAGGTCGTCGGGGTTTTGTGCGAGCGCGTTTTCGTAGGCCTGGCGGATCTCGGTGCCGACGTTGATCTTCGCGATCCCGGCGCGGATGGCCTGTCGGATGTAGGTGGGATCGATGCCCGACCCGCCGTGCAGCACGAGTGGGCAATTCGTCGCGTCGGAAAGCGCTTCGATGTGGGCGATGTCGAGCCGTGCGGTCGGCTTTTTTTCGTGGCGCGTGCTCTCGGCGACGGCGCCGTGGATGTTGCCGCAGGCGACCGACAGCCAATCACAGCCGCTTTGCGCGACAAAGGTGCGCGCTTCTTCGAGGTCGGTGAAACCCTTTTTGCTCTGGAAGATCTCTTCGTAAGGCATGCGCGGACCGCTTTCGTGACCCATGACGGCCCCCAGTTCGGCTTCGCAGGGGAGACCGGCCCGATGCGCGACCTCGACGACAGAACGCGTCGCGTCGATGTTGTCGCGCAAGTTGAGGCGCGAGGCGTCGACCATGACCGACTGGTAGCCGGCAGCGATCGCGCGCTCGATCAAGGCCATGTAATCGACCGCCTGCTGATCCTCGTCGACGACGGGGATGTGATCCATGTGGAGCAGCGTATGGCGATCGTTTTTGAAACGCAGGTATTCTGCGGCGACGGCTTCAATGCTCACCGCGCCGAATTTTTCCCATTCGACGCGCGCGACCTGCACCATGGCGATCGCGTCTTCGTCGGCGACCGCTTCGACGATCGGCGCGAGCATGGGGAGGTAGGGGACGTTAAAGGCGGGGATGGCGGAGGCGTTGCGCCGTGCCGCCGCGACAGCTTGTGTTGCGTTCATGAAATTCCTCTGTTCACAGGTAGCTTGCCATGTGTTCCGTGACGGCGGCGATCGCGCGATCGCGGATCGCGTCCTGGCCGGTGTAAAAGCCGAAGGTGTGGCCGCCGCCACTGATCGTGACGATATCTGCGCCGTAATGCGCCGCGCAGTGTTTGCCGATGGCGGGGAGAAGTACGTCGTCGTCCTCCGCCACGATCACGCGCATGGCGCCGTCGAAGCGGGCGCGTTCGTCATAGAGTACGAGATCGCGCATTTCGAGAAACCACTTGGGCGACAGGCGCATTTCAGCGCCGAATATGCTAGTGTAGTCGTAATGGCCGTTTTGCTCAGCCAAGGCGAGGGCAGCTTCGTAAGCGGCTGAACCGCCGAAAAGCCCCACGGCAATGCCGGTTTCTGCGGCGGGTGCGAGCAGCGCAACCGATCGGAAGGAGCGCCCCGGCACTTTCAAGGCTTCGAGCACGACGCGCCCGCCCATGCTGTTGCCGATCAGCCCCAGGCGGAGCGGATCGACGGGACAGTGGGCGGTTGCGTGATCGACGCAGGCGAGCAAGTCGTGCACCATATCGCTCAGGGCGCTGCGTTCGGCGCTCTCCCGGCTCTCGCCGCAGCCCGCGAAGTCGAGCCGGATGCTGGCGATGCCCTTCTGCGCGAGCGCTTCCGCCAGCAGGGGGATGGCACCGTTTTCGTCGCGACTTCCTCCGAAACCGTGCGCGTAAGCGGCCAACGGAAAGCGTTCGCCGGCCTGACCCTTCGGCGTCACGATCGTCGCGGGGATGGCTGCGACCGCCGTGGGAACAAGAATGTCTTGGGAGATGAAAAGCCGTTCTACCATAGAAGCTCCTGTCGATTCTACGCGAGAAGCTCGAAGAACGCCTCGATCGCGTCCGTCTCGTCGCCCGTGCAGACGATGTGGTGGTTGGCGATGGGGGTCTTCGTGAAGTAGTTGGTGTCCGACACTTCGACGCGGATCTGCGTGCGGCAGAGATTGGTCTCGCGCAGGTTCTCAAGGAGGCGTCCATTGAGGGCGATGTGGCGTTGAAGGTCGCCCGAGGTCTTGAAAACTGTGCAATCGCCCGTCAAGATGGAGCCGGCGATCGCGACGCCGATTCCCGACTCGAAGTGGGTCGTGAGCTGCATGTCGAAAGGCATGTTGACGGGCAGCGTGCAATGCGCGAATATGATCTCGTGCGCTTTCGAGTCGATGCGGCTGGGGTTGCACATGAAGACAGGCTTGCCGCTGATCGCGCCGAGGATGCACATCGAAACGAGGCTAGGGACGTCGCCCTCGCAGCCGCCGTAGATGCCCTCCGCGTTGAGGATCGCGAGGCCAAGGCAACCTGTCGTCTTCACGGAACTCAGCAGGTCGAAGCAGCGCACCGACACGCCGCCGAGCTCGTATTTGTCGACGAGGCGGCGAAATGCGCCGTAGACGATGAGCGCCTTTTCGACCTCTTCTTTGTCGTATCCCACCGCCAAAAGTTTGTCCGTCCAAGGGTTGGGGGCGAATCCGCCTTTCTCGATTTCGGCGAGCAGCTCGTCCATCGGGATCTCGACGATCTCGGCGCCCAGCTTCGTCTGGAGGGCTTTGCGGTCAAAGCTGCTGGCGATCAGCCAGTCGGACGGCTTGCCGACGACGCCGAGGCGGATGCCTTGCAAAGCGTTTTTCGCGCGGTTGGCCTTGTAGAGCGCGGCGATTCGCGCGCCGACCTCAGCCGCGTCGCCATGCAGGATTTCGCCCTGGCTGCCGTGGTCGCGCAGGTAGCTGAGGATCTCCATCGACGCGGCGAGGGAGTTCGATTCGCCGCTCGTCAGGATGTAGATGGGGCGGTCTTTAAGGCGGTCGTAGACTTCGAGAAAGCCGGACTCGCTGCCGCCAGTCGCGATGTAGACGAGGCCAAAATCTTCCTTCAAAAACGCGTCGAGCTCCAAGCGTTCGAAATCACCGCCGAATGCGTTCGCGATCGCCGCGAAAAAGCCTTCATTTTGGAGCTGTTCGGGACGCGCGATGGAACTTTGGATGGTATATACACCGATCTTCAATGTTGTATCCTCCCTGAATGAATGGGATTTCAAAGGGGTTGAGGCGAGGAGCCTCAACGGGAGTTGCACATTTTTGTTCGCTCACCGGGGACGCGCGCATCGCGCGTGGCATGACCCTTTGGCCCGTGGTTTCAACAGAAGCCGCCCGCTCACACGCAGCGCGCGTCAAGGCGCCGCAGGCTCTCGTTCAGCACGCCGATGAAGGCGTCGCGATCTTTGATGCCCATGAGCACTTCGACGTTCTTCTGCTTGGGTGTCAGCAAGAAGCGCGTGTCGGCCACCGTCATACCGCGGCAGTACTTGCCCTCGGTTTCAATGTCGATGTGGAACATCTCGGTCTCGAAGAGCTCCGGATGCAGGAGTTGGATCACCGTCGTCATATCGAAAATGGGCGACGAGGTCAGGTCGCGTTCGCGGCAGTAGTTGCTGAAATACTCCAGGATGTCGTAAACGAGCTTCGACGCCTTGCCGCCGTTCGCGAAGGCCTCGTATTCCGAGAACAATATGCTGCCTGCGTAGCAGACTTCCAACCCCGCCATGACGATCGGCAGACCGCTTTCGAATACGATCGCCGCAGCGTCGGGGTCGTGGTAGAGGTTGAACTCGGCGGCGGGCAGTGTGTTGCCGGTGTGGAGGCTACCGCCCATGATGCAGATCTTTTCGATGTTCTGCTTGACCTCGGGATAGGTCCGCAGCAGCAGGCCGATGTTCGTTAGCGGCCCGACCGCGACGATCACGACGGGTTTCGGATTCCTCAGAATGCGCTCGCGCAAAAATTCGATGGCGTGCTGCGCGACCGGTTGGGCGACCGGATCGGCCAACACGGGGCCATCCATGCCACTGTCGCCGTGGGCGGCGGGCTGGACGTCGATCGGGTAGCGCATGGGTTTGTCGTAACCGGCGGCAAGGTCCACCGAGAAACCGAGGTGCCCCAGCACCTTGAGTGTGTTTCTCGTCGTATTTTCGAGAAAGGTGTTGCCCGCCACCGTCGTGATGCCGAGAAGGTTCAGCTCGTCCGGGTGGGCGAGCGCCACCATCAGTGCGATCGCGTCGTCGTGGCCGGTGTCGCAGTCGAATAGGATGTCAATCATTTAGCTTTGCCCCTTTTGATCTTGGTGTAGCGGATGACCGAGAAAGCGATGATGCCGACGAATACGCCGACGTAAGGAATGATGTTGATCAGCTCGCTCGGCAGGTTGTAGATGGCAAACGCGTTCGTAAACGCCTGGAAGAGGGAAAAGAGCAACGTCGTCAGGATCACACCGAGGAAATTGCTTCCCCCCATGGCCTGGGCCGCGATTCCGATCCAGCCGCGCCCAGCGATCATGTTGCGCGTGAAGAGCGACAGGTAGCCCATCGTCATGTAAGCGCCGCCCAGCGATGCCAGCAGGCAGGAGAGCAAGATCGAGATCACCCGCACCCGACCGACGTCGATGCCGACCGATCGGGCGGCGTGTTCATTGAGGCCGCTCGCCTTCATGTGGAGGCCGAAAGGCGTCTTGTAGACCAGAATGGCCACGAGCGCCATGCAAGCGAAGCAGACGTAGGTCAGCGTGTAGTGGCCGGAGAGGATCGCCCCGAGCACGGGGACGTTTTGCAGGCCGGGGATGGTGATGATCGGCAGCACTTTGGACGCGAGCGACGCGCTCGTGCCCTTGTTGCCCGTCACCATGTAGAGCACGAAGACAGTGAAGGACAGCGCGAAGGTGTTCAGCGCGATGCCGACCAGGATCGGCGAAGTGCCGAGGCGGAGCGTGAAGCCCGCCATGACGCCCGCCATCACGAGGCCGAAAGCGACCGCGAACAAGAGTCCCCCGAAGGCGCTGCCCGTCCAGTAACTGCCCAACACGGCGGCGAGCGCGCTCGTCAGCATGACGCCCTCGACGGCGATGTTCGGGATGCCGGAAAGCGATGCGACGTAGGCGCTCATGGCGGCGAACATCAACGGCACAAAGACGCGGATGATCGTCGCGATGAAATCGGCGCTGAAGATCTGCGAAGCGAAATCAGCCATGCGCTGCGGCACCTCCTTTTTCCGGCGTGAGGCGGTCTTTGAGAAGCTGCCGTTCGCGCAGTTTGCGGAGGAAGTACTGCGACGAGATCAGCAGCACGAGCGTCGCCTCGACGATCGAGATGATCTCGACCGGGACGTTCGTGTTGCGCGACATGATCTCGGCGCCCGTCTTGAGGTAGCTGATGCCGACCGCCGACACGAGAATGCCGACCGGGTGGTTTTTGCCCATCATGGCGATCAGCGCGCCCGTGAAGCCCAGGCCGGGCAAGGCGATCCAGGAGAAGCGGGTGTAGATCGACAGAAGCTCGACCGAGCTGCCGACGCCGCCCAAAAAGCCCGACATAAAGTGGACGAGCAGGAAGAGCGTAAAGGCGTTCATGCCGGAATAGCGGGCGAAGTTTGGGTTGTCGCCCGTCATGCGGATCTGGTAGCCCAGGCGGGTGCGGTACATGAGAATGTACACGAGGAGAACGGCCACAAGCGCCAGGATGATGCCGATCGACACGCGCGTCGTCGGGATCAGTGGGGCGAGTTTGGCCGACGCCGGAAAGAGGGGGGAGGCCACGCTCGAATAGTCGGTCGCGCGGATGAAGGTCTTGATGAACCAAAGCCCCACACCCAGCAGGATCGAGTTGAGCATGAGCGACACGATCAGCTCGCTCGCGTCGAACTTGGCCTTGAGGAAGCCCGGGATCAACATGATCAGGCCGCCGACCAGACCCGCGACGAGGATGCAGATGATCGGATGGACGATGTGGTTGGGGATGCTCTGGATGGCCAGGCTGGCGCACACGACGCCGCAGATGTAGTAGATGCCCTCGACGCCGAGGTTGAAGAGGCCGGCGCGGAAGAGCAGCGAGCAGGCCAGCCCGGAAAAGATGATCGGCACCGACGCTTCGAGCACGTTGCCGAAGTAACGCACCTTGGTCAGGGGCGCTGTCAGCATGGTGAAAAAGGACGAGACGGGGCTGTCGCACAAAAACAGCAGCACGACGAACACGATCGCCAGCGCGATCAGCACCGACAGTACGATCTTGACGCCCTCGAACACCTTCTCGTCCGCAAAGCTCCATTTTTTAGTCATTGAGCGCGCCCTCCAATTCCGCGGGGCTTTGCGTCTCGAGGCCCAGCATGTATTTGCCCAGGTTTGCGCGGGTCAGTCCTTTGAGGTCCTTGAAGTAGGCGACGACCTTGCCCGCGTACATCACGAGGATGCGGTCGGACATGCTCATCACTTCGTCGAGGTCGGCGCTGACAAGGAGTATCCCCGCGCTGTCGTTTCGCATCTCGATCAGCTGCTTGTGGATGAACTCACTTGAACCAATGTCAATGCCGTTCGTCGGTTGCTCGGCGATCATGCACAGGGGCTTTGTGTTCGTTTCGCGCGCGACGACGACTTTTTGAATGTTGCCGCCCGAAAGGCTCGAAATGCGCTGCTTGGGGCTTTCCGCCTTGATAGAAAACTGCCCGATCAAGCGCTTCGTCTCGTCGTGGATGGCTTTGCCGTGCATCAGGGGGCCTTTGTTGAGGCTATCGCGGTCGAAGTAGGTCGAGATGATGTTGTCGGCGATCGACGCCGCGCCCGCCGTGCCGGTTAACATTCGGTCTTCCGGTATGTAGGCCAGTCCGGCTTTGCGTCGCTTCTTGATCGAAAAATCCGTGACATCGGCACCGTTGAGGCTCACTTTGCCACCGGCGCGGCTGTCGCTCAGTCCCACGATCGCGCGTACCATTTCGTCCTGTCCGTTGCCCTGCACACCCGCCACACCGAGGATTTCGCCCCGATTGACGGCGAAGCTGATCTCGTCGAGAACGGCCTTGTCGCGGCTACGTATGTCGAGGTGTTCGACGCGTAAGACCTGTTCGCGCGGCGAAATGTCGCGCTTCGACTCGTCGTAGCTCGACACGAGCTTGCGCCCGATGATCAACTCTGTCAGCATGGCGATGTCGACGTCTTCGTTGCGGTAGGTGCCGCCGCTCTCCCCGCCGCGCATGACGGTGATGCGGTCGGAGATCTGCTTGACCTCGCCGAGTTTGTGCGAGATGAAGAGTATGGTGTGGCCCATTTCGCGGAATTTCGCCAGTTCCTCGAAGAGCGTTTCGGTTTCCTGCGGCGTCAGCACCGAGGTCGGCTCGTCGAGTATGATCACGTCGGCCTTGCGATAGAGCGTCTTGAGGATCTCGACCTTCTGCTTGGCGCTGACGGGGAGATCGCCGATCTTCTTTGTGACGTCGATGTCGAAGTTGTATTTTTTCGCCAGCTCGCTCGTGTCGTGAATGGCTTGCTTCATGTCGACGAAGAGGCCGCTTTTTTTCGGTTCAAGCCCTAGGATGATGCTCTGCGCGACCGTGAAGGAAGGCATGAGCATGAAGTGCTGGTGCACCATCCCGATGCCCGCTTCGATGGCGTCCATCGAGCTCTGGAAGCGCACGGGCTGCCCTTTGTAGGTGACAGTGCCGGCTGAGGGTGCCTCGATGCCGAAAATGATCTTCATCAGTGTCGATTTTCCGGCGCCGTTTTCCCCGACGATCGAGTGGATCTCGCCTTTTCGAAAATCGACCGTTATGTCGCGGTTGGCCACGACGCCGTTGTGGTAGACTTTCGTGATCTTTTCCAGATTTAAAATGACGTCGTCCAGATCAAACCCTCCTTTTCGTTTCGAAAAACGTATGCTGGGATTGGTACGCGGGCGATTGAGAATGCGAATCAAGGGTTGAATCCCGCATGTTCCGAGCAGGCGATTGTCGATCGCCAGATGCGACAAAGCGGCCGAAACCTTGCAGTCGCAACAATTGATTCGCGTGATCAATCGCCCGCCATGATGATACAAAGCCGCAAAGCGCCTTCCAACGTTTCAGAAAGGGGCCGCTGCTTTCCGACCCGGCCATGCAAATCGGTCGGTGCGCGAATGGGCAGCGGCCCCTCTGTTTACGCGATATTCAGGAAAAAACGATCAATGGGGCGCGGTGGCCTTTTCCTTCATGGTGGCCCAACCGTCGGGATCCTGGAGCGCGCTGAGCACCTGCACCTGGCCGCTTGCGACCTTGTCGATCACGCTCTGCACCTGATCGCGGATGTCCTGGGGCACCATGGTCTTGTACTGTTCGTTTTCGATCAGGCCGACGCCGCCCTGCGCGAGGCCGAGGGTTTCGACGCCGCTCGGATATTCGCCCGCGATGAACATGTCGACGGCGCGCTGGACGGCTTTGCCGCAATCCTTGTACATCGAGGTGACGATGGTCTTGGCGAGTTCGGGCTGTCCGGCAAAGCTGATCGTCTGGTCGGAATCGACGCCGATGGCGTAACGTCCGGCCTGGGCGGCGGCTTCAAACACGCCCGCGCCCGCACCACCGGCCACCTGCCAGATGACGTCGACGCCCTGGTTGTACATGTTCAGCGCGATTTCCTTCGCCTTGGCGGCGTCGGTGAAGCTCTCGGGGTAGCCGATCACGACCTGGACGCCCATTTCGTCCGCCACCTGACAGAAGCCGCCGACGAAGTCGTTCATCGCGGGGATGTCCATGCCGACGATGACGCCGATCTTCTTGTCGGGGTTGGCTTTTTCCATGCCGCTCGTCGTGATCATCGACGCCAGCGCGCCGGTCAGATAGCCGAGCTCGGGCGTGTTGTACATGTTGGCGTAGACGTTCGGCAGATCGACGTGGTTGACGTAGTCGAAGTTGAAGAACTTCTGGTCGGGATAGCGCTCGGCAGCGCCGTAGAGAAATTCTTCGGCATCGTTGTTGCCGCCGATGATCAGATCGTAGCCGCCTTCGCAGGCGTCGAGGTAGTAGCCTTCCCACTTGGCTTTGTCTTCGGTCATTTCGATCAGCGTCGTTTCGACGTTCGGATACTCTTCGACCGCGAGGCGACCCATGTTGACCGTGTCGAAATAGCTCTGGTCGCCGATGAAGGGCACGAGAAGCGCGATTTTGTAGACCTTGTCCGCGGCAGCGCCTTCGGCCGGCGCTTCGGCTTCAGGGGCTTCGGCTTCAGCTTCGGGGGCTTCGGCTTCGGCCGGAGCAGAGGCTTCGGGGGCGGGCGTTTCCGTCTTGGGCGAACCGCACGCTGCCATCGAGACGATCATCAAGGTGGCGAGAACGAGTGCTATTGGTTTTTTCATGTGTTCCTCCAAATCGATTTTGAAGATCCAAGGCTTGGGTTCGGGCGCGTGTCCCCTGCGCATGAATTTCCCGTTTCGCCGAAAGGACACGCCTTGCTCTTAATTTATCAAGAAAGCGGTTAAAAGTAAATACGCCAATTCGCATTTCCAAGGCGGGCAATTTTGGATATAATGAGAACACAATGCCTGGAAAAAACGCGGCACGGCAAGCGAAAAGGAGATTGTGGCGATGAATGTGCGCGAACGGATTTACGCGGGGCTATTGGGTATGAACGCCGGCATACGGCTGGGAGCGCCGCTCGAACCGCCGCACTGGACGCCGGAGCGCATTCGGGAGGTCTACGGCGAGATCGATTCTTACGTCGCGAAATACCAAAATTTCGCCGCCGACGACGACGCCAATGGGCCCTATTACTTCTTCCGTGCCGTGATCGACGACTTCGACGGAGACATGCTCCGGCCGCAGGATGTTGCGCGGGCCTGGCTGAACTACACGCGAGACGGGCGAGGCATGTTTTGGTGGGGCGGCTATGGCGTCAGCACGGAACACACGGCCTACCAGAACCTCAAGGAGGGCATTCCCGCGCCGCAGTCCGGTTCGATCGCGCAAAACGGCCGGATGCTCGCCGAGCAGATCGGCGGGCAGATCTTCATCGATACCTGGGGATTGGTCTGGCCGGGCAACCCGCAAAAGGCTGCCGACTTTGCCCAAGCCGCCGCCAGCGTGTCCCACGACGGCGAAGGGCTATACGGGCCGCGCTTTTTCGCGGCGGCGATCGCGGCCGCCTTTGTGGAAAGCTCGATCGAGCGCGTGATCGACGTGGCACTCGCGCAGATTCCGGCCGACTCGCTGTATGCGGCCGTCTTCCGCGCCGTATCGGACTTCCACGCAGCGCATCCGGAGGACTGGCGAGCCTGCCGCGCCATGCTCGAAGCCGAATGGGGCTATGACCGCTATGCGGGCGTCTGCCACATGATCCCGAACGCCGGGGTGTGCGCGCTGGCTTTGCGCTACGGCGCAGGCGATTTGGCCCGCACGATCGAGATCGCGACCATGTGCGGTTGGGACACCGACTGCAACGCGGGCAATGTCGGCACGGTGCTCGGCGTATGGCAGGGCATCGACGGCATCCCCGACCGTTACCGGGCACCGATCGGAGACTTTCTCGCGATGTCGGGCATTTCGGGCGAGCTCAACATCGTGGACATTCCGTCCTTTGCGCGGGAACTGCATGCCTGGGCGAAACGGCTGGCGGGGGAGGGCAGCCTGGACGAGCCATCGGCTGCCATGCACCTCGACTTCGACCTGCCCGGATCGACGCACGGCATGCGCATATCCGACCCGATCGCGGGGCACATCGCGCACGCCCCCGGGCAAGGCGTGGAGGGAAGCGGCGCGATCGTGCTCACCTTCACGCAATTGGAGGGCGGCCAGCGCGTCAAAGTCTACCACAAGCCCTATTACGAACGCGCCGACTTCGACGACGAGCGCTACGATCCCGTCTTCACGCCGCGCGTTTGGTCGGGACAGCGCTTTGCCTACACACTGCGGGCCGAAGGCTGGGTGGACGGCGTCGATGTGGCGTATGCGCCTTACGTCCGCTTGGCGGGGAGCCGGATGGAAATCTGTGGCGCCTGGTCGGATCTGCCCTGTGGCGCATGGCGCGAGCTCGACTGGATCCTGCCCGACGCGGACGGCGATCTGATCGACGAATTCGGCCTGATCGTCGAAAGCCGCGCTCCGTTTGGACAGACGGCGTCCGGACGCGTCTGGATCGACGAGATCCGCGTCACGGGACAGGCGCGTTACGCGATCGATTTTGCGAAGCAGCGCGTCAATTTCGGCAACCCTTCGCCCTTCTCCGTCAACGACCGCGGCTGCGGTGCGTTTGCGCTGGAGGCGGGCGGTCTGCACGCCTTTTCGAGCGGCCTGTGCGAAGCCTACACCGGCCGCTATCATGCGCGCGACTGCCGCGTCGAAGCGCCGGTGACGCCGTTATCGGGCGGCGGACACATGCTTTGCCTGCGCGCGCAGGGGGCGATGCGTGGCTATTTTGCGGGGCTGTCCGACGCCGGACACGTCGCGATCGTCGCGAATGATTTCGGATTGACCGAGCTTGCCAGTGCGCCTTTCGGTTGGCGGGACGGGCAGACCTACGCGATCGCGTTCGAAGCCATCGGCGGTCGGATCGCGCTGTCGATCGACGGCCAAACGGTGCTGACCTGCCGCGACGACCGCTTCGCCTACGGCATGGTGGGCTGTGTCCGCACGCAGGCGGGGCGCTGCGTCTATGGCAAACTGGAAGTGGAGGAACGCTAATGGAAGACGCATTGCAATTGGCGACGCGGGAAAAAGCGCTTTTCGCGCTCTCCCGCATGCGAGACGAGATCTATGCGCTGGGGGACGCCTTCTTTGCCTACCCCGAACTCGGCTATACGGAATGGGAGACGAAGCGCCTTGCGTCGGATTGGCTACGCGCTGCCTCCATTCCCTTCGAGGACGACATCGCGCTCACGGGCCTGCGGGCAACGCTGGGCGACGGCGGCTACCACATCGCGGTCGTGGCCGACATGGACGCCGTTCTCGTCAGCCGCGGCGAAGAAAGCATGCCCTACCACTCCTGCGGCCACCACATCCAAATGGCGGTCGGTCTGGGCGTCATGCGGGCGCTGCGCGAAAGTGGCGTCATGGAGGACATGCCGGGGCGGATCAGCTTGTTCCTGACCCCTGCCGAAGAATTCATCGACCTCGAAACCCGCGCCCGTCTCCAAAGTGAGGGCAAAATCCGCTTCTTTTCGGGCAAGCAGGAGATGATCGCGCGCGGCGCATTCGACGACGTCGATTGCGTTCTCAGCCTGCACGTCGGCGGCGAGGCGGGTTATCGCTTCGATGTCGGTTCGACGCTGACAGGTTTCGCGGTGAAAAAGGCGTGCTTTCTCGGCAAAGCCGCCCATGCGGGGGCACTGGCGCACGAAGGGAAAAACGCCCTGCATGGCGCGGCGCTCCTGTTGCAGGCTTGCGCTTTCCTGGCCGACCGCTACCCGCACGCGGCGGGGTTGCAGCTTCACCCCATCGTGACCCAGGGCGGCGCGTCGATGAACGTCGTCCCAGAACGCGCCGTCGTCGAGACGTACGTCCGCGCCAACGCCACCGAAACCCTGCTCGACGCCTGTGCCGCCTTCGACGCGGCCGCAAAGCACTGTGCCGCCGCGCTGGGCTTGGATTGCACGGTCGAAACGACGCCGGGCTACCTGCCGCTCCGGCCTTCGCCCGAACTGGGAGACGTTCTGCTGGACCAAATGACGCCGATTTGCGGCAAGGACGCCATCGCGATCGGCCTCGCGTCGGGCGCTTCGGGCGACGTCGGCGATCTGTCGGCCCTGCTGCCGACAGCGCAGTTTGGCTTTACCGGTTTTTCCGGGCGGATCCACAGCGATACCTTTGCCGTTACGGACCCGGAACACGTTTACCTGAACACCGGACGCGTGCTGATCGGCGCCTGCCTCCGCGTGCTCGGCGATCCGAATGCCCGTCCGTCCCGCGTCGACTTTGCAGCGCGAAAGACCGCCTATCTGACAGGTTGGCTGGAGGCGCTGCGTCCTTGACGAGGAACAACCCCAAACGAGCGACAAACCGACTTGCATCCACGAAAGGAGACGTCTTATGCCTACTCCGCACAACGCCGCCCAGAAAGGCGAGATCGCCTCGACCGTCCTCATGCCCGGCGACCCGCGCCGCGCCCAGTTCATCGCCGAGAACTACCTCGAAAACCCCGTGCCCTTCAACACCGTCCGCGGCATGTTGGGCTATACCGGCAGCTACAAGGGAAAACCCGTCTCCGTCATGGGGAGCGGCATGGGCATTCCGTCGATCGGCATCTACTCTTACGAGCTCTTTACCGAATACGACGTCGATCACATCATCCGCGTCGGTTCGGCAGGCGGCTACGCCACCGACATGAAACTCTACGACGTCGTGCTCGTGCTCGACGCCTTCAGCGAATCCTCTTATGCCAAGTACCAGAGCGGTTTCGAAGGCGACGTCATCGCGGCCAGTCCGGCGCTCGTCGAGAGGCTTCGCAAGAGCGCCCAATCGATCGGTGTGCCCCTCGTCGAAGGACGCGCCCATTCGAGCGACGTGTTCTACCGGACGCTCAAAACCGAGCCCGATTACTGGATCAAGATCCGCGACGAACGCGGCTGCGTCGCCGCCGAAATGGAGAGCTTTGGCCTTTTCCACAACGCGAGCGTCACCGGCAAGCAGGCCGCCTGCCTCCTGACGATCTCCGATCTGATGGACAACATGGAGATGACCTCCGCCGAAGAACGGGAAAAGAGCTTTACCCAGATGATGGAAGTGGCGCTCGGGATCCTGTAAGCGTTTGCGATGACACAGAAAAAGTGGCTGAACAGCCACTTTTTTTCTACGTTATTAATGCGAATCAAGAGTTGAACTTTGTTCAGGCAAAAATGGGAGATCCTTATGGTACGCGGGCGATTGATAATCGCCCCTACATCCCGATAACCTTGTTTGTGCGCCTGTAGGGGCGATTATCAATCGCCCGTTGCAGCAAAACAGCCTCGCGATACGTTAGGTTGGTAACCCTTGATTCGCATTATTAGTGTCAAGTAAGGGTTGCGAAATGCAATGTTTCGCTTGCTCAGAACATATAGGGCCAAACCCTTGATCCGCAGGATGGTTCTATGGCAGTTCTTCCATGGCTTTGCCGATCATTTCGCAGTTCGCGCGTTCGAACGCGTTGAGATCGGCGTCGCCGACTGTACCGTGGGTGGGCATTCCGGTGTACCACTCATAGCGGGCGTAGTGCGAACGAAAGGGCTCGGATGCAAAGTGCTGTCCACAGCGTGCGAGGATCTCGTTTTGCGCGAACGCCAAGATCGCTTTCAAATCCAGCTTGCTTTCGTATTGCGACAGCGACCGAACTTCCTTTTCGCTCAGGAAGCGCCGATCGCTGTCGGCGAATATCAAGCCGTTTTGATCGAAGATCGGGTCGATGTAACGCGCTTTTTGCGCTTCTTTGTCTGCTGGCGTTAAGATCGATGTCACGGGGGGCATTGACGTCTCGGCAGGCGCTTTGTCTGTCGAAGGAGCAAGGGGCTGGGGCGATTGTCCCGTGACATTTGGCGGGACAGCGGGCGGATCATCTGTCCGTGCGACATGTGCGCTGGGGCTTGGTGAGGCTTCCGCCACCTCTGCGAGCGTGGGCGAAGACATCTGCGCGCGCACTTGAAGCCCACTTTCGACGGCCTTGTCCCGATATAAGACGTAGAGGCAAACGACGCACGCGGCGACGGCCACCGTCAGCAGCGCACAGACGGCGATCAACCAGCGGTTGACCGGGTTGGGGGCAGAATGGAGACGGTCGAGTGCCGGTCGAGCCTTCGGCCAATCCGTGCCACCCTCGTTGTGGCGGGCCGAAGCCATCGGCGGCTGCGACTTGGGCGGCGCATCACGCAGCGAATCCGCGCGGATCGACTTGCCGAAGGACGGCAGATCTGCGGTGGCGATTTGGGGTGCTTGCGGCGGTGGGAAGGGTGGCTGTGCCGTCCCGCATTCCGAACAGAAAAGCGCATCTTCCGAAAGCGCCGTGCCGCATTCGCTACAGTACTTCATCTCGGATCACTTCCTTTGCCGTTTGCCAGCCCGCCATTGGCTGCACGTTTTCGACACGCCAGGTTTCGATCGCACCATCCCCCCGTTTTTGGAGGTCTGCGATCATGGCGCCGATCTCCTGGATGGCGTTTTCCGTTTCCGCCGTGGGCAGCACGTCGGCAAAGCCCGTGAGGATGCCGTTTCTGCGTGGGGCAGCGCCTTCGCCTTGGATGACGATCGCATTCAGCGTTTCTCGGTTTTGGATGGCAATCGAAAGGTTTGGGACAAAAGAGGCGAGCGCCGCCGCTGTTAACGTGAGGGTGGTGGGCAACGCGAGCAGGCCCGCGCTTGCGACGGGATGCATCTGGCTGGCGTAGGCGAAAGCGGCGATGGCTCCCAAGCCCAAACTGCTGATCCAGGCTTTGACGCTAAATTTCTTGTGCAGCCAAAAGAAAGGGATCGCACTGCCCACGCCGATCGCTGCCGCGGCCACGGCTCCGGCGATCGGTTCACGCGCATGGCAGTAGGCGACGAGTGTCCCCGCGAAGAACGCGGGGACGGCGGCAAGCAGGAGGGTCACGGCGAAACTGCGCCACGAAAAGCGAAAAAAGCGTCGGCATGAAACGCCAGCGATCGCATCGAGCGCGCATTCCGATTGCAGCATCGTTCGCCCCGCGATTGCGCGACCGGAGGCGTGGAAGATCAGACGCTTGTTGGTGACTTGCAGACGACATGCCGCCCGCTGATAGGGGAAACGACTGCGCAAGATCGCGACTTCGTATTGTTTGACGGGGATTTCGCCCTCGACTGGGCGTACGAGATCCGGCACGATCGCGCGGCCGCGATCGTCGCCATCCGATTCGCCACGCAAGGGATCGTCCAGGCCCATGCGTTTTGCCGCCGCCCTCCAAATCGATTGCGGCGTGAAGGTAGCGTGCGACGGCGGGCGCTGGAAAGCTGCGGCGCCAAAACGATCCGCACCAACCCGTTCGGAATCGTGTATCTTCGGCGGCCAGGCTTCGCGATCGACAGGTGGGATGGGGGGCCATTGCGGCTCGATCGGCCGCTCGGGTTCGGGACGCGCCGAAAGGGGACTTTCCGGCTCCGCGCAGACGCATGCGTCGAGAGGACGTCCACAACGCGTACAGTATTTTGCCATGCTGTACTCCTTATCTGAGCAAATTCAATGCACACATACATACATTATAGGGTGATGGGCGACAGAATCAACCATAAATTTGTATTTGTGCAAACATTTGCATATCGCATTGACGCGACCGCGCGTTCAGATGCAGCGACGTACTTCCATCCGCATCAGCCTGTAAAATTGACATATGTCAAGCAATGCGGTATCATGGTAACGACACCGGAGTGGAGGAAGACTATGATATCGATCGAGAAGAAACTACAGCGCCTGGCCGCTGTCGCGGCGATGTATTATGAGGAAAACCTCACCCAGAGCGAGATCGCAAAGCGCATCGGCGTTTCCCGCCCCATGGTCAGCAAGCTGCTTGCCGACGCGAAGGAATTGGGCGTCGTGACGATCACGATCCGGCAGGCCGTCAACCCCCACCAAATGCTGGCCTCGCAGCTTGCCGAACGATACGCGCTTCAGCAGGTCATCGTCGTCAAAGGCGAACGCGCCGCCGCCGACACGAACGCGTCCATCGCGCGGGCTGCCTTCGATTTGATGACGTCCTTTCCCGCACCGCATCGCATCGGCATGGGTTGGGGCTCGATGGCGGGAAAAATGGCCGATTACGTCGAGAGTTGTGATTCGATCGAGCCCCTTCAGGGTGAGCTCGTCCCCCTCATCGGCGGCATCAAGGCTTCCTTTCGCAGTTACCACCCGAACGAACTGGTGCGCATCTTGGCCGACAAGACCGGCCTGAACGCGGCCTATCTGTATATGCCCGCCATTTTCGACAGCAGCGAAGAACGCCTACTCTTCGAAAACACCGAGGCCTTCCGCGCCATCCACGCCAAATGGTCGCGCTTGACGACGGCCATCCTCAACCTGTCGAACTACCCCTCTTCGCCCGACATCGCTACGGCCGGCCGCTTCGACAGCCGCCTGGCCCTGGAGCGCGCCGCCGGATACTTTCTCGCCCATTACTATGACGAAAAGGGCAGCTTCATCGAACCCAAGCGCGACATCGCCATGCAAATCTCAGTCGAGCAGCTACGCGCCACGCCCAACGTCATCGCGATGTGCAATTGCCTCGTCCAGCCGGAGAGCCTCGCGGGTGCCCTCCATACCGGCGTGATCGATCACCTCGTGCTCGGCGATGAGTTAGCGGTCAGCCTGTTGCGAACATGACGGAAAACAAAACCACCCCCATTTGGGGGCTTTTTTTGTGGCTTGGGACATACAATGCAAGGAGTCGAGTTGACACGAAAAGTTACACATGATATTCTATAGGCGTAAAATCTGCGATCACTTCTGACATATGTTACTATTTTCCCATCCAGCGAAAGACACCGAGGTGAATGCGATGCGCACGATCGGACTGGCTGACCTCAAACATTTGCTCTTCTCCGCGACAGCCCACATCAAAGAAGCGCAAGACGAACTGACCGACATCGACTCGCGCTTTGGCGACGCCGACCACGGCATCACCATGACGAAGATCGCCAACGCCATCGAAGCGGCTATGCAGGACAACCCGACGGAAGGACAGGGCGCCCGCGGCCTTTTGCGCGCCGCGTCGGACGCCGTGCTGACCGTCAATGGCGGATCGGCCGGTCCGTTGTGGTGTACGCTGCTCGAAGGCATGGCCGACGCCGCGCCCGAACGCGACGCGATCGGCGTCGACGATCTGAAAGCCGCCTTTCAGGGGGGGCTCGAAGCGCTCGGCGGCATCACGACGGCCAAGGTCGGCGACAAGACACTCATGGACGCCCTCATCCCCGCCGTCGAAGCGATCGCAGCCTTCGACGACGGCGAAATCGAAACGGCGTTGCGAGCCGCCAAAAACGCCGCCGTGGAAGGGGCCGACAAGAGTGCCGACTTCATTTCGAAATTCGGCCGAGCCAAGAGCTACAAGGAAAAGACCATCGGCACGCGCGACGCCGGCGCCGTGTCCATGCAACATTTCTTCATAGGACTCTATGAAGGGGCCAAGGAACTCACATCGTCGAAGCAATCGGATTAGAACCAGTGCTCATGGCGGCCCAATGCTGCCCTTGCGGACGTGTTTCGGCGCAATCCGCCCCATGTGCGCGGGAACCCCCTTCGCAAAGCCGGCATTCCGCTCCCTACCCCCCAGGCGCAAAGAAAGGTGGATTCGCTATGAAGATGAAAAAGTTCATCAACGATCCGGGCACGCTGGCCAGTGAACTGCTCGAAGGACTCTCTCTGGCTTACGCCGACATCGTCGAGTTGCGCGAAGGCAACATGGTCGTCAGCAAGGCGCTCGACAGCGCCGACCGCGTCACGATCGTCACGCTGGGCGGCACCGGACACGAACCGGCTCTCAGCGGTTTCGTCGGTGACGGCATGCTCGACATCGCAGTCGCGGGCGATATCTTTGCCGCGCCCAACCCGCAGAGCTGCTTTGAGGCGATCAAGATGGCCGACAAGGGCCACGGCGTGCTCTTCCTCGTACTCAACCACGCGGGCGACATGCTCTCGGGCAACATGACGATGAAGATGGTCGAAAAGGCTGGCCTGAACGTCCGCAAGGTCGTCACGCAGGAGGACATCTCGAACGCCCCGCGCTCGAACGCCGACGACCGCCGCGGTTTGGGCGGCGCGATTCCGCTCTACCACATCGCCGCTGCCGCCGCCAAAGAAGGCAAGACCCTCGACGAAGTGGCCGCCATCGCCCAGCGCTACGCCGACAGCATGGCGACGATCGCCGTCGCGGCGCGTTCGGCCACCCACCCTGCGACAGGCGCGGCATTCGGCGACCTCGGCGACGAAGACATGGAGATCGGCATGGGCCAGCACGGCGAGGGCGGCGGTGGCCGTCAGCCGATGAAGACCGCCAAAGAGACGATCGAAATCATGGCCAACGCCCTCGTCAAAGACATCCCCCTCACGGCGGGCGACGAAGTTTTCGTCATGATCAACGGTTCGGGCGCGACGACTCTCATGGAACAATTCATCCTCTTCAAGGACTGCGTGCATTACCTCGAAGGACTCGGCATGAAGGTGGTCGCCAACATGGTCGGCGAGATCCTCACCGTCCAGGAACAGGCCGGCTTCCAGCTCAACCTCGCCAAATGGGATGACGAGTTCAAGCGCCTCTGGGCGACACCTGCGCGCAGCATCGCGTTCAACAAATAAGCCGCCTTCAGCGCAATACACAAATACATTGCATCAAAACCCCATCCGATCAAAGGAGGTCGTTACATGGCAGACGCAAGCGGCAACAAAGCCGCCAAGGATTACCACCTCGATACACCGGCCCGGGCGGAAGCTTTCCACGTCAAGGGCTTGTCGCACTGCGACTGGGGGATGAAAAACCGCTTGTCGCAGATCTTCTCGCCGCAGTCGGGCAACACGGTCATGCTGGCCTTTGACCACGGCTACATCATGGGATCGACCGCCGGGCTGGAACGGCTCGACGTCGTGCTCGAACCGCTCGTCCCCTACGTCGATGTTTTGATGGGCACGCGCGGCGCCATTCGGAGTTGCGTATCGCCCGCCGTCAACAAGGCGATCTGTCTTCGCGCGACACACGACGCGACGGTGCTGCACGACGACCTCAGCCTGGGGACGGGCATGGCGCTCGACTTCGAGGACGCCGTCCGCATGAACGCAGCGGCGATCGCGATCCAAACCTTCGTCGGCGCGCCCGGTGAGCGCGACAGCCTCACATGCCTCTGCCGCGCCGTCGACAGCGGCCTGCGCTACGGCATCCCTGTGTTGGGCGTCGTGGCCGTCGGCAAGCAGATGCAGCGCGACGCGCGCTTCTTCCTGCTGGCGACGCGCGTGCTGGCCGAGCTGGGAGCGCAGGTCATCAAGTCCTATTACTGCGAGGACTTCGAAAAGGTCGTCGCGGCCTGTCCGGTGCCGATCGTGATCGCGGGTGGCAAAAAACTACCCGAGGACGAGGCGCTGACCATGGCCTACCGCGCGATCCAAGAGGGCGCGCGCGGCGTCGATATGGGGCGCAACATTTTCCAAAGCACGTCGCCCGCCGCCATGTGCCGCGCGATCCAGGCCGTCGTCCACGAGGGCAAGAGCGACAAAGAAGCGTTCGAGCTCTTTCGGGATCTCAGCAAGTAAGGCGCCCAAAACGCAGAAAAGGGATGGACGATCGTTCGCCTGGCAGCATGTGATCGTCTCACCCCCGCGCCGATGAAACGGAGAACCGCCGCCCCGCGCGTCGACGCGGGGTTGCGGAATCTGATCGCATTCCACCGAACGGCTTTCGGCCCAAAGGCCAATAAGCCTCCAAAGTATAAGCCATCGTGCGGCGGGCTGTCAATCCGCGCGCCGTTTTCCGCTCGTTTCACGATCCCATTGGGTAAGGAGGAATCACTTTGAAATTCAGCAAGTTTATCGTGATCCCCATCATCATCGCCGTCCTCGCCTGCATCATGCAGATCTTCGACCAACT
>JAVBLF010000036.1:0-5938 GCA_031553675.1 Eubacteriales bacterium | reverse complement strand
GTTTCCCACGTTTTGGCCGTTTCGGGGCTGCACGTCGGGATCGTCGCGTCGGCGGTACACGTCGCGCTCCGACCCATCAAGAAGCGTTGGCTCGCGTTGGGTCTCACCGTCGCGATTCTCTTGCTTTACGCCGCCATGAATGGCTTTTCGGCCTCGGTCACGCGCGCGACCCTCATGAGCGTCATTGCGCTTTTTGGCGCCGCGATCGGCGAACGAAACGACACCCTGAATGCGCTGGGCTTCGCGATGCTCGTCGCGCTGCTGATCAATCCGTTCCAGCTCTTGACCGCCAGTTTTTTGCTTTCGTTTACGGCTGTGATCGGGATCGTGTTTTTTATGCCTCTTTTTCAAAACGGGTTGCGGCGGATCCCCCTGCTCCGGCACCGCTTCGGGAAGGCGATCCGCAATTCGCTCGCGACCTCGGCCAGCGCGCAGATCGGCATCCTGCCCGCCCAGCTTTCCCTGTTTGGAACGCTGCCGGTCTGGAGCGTCTTCATCAACGTTCTCGCCGTGCCGATCGCGGGCGCCGTCGTCATGCTGGCGTTCGCAACGGCGCTGCTCGGCGCGATCGCGTTGCCGCTCGGCATCCCCACGGCTTACCTCACGGCGGGGCTCGTGCGGGTGCAAAACGCGATCATCCTGTTCTCGTCGCGCATCCCCTACGCCGTCGTCACGCCCGGCGCGTTGGGCATCGGCGGCGGCATCGCGGCGATCTTCGCTTGCCTGGCGCTGTGGCGCTTCACGAAAGGCGCGCGTCTGCGATGCGCGTTCGCGGCGCTGGCCGTGCTCGCGGCGATCGGAAGCTATGCCTGCGATCGGTACATGGCTTCGCAAAGGCTCGAAATCGTCTTCCTCGACGTCGGCCAGGGCGACGCGGCCTACCTGCGCCAAGGCCGCACGCGGATCCTGATCGACGGCGGCAACCGGCAGGACTTTGCGGAGCTGGGTTACTCTGTCGATTATGGAACGAGTGTCTTGCTGCCCTTTCTGCGAAATCGGGGTGTGTCGCACCTGGACGCCGTGATCGCCTCCCATGCCGACAGCGACCACTACGGTGGGCTGAGCGCCGTGCTCGCCTCGCTCGACGTCGATCGTCTGATCGTCGGTCCGGACGACGGCGCAAATGAGCTTGGTTACCGCGAGCTGCTCGCGCTGGCCGAAAAGCGCGGGGTGGAGCGCATCGTCCTGCGGGCGGGGGACAGGCTCATGATCGGCGACGCCTCGGCCAAAGTGGTCTGGCCGGATGCGTGGCAGAATGATACAAACGAGTCGTCGCTCGTGATGCAGATGGAATACGCCGGCAAGCGCGTGCTCTTTACGGGGGATCTCGGCGTCCAAAGCGAGGGAGCGCTGCTCGCCCGTCTCGAGGACGTCGGTCTGCTCAAAGTCGGCCACCACGGCAGCAAGTACGCCAGTTCCGCCCCGTTTTTGGAGGCGTTGCAGCCCGAGATCGCGCTGATCTCGGTCGGCACCAACCCCCACGGCCATCCGTCGGAGGAGGCGATCGCGCGTCTGAAGGCGGTCGGCGCGGCCATCTACGCCACGCAGGACGACGGCGCGATCACCGCGATGATCTCCAAGCGAGGCATCGCGGTGTCCGGAAAGCTCGGCCTCAAGCAATGTGACGTCAAGGAGGGAAGCCAGGGTGAATAGCCGCGAATTGTTCAAAGAAGCCGCGTCGGGCGATCTTCGGCGGGTCTACCTGCTCTACGGCGAAGAGGAGTATGCCAAAGATCGCGCCGTCGAAGCGCTAGCCGCGACGATCGACGAGGCGGTACGCGACTTCAACGTCGACCTGCTCGACGCGCCGAACGCCGGACGCATCGTCGAAACGGCGCGCACCTGGCCGATGATGGCCGATCGCCGCATCGTGATCGCGCGGGGCGCGCCCTGCATCGGCGGCGCGGAAAGCGAGGCGAAGGCCGTCACCGCCTTTTTACCGGAGATTCCGGATTGCGTGACGCTGGTCTTCGTCCACCGCGGCGCAACCGACGCGCGAAAAGCGCTCTACAAGGCAATCGCGAAGCAGGGCGCAGCCGTCAACTTCGAGCGATACAGCGAAAACGAAGCGGCTTCCTGGGCGTCCAGCACGGCGAAAAAACGAGGCACCGATCTTCCGATCGCCGTCGCACACGAGCTCGTCGCGCGGACGGGGCGCTTCATCAGCGACATCGCCTCCGAGACGGCCAAGCTCTGCGATTACGTCGGCACGGAACGCGCCGTCACGACCGCCGACCTCGACGCGCTCGTCAAACCCAACCTCGAATACACGGTGTTTGAGATCCTCGAGCATTTCCTGGCGGGCCGCCATCGTGAAGCGTTTGCACAGCTCTACGAAGCCTACCGCGAAGACGAGCGGGGCGCGCCCATGCAATTGATGGCGTTTTTTGCGTCGCGGTTTCGGATGATGCTCCAGGCACGTGTGCTGCTCGACGGGGGCAAGAACGACCGCCAAGCCGCAGAATCCCTCGGCGGCTCGCCTTACGCCGCGAAGAAAGCCGTCGAAGCGACGCGTCGTTTCACGCGCAAGCAGCTCGAAGACGCGCTTCTCGCGCTTGCCGAAGCCGACGCCAACCTCAAGTCGAGCCGCGAAAGCGCCGCCGATGCCCTGACCCGCGCGTTGATGCGCATCTTTGCGGGATGATGCACTGCGGGGTTTCGTTTTTCGCCCGCACACGATTCCGATGGGATATGTGTCAAGCGCCCCCTTTGCGCGATTTGCCATTGCGATCGCAAGCAAAGGGTACAGGCATTGCAAGCGCAATAAAATGCAATATGCAGGTATTTCGTTGCATTATATGACAAATTCGAACTATGATCTGCATGCAATTTTGCCGCAAATGAGGCGTTTTCGCCCACAAATGCCGTACACGCGCGCATAAGTGCGCGTTTGCCTAGGGCGAACAAAATGTGGCAAAATTAGAAAAATTGCGAGAAAAAAAGTGCGGGGATTGATGCGCCACGCCGTTTCATGTACAATACAGAGGCAGGCCTTTCGATCGAGTTGGTTTGCACTGCGCCGAACGGCTCCACGCCATTCGGCCTCATCATGATGTGATGGAATGAGTGAGCGAGTAAGGAGAATGCATAAGATATGAATATGCGACGCTGCTGCATAGGGACGGGATCGGTCTGCCTGTTGTTGTTGACGCTTGTGGCGTGTAAACCTAAGCAAGAAGCACAAGAGGTCGAGTTGAGCTCTCAGCCCGCGATCGAGCAAACGCCAGAGCCCTCTGCCACAGCTTCTCCGGAAGCAACGCCGGAACCGACCGAAGCCCCCACCCAAACGGTCTCGCCCACCCCCGCAGTCACGCCCGCGCCCGTCCCGCCCAAGGCCAACGAAGGCAAACAGGGCTATATTTACATCCCCAACACCAAAGTGGACTATCGCGTCATGCTCGCCGACGACAACGACTACTACCTCGACCGCGACGAGAACGGCAAAAAGGACTACCACGGCGCGATCTACATGGACTTCCGCAATGCCTTCGGCGCAGAACGCAGAAACATCATCCTCTATGGCCACAACATGAAGGACAACTCGATGTTCACGACGCTGCACCGCTTCGAAAAACAAGACTTCTTTGGCGAGAACAAGACCATCGACTTCGAGATGTTCGGCGTCAAATACAAGTACGAAATCGTGTACAGCGGCATGATCGACTACACGAAGTACAACCACATCCACACCGCTTTCCAGTCCGAAGATGCTTTTCTGAGCTACTTCAAAGAGGGTTCTGAACATGCGCAGTTCGTTCGCAGCGACTACGAACCCCAGCCCGGTGATCAGATGCTGACCCTTTCGACCTGCGTCTCTCACAGCATCAACAACTACGAGAAAAAGCGCATGATCGTCGTCGCCCGCATGACCGACGTCGTCGGCGAAGGCGAACACAGCAAAGCACCCGATTCCTTCACCTATGAGACCGCCGCCGCCGTTTTCGCCAACCGCACCGAGTACGCCAACGCCATGATGGCCATGGCCAACGACGGCGAGCTCACCAACGGCGACTACACGCCTCCGGGGGAATAAAGCGAATTTGAACCTGACAGCCAGCGGGGATAGCCGAACAGCTATTCCCTTTGCTTTTGGGGGGCGGCGGGTGCATACTGATAACACGATTGACGATGCAAAGGAGATTCCGTATGCGTGGATTTCTCGGATTTTTGTGCGTGCTGGCCTCGATCGCTTTGACCGTGGCGATCTTCTTCACCGCCGTCCAGATGACGGTGACCAACCGCACCTTTTACGACCGCGAATACCTCAAGATGGACACGGCGCGATCGGTCGGCATGTCACACAACGAGCTGATGCGCGTCACCGACCATCTGCTCCGCTACATGACGGGCGACGAAGCCTCGCTTCAAATCAAAGCCAAGTTCAAAACCAAGATCCGCTACGCTTTCGACGAACGCGAAAGCGCCCACATGGTCGATGTCGCGGCGCTTTACCAAAACGCCATGCTCTGCCGGAACATCGCCGTCGCGGCTGTCGCGGCCGTCGTGCTGCTGACGATCGCCGCCCTCCGCACCGACCGCATCCGCCTGCTCGCCAAATGCTATCTCGTCGGCCTCTGCATCACGGGCGCAATCCTCGCCGGCCTGACAGCCTGGATCCTGATCGACTTCGAGGGATTCTGGACGAACTTCCACTACGTCTTTTTCACGAACGACCTCTGGCTGCTCGATCCGCGCACCAGCCTCATGATCAACATGTTCCCGCTGCCCTTCTGGTACGACACCTGTACGCGCATCGTGCTGCTCTTCGCCGCTGGGACCGGCACCCTCCTTGTGGCGAGCGCCGTTTACCTGAAGTACCGCGATCACAGACGAAAAAAATTGATGTCCATCCACGAAGGAGAGCAATAACGTGATGCATGCGGAAAGCAGCGCCGCCCGTTTAGTGGTTTGCCAGCGCGAACGAAGCGCCGTCCTCCTCGCGATCGAAACGTCCTGCGACGAGACGGCGGCGGCTGTCGTGCGGGATGGGCGGTCGCTTTTGTCCAACGTGATCCATTCGCAGATCGATCTGCATCGGGAATACGGCGGGGTGGTGCCCGAACTGGCCAGCCGCAGCCACGTCGAGATGATCGGCCCGGTCGTCCGGCGCGCGCTCGAGGAAGCCGATACGACACTCGACGACATCGACGCGATCGCCGTGACGAATGGCCCGGGCTTGATCGGGTGTTTGCTGGTCGGCGTGAGCTACGCCAAAGGGCTCGCGCTTGCAAAGGGTCTGCCCCTCGTGCCGGTCCAGCACATCGTCGGCCATATCTATGCCAACTTCATCGCGCATCCGACGCTTGCGCCGCCCTTCGTCTGTCTCGTAGCCTCGGGCGGGCACAGCCACATCGTCGCGGTCGATGACTACGGCACGCTGCGGCTTCTCGGCCGGACCCGTGACGACGCCGCGGGTGAAGCCTTCGACAAGGCGGCACGCGCGCTCGGCTTGCCCTATCCGGGCGGCCCTTCGCTCGAAGCGTTGGCCCGCGACGGCGATCCCGAAGCATTCTCCTTTCACAGCGCCTTCAACGCCGCCAGCCATTACGACGTGTCGTTCAGTGGCCTCAAGACGGCGGTGATCAACCAGATCCACAACGCGTCGCAAAAAGGCGAGGCAGTCGCCCGAGCTGATTTGGCAGCGTCCTTTCAAAAGGCCGTCGCGGACATTTTGGCGACAAAGGCCGTGCGCGCCTGTGTCGAGTCGGGCTATAACGCCGTTGCGCTGGCGGGGGGCGTCGCCGCCAACCGAACCCTCCGCGAGACGCTCGAATCTCACGCGACGCAAAACGGCCTCGCGTTTTATGCGCCGCCAATGGCGCTCTGCACCGACAACGCCGCCATGATCGGCTGCGCGGGGTATTACGCGCTGATGGCGGGCGAAACGGCGGGGCTCGACCTCAACGCCCAGGCGGGACGAAAATTGTAACGGGCGATT
>JAVBLF010000081.1:0-2532 GCA_031553675.1 Eubacteriales bacterium | reverse complement strand
TGTATTTGGCCGCGGCGGCGAGGAGATCGAAACGCTGATCGAAGAAGGCATTGATTTCGAAGTCGTGCCCGGTGTGACGAGCGCGATCGCCGCGCCCTCCTATGCCGGCATCCCCGTCACCCACCGCGACTGTTGTTCGAGTGTCCACGTCATCACCGCCCACAAACGCGGCGACATGGTCGGCGACGGCGTCGATTACGCCGCGATCGCCCGCGCGGGCGGCACGCTGGTCTTTTTGATGGGAGTCGCCGAAGTTCCGCGCATCCAGCGCGGCTTGCTCGACGCGGGCATGTCGTCCGATACGCCTGTCGCCCTGATCGAGTCGGGCACGACGGCCCGTCAGCGCCGCATCGACGCGACGCTGGGCAGCATGCTCGAACGTGCCGAATCGCAATCCGTCGGAAGTCCAGCGATCGTGCTGGTCGGGGAAGTGGCCGGTCTGCATTTCGAATGGCGCGACAAGCTGCCCCTCTTCGGAAAGCGCGTAGTCGTCACCCGCGCCCGTGCCCAGGCCAGCCGTTTGACCCAGCAATTGCGCGAATGGGGCGCTGAGGTGCTCGAAGCGCCCGCTTTTGCCATCCAAGCACTCGACAGCCCCGCGATCGAGAGCGCGCTTCGCAACCTTTCGTCCTACCGCTACGTCGCCTTCACGAGCCCCAACGGTGTCGATGCGCTATTCGTTGCGCTGCAAAAGCACGCGATCGACGTCCGCGCCCTACACGCCTGTCGCATCGCCTCGATCGGCCCCGGCACCTCGGAGGCGCTCGCCCAGCGCGGCCTGATCGCCGACCTCCAACCCGACGTTTACGACGCTGCCCACCTTGGCCGCGCGATTGCAGCGTCTTGTGAAGCCGGCGATCGCGTGTTGGCCCTCCGCGCCCAGGAAGCCTCGCCCGACTTGCCCGCCGCCCTCAAAGCCGCCCACGTTGCGCTCGACGACGTCGCCGTCTACCGCGCCGACATGGGTGTCGCCCACGCCGAACTTGTCCGCGCCTGGGTGAGCGAAGGCCCTGTCATCGCCGCCCTCGGCTCGGCGCGCTGCGCCCAGGCCTTCGCCGACGCCATCGACGGCCTCGACACCTCGCGCGTCACCGCCGCCTGCATCGGACGCCAAACCGCCGAGGCTGCGAAAAACGCGGGGCTCACCGACATCGTTGTCGCAAAAAAGGCTACGATCGACGATCTCGTCGCCTGCATCGCGGGGGGACGCTAGGGGCTTCCCGCCCCTAAAACCCCGGCCAAAGGGACACGTCCCTTTGGAATCCCATTCGGGAAGGGATGAAAATGGGGAAGAAGATTGGGGTCGGAACTGCTATGCGATCTCCATCCAAACGAACACGCGCACTGAACGTGAAAAGAGCGACGGAATTCCGTCGCTCTTTTCGAACAGGGTGCGAATGTCCAAAGAAGAGTGGTGGGGGGATTGTCATTCTATGTCTCACAGCGCATCGCTGATTGTTGTCGTTCGATGTTGCTATCTTAAACTATTTGTATGCTCTCACGATGGCGCAATCTGGGCAAAATGCAACAAATCCATGAACGGGACATGAATGGGTATATGACGCACAATTGCGTCGGCGCTCGAATCCATAACAAAAAGCAGCCAGGGGATTGGCTGCCTCTCGTTTCGCTCGGGCGGCTCGCAACACCCGAACGACGCAAAATTGGAGGATGGAAACTGAAAAGATTTCATGGGCTTACGCCTCATGGTGTAGGGCAAGTCTTGGAGTTGAATTCAATTATTCTTCTTTCTATATGTGTAGTATAGCCGAAGTCTTTGCTCTTGTTGTGTCGAAATTGTGGCAAAGGATGTCAAGTTTGTATCTCCTTTGCGAACTTACCAGGCGGCCATCCAAACAAAAAACCCCGCATCCGTCCGAATGCGGGATCGTTGCCCAAGCTTACTCCTAAATGTTGTGGGAATGCACCTCTTCGAAGCGTTCGCGCTGCAATTCTTGCTTGGCGCGGTCGATCAGCTTTTGCCGCTGTTTCTGGCTTTCCTGGCGGGCGCGGGCGTCGGCGGCGGCCTTGCTTTCGAGTGCCGCGTTCAATTCGTCGATCGAGCCTACGCCCAGCTCTTCGGCGCAGCGGAGCACGAGCAGCGCGCATGCCGTCGCGTCCTCGACGGCGTTGTGGTGTTTCAGCGGGAGCTTGAAGTGCGCCGCCAGCGCGTTGAGGCGATGCTGGGACAATTCCGGCCAGGCCTTTCGCGCCATGTCCACGCTGTCGAACGCGCGAAGCCGCGGCATGGCGAGGGAGCGGCTTTCACAGCTCGCGCTCAGAACGCTCATGTCAAACGGCGCGTTGTGCGCGGCGACGACCTGCCCGTCAAGCATGCGGTAGATCACCGGATGGATCTCCTCGAAGCAGGGGGCATCGGCGACGGCCTCTTCCGTGATGCCGTGAATGTATGTACAAAAGCGCTGAAACGCGACTTTCGGATTGAGCAATGTATAGCGCCGATCGACGATCTGTCCGTCTGAAACGAGAGCCGTGCCGACGGCACATGCGCTGTCGCGGCTTTCGTTGGCG
>JAVBLF010000118.1:0-23256 GCA_031553675.1 Eubacteriales bacterium | reverse complement strand
CGCGTAAACGCCAAAGACGACGCCCCAGGGCCAAGTGAAATCGACGCCGTTGCGCACAGGCAAGAGCGCGCTGAACGCCGAGCCGATCGTGCCCCCCAAGGCAAGCGCATCCGAAGATTCCGAACGCAATTCCCCGATCAGTAATTGTGCGACCTGGGGGCCATGGGTCAGGAAGCCGACCACCAGGAGCACGAGAAACACTTTGAAGAAAGTTCCCTTGAGAATGCCGCGCACTTCTTGTTTCAGCGCAGGACGATTAAACGCACCCATTTTCCAAACCCCCATTCAGCAATATATTGACTACGAAAGCATTTCATACAAATTCATTATAACACGGGTTGGCAGGCAAGGGCGAAAAAAGAGCCCTGCCAGATGGCAAGGCTCTCGTGTAGATTTGCAAAATGTTTGTGATTTAGAAGAGGCCGACGGTTTCGCCGTTTTCGTCGATGTCGATCGCGTAGGCGGCGGGCACTTTGGGCAGGCCGGGCATCGCGATGATCTCGCCGCAGAAAGCGACGACGAAGCCAGCGCCCGAGCTGATGCGCGCATGCTTGATCGTGACGTTGAAGCCGGTGGGGCGGCCGAGGACTTTGACGTCGTCGGTCAGCGAATACTGGGTCTTGGCCATGCAGACCGGCCAGCCGGGGAACATCTCGTCGAAGTCGGCAAGCTGCTTGGCGGCGAGCGGCGTGAAGACGACGCCGTCGGCACCGTAAACCTTCGTCGCGACGGCGCGGATCTTGTCGGCGTAGCTGTCCGAGAGTTCGTAAGGATGCTGGAGCGCTGCGTTGTCGGCGTCGGCGACTTCGGCGACGTGTTTCGCGAGATCGACCGCGCCCTTGCCGCCTTCACCCCAGACGTTGACCGGAATGGCTTTTGCGCCAGCGGCTGCGACCGCGTCGACGATCATTTTCACTTCGGTGTCAGTGTCGGTGACGAACTTGTTGACGGCGACGATCGGCTGCACGCCAAAGACGTTCTTCATGTTTTCGACGTGCTTGATCAGGTTGCCCATGCCAGCTTCGAGCGCTGCGAGATTTTCCTTGTTGAGCTCGGGCTTGGGGACACCGCCGTGGCTCTTGAGCGCGCGGACGGTCGCGACAATGACGACGGCCGAGGGCTTGAAGCCTGCGGTGCGGCATTTGATGTCGATGAATTTTTCCGCGCCGAGGTCGGCGCCGAAGCCGGCTTCCGTGACGGTGTAGTCGGCGAGCTGCATGGCGGTGCGGGTGGCGATCACGCTGTTGCAGCCGTGCGCGATGTTGGCGAAGGGACCGCCATGGACAAAGGCGGGGGTGTTCGCCAGGGTCTGGACGAGGTTGGGCTGGAGGGCGCGCTTGAGCAGCACCATCAGCGAGCCAACGCCGCCGAGTTCACCGGCCGTGATGGCCTTGCCTTCCTTCGTATAGCCGAGCACGAGGCGGCCCAGACGGACGCGCAGGTCGTCGAGGTCGGTCGCGAGGCAGAAGGTGGCCATGATTTCGGAGGCCGTCGTGATATCGAAACCGTCTTCGCGCGGGACGCCGTTGGAGCGGCCGTTGAGGCCATTGACAACGAAGCGGAGCTGGCGGTCGTTCATGTCCATGCAGCGGCGCCATACGACGCGGTCAAAGCCCAGGTCGTTGCCCTTTTGGATGTGGTTGTCGATCAGGGCCGCCACGAGGTTGTTGGCGCTGGTGATCGCGTGGAAGTCTCCCGTGAAGTGGAGGTTGATCTCTTCCATGGGGACGACCTGCGAATAGCCGCCGCCTGCCGCGCCACCTTTGACGCCGAAGACCGGGCCCATCGAGGGTTCGCGCAGGGCGATCATGGCGTTTTTGCCGATCTCGCGCAGGCCGTCGGTCAAACCGATCGAAACCGTCGTCTTGCCTTCACCGGCAGCGGTCGGGTTGATCGCTGTGACGAGGATGAGCTTACCGGGTTGACGCTTCGGGACCTTGTCGACGTCGATCTTGGCCATGTTAGGGCCATAGCTGTAGATCGCGTCCTCGGGGATCTGGAGGTCTTTCGCGATGTCCTGAACGGGGCGCATCTTGGCGGCGGATGCAATTTGGATGTCGGTCAGCATGGCGGCACTCCTTTTCGTCGTTGATGTGTGTAGATGTGGATGGATGGATAGAATGAAAAATCCGAACTCTTCTATAAGTATACCATCGAGAGTTCGAAACACACCACGCGGGGGAACTTGTCAAAAGGTGGGTCATGCTGCCATTTCGTCAAACACTTGTCATGCGAGCGGGGCGCCGGGTGCGCTGTTGGTAGGTTTGCGCAAATGGCGGTTTTCATGTCCAAATCAAGTATACACACGCTTCTCCGCAATTTCAAGCCTTAATGATAAAAAAGTATCAAATTTCGTCCGAAAGCCGCCTTCGTATACCTCAAACACCGATCGCAGACTCCGCGCCGCCGCGACCAAATGTTCGATGTGATCGGCTTTTTGTGCGGCGACCTGCGCGATGTGAAAGCGCTGGGTAGGGGTTTGCGAGTTGCCTCCGATACTTCATTGTTGGGATATGAAAAATGTGGAGTATTTTCTTGGAACTGGCTGGCAAGTTTTCACGAATCGCACAGTCGTCTCGAAATGTGAACGAAAGACGAACGAAATCAGCCAGAATTTACAGTTTTGTCACAGCTAAGAGTCAACGTTTCGTTTATTATACTTGCATAAACATGGGCGATGGAGTAAAATACAGGATGTAGGAAGTCGTCTACCAATTGAGTTATCCATTTCGTTTTTTAGGAGGAATGACCCATGAAGAAACCCCTGGCCCTTATGACGGCCTTAGCCATGTCTTTTGCGCTGATGAGCTTCGTGGTCCCGACGGCGCTGGCCGAAAGCACGACCGAAGAAGAGCTCCCCACCGACGACGAAGAAGAAATCGACCAGGGTGAGCCTGAACCGGAACCCGAGCCCGAACCCGAAGAGACCGATGAGGGCGAGCTTCCCACCGAAGAAGAACCGACGGAAGCGCCGGCTCCTGCGCCCGCTCCGAAGCCCACGACCAAAAAGGCTCCCAAGACGGGCGACGCAAACGCCAACGTCGCTTTTGCCGCCGTTGCGACGGCCGTCGTCGCCATTGGCGGTATGGCCTTCGTTCTGAAGAAAGTCCGCTAAACGAAATGCTCCATAACATAAGTGGCCGTGCGATGCGCGGCCACTTTTTTTGTCGAATCAAAAGCCGATGAAGAGACAACGAACCGCGTCGAGCGTCCGAAAGGGGGCGCTTTTTTCGTTTGCGCCCGGGATGAAATGGCTTTCTGACGACAAAAAAATGAAAACAAATTGTGAACGATTCAAAAAACTGCAAGATTCGGCATATTTAAACGTCTTTAACCAGTGAGACGGGCGGCAGGGAGCGATCCACCCCGCGCTTAGCAGGATCGTTCTGTAGAATTCCCCCCGTCCCCTGCCCTGAAAAGGCGCCAGCGTGAAAAACTTGGTACCGGATTCCCAATTTGGCCCATCTTGACAAAAAATTGAGGGGCCACTACAATGAATGCAATATCATATAATTTCTATATGCAAATGCTCGCATGTGTGTGGGGTGCTTCAGCTCGCAAAGCAAAAACGGATTCCCGCACACAAGCTGCGAAGCCTCGATTGGAGGGAAAGAAGCATGAATGCATTTCGAGGCGGGGGCTATTCTCACGGCGACGCGCGCAGGCGTCTGCTAGGCCCCCACGATGCACAAGCAAACCGACATCTGTTCGGCTTTGCCAACCGCCTGCCGCGCTGCGAAACGGCACACGAAGCGCTCCGCGTCCTGGTGATGGGCGCGGGAGACGCGGGACAATTCCTCAGCGACATGCTGGAGGCCGATCCGCAAAGGAAGCGGGATGTCGTGGCCTTTCTCGACGACGACATGGCACTCTGGGGCAGCAAGATCGGCAAGATACCGGTCTTTGGCGGGCGCGAAAGCATCGCCGCGGCCGTGCGGGCCTTCCGCGCGGACGAAATCGTGATCGCCATTCGCCACCTCGACCGCGCGTCGATCAACGCCATCGTCGACGACTGCCGCCGCGTCGGCTGCCAAGTCAAATACTTCGGCGATCTGCACGAGATCGATCGCAAGACACCGTCCATCGGTGAGCTGCCTTTGGAAAAACTCCTCAACCGTCCCGAGATCCACATCGACATGGAGGCCGTGGCATCTTCGCTGCGGACAAAGACGGTACTCGTCACGGGTGGCGCGGGCTCGATCGGCTCCGAACTTTGCCGCCAGATGCTCACCCTGGGCGCGCGGCGCTTGGCGGTGTTCGACATCGACGAAAACGCCCTCTTTGACCTCGAATGCGAACTGAAGCACAGCTTCGACCCCACGCGGTTCTCGCTGTCGATCGGTTCCATCCGGGACGAAAGCCGGGTCGAAGAAGTCTTTACGGCGGTCCGCCCCGACATCGTATTCCACGCCGCAGCACACAAGCACGTTCCGCTCATGGAACACAACCCCAAGGAGGCCATCCGCAACAACGTCATCGGCACTTACAACGTCGCGCGGGCTGCCATCCGGCACGACGTCGAAAAGTTCGTGCTGATCTCGACCGACAAAGCCGTCAACCCGTCGAGCGTCATGGGCGCGACGAAACGCGTCGCCGAGATGATCGTCCGCTATATGGACGAGGCGAGCCAAACTTCCTTTTCGGCCGTCCGTTTCGGGAACGTCTTGGGCAGCCAAGGCAGCGTCGTACCGCTCTTCGTGCGGCAGATCGAACGGCGCGAACCCGTCACCCTGACCCACCGGGAGATCACGCGCTATTTCATGACCATTCCCGAGGCGGCGCAGCTCGTGCTGGAGTCGAGCCGCATCGCAAACGGCTCGGAAGTCTTCATCCTCGACATGGGCGAGCCGGTGCGCATTTACGACCTGGCCTGCGCGCTGATCCGCATGGCGGGATGTGTGCCGGGTGAGGACATCCCGATCGAAATCGTCGGCCTACGCCCCGGGGAAAAAATGCACGAAGAACTGGCGAGCCGCTTCGAGTGCCTGCATGCGACCGAACACCCGCGCATTTTCGAAGTCGATGCCCAGCAAAGTTGCACGGTCAACGTCTTCGCCATCCTGGAGAAGATGCGCTCGCTCTTGGCGCTCGACGACGACAAGGCCGTCGCGCAAGCCGTTCTCGACTACGCGCGCTCGCTCACCCGGCTCGAGTTCGGGCTGGATGCTGCTGCGACTTGAGCGGAGGGATCCCAAGCTGACGACCAACCCAGCGAATACAAGCAGATCGAGGGAAGAGACGTGAAGGACAGCGCATTGGAGCAGGGCGTGACGATCGCCTCATTGGGAAATCTGTTTCGTCTGATCGCGCGGCGCTGGTACTGGATCGCGCTCGCAGCGCTCTTGTCCGCGCCACTGGGCGTGTATACGGGCTGGAAACTCTACACGCCGCATTACACGCTGAGCACCGCTCTCGTGGCGGGCTACACCCTCGAGGAAGGCCCGAGCACGCTGGCCGGCGACAAGCTGAGTCCCGGCGAGCTCCAGGACATGACGCTTTCGTTTGCCGCCCTTTTGCAGACCAAGCAAACCCAGTCGAGCGTGATCGACAAACTCGGATCGGACTGGGACAGCACCCACTACGACGACTATATCCAGATCGAGGTGCCCGATCGCTCCTCCCTGATCCAGTTTACCTTCCGCTACCGCAACGCCGAGGATGTGCTTCGCATGGCACAGGCGATGCGGGAGACGGCGATGGAGCTCGGCAAGCCGATCTGGGGCGACCGCTACCTGCATTGGGTCGACCGCTACGACGTGCCGAGGGACGAATCGCAGATGCCGCAAATGATGCAGGCGGCGATCGTGGGCGGCTTTGCGGCGATCGTGGGCGCGGTGCTGGGAAGCCTCTTGTCCTGGCTGCTCGGAAGCCTCGACGATCGGATCTGGAACTGCGACGACGAGGTGTTGACCGCGCGCTTGCCGATCCTTTGCGCCTTGCCGCGCGAAAAGGGCGGCCGCATCCTCCGCGACGTCTACGGCCGACCCATTTCGTCCAAACGGCTGGGCGTCATGACCGGCTACCTCCAGCGGATCGAGCTACTGGCGGCGCAGATCATTCGCTACAAAGCCGAGGAGCACGTCAAAAGCGCGCTGCTCGTCGAACCGACGCACGGTTGCGGGTCGAACTTTGTGATCGCGCAACTGGCTGCCTGCCTGTCACGTTCGTCCGTTCGCGTGCTCTTGATCGAATGCAACGGCAGCCACTTTCAGCCGCGGCTCCGCTTGGGGCCGAAATGGCAAATGCCCTCGCGAAACGGGACCCTGAAACGAACCCGCCAGGTCTTCGGTGAGGCGTCTATCAACGGAAAGCGCGTCCACGGCGAATCCACGCATCATCCTTCCGAAACCGCCATTCGCCGCGTCGTGCACGCCGATGGCTACGGCTTTGACTTCCTCAGGGCCGACCCTCGGCTCGAGTCGCGTCCGGTTGCCGATCGCCTGGAATCGGTCACGCAAGCGTACAACGCCCATTTGGCGCAATACGACCTCGTGCTGTTCGCGGTTCCGCCGCTGTTGAGCAACGGCGAAACCGCGCTTCTCGCCTCGCGGATCGACATCACGATCGCGGTGTTCCGATGCCGCGCCAGCACCTACAAGCAGTTTGACGCAACGCTTTCGCGGCTTGCGGGCACCCGTCTCATCGGCAGCATTTGGAATTCGGTCGAAGGAGGAAAACGCCTATGAACCCACGTTACAAGCCGGTCAAGCGCGCGCTCGACATCGTGGTTGGCTGCCTGTCGCTCCTCCTTCTTTGGCCGATCGCGCTGATCGCCATACTGGCCGTTTTTATCGAAGACCCATCCGCTTCGCCGATCTTCGTCCAGAAACGCACCGGCAAGGGCGAAAAACCCTTCTTGATGTACAAGATCCGCACGATGCGCCCCCATCCCGACGAAAGCTCCGATCACGACGACGAAAGGCTGCTCCGGATCGGGCAGATCCTGCGCCGCAGCAGCATCGACGAACTGCCACAGATCCTCAACGTCCTCAAGGGCGAGATGAGCTTCATCGGCCCGCGGCCTTGGCTGATGAAGCTCCTGCCCTATTACTCCGACCGCGAGCGAAGACGCCACCTCGTCCAACCGGGCATGTCAGGCCTGGCACAAGTCAACGGCCGCAATTCAGTCGACTTTGTGACCCGCCTCGCGTATGACATCGAATACGTCGAAAACATGTCCTTTATGCTCGACGCCAAGATTTTTTTGAAGACCATTCATTACGTCTTCTTCTCTTCCAAGCTTGTCCTGTCGGTGTCTGAAGCGCTCGACCTTTTCGACGGCGACCTGTGCGACATCCGGCAGAAGGAGCAGGAGGGGAAAGACGAACGCACCGCGCTGCCCGTTGGAGGCTTTGCGCGGGCCGAAGGGGAAGAAATCGCATGATCGAACCGTCCAAATTGCCCGACTTTTACTTCACCCCCGCCTATGGGGAATTGAACGCCGCATTTGAAGGCGGCAAGCTGGAAACCTTTGTCCACGAAACACCGCGCGGCAGTGTCTACCACATGTTCATCCTGCGCACCATACCGGACGAGATCGGCGGCGATGGGAGCTTCGACATCTCGACGCCCTACGGCTATGGAGGGCCCGTCCTGATCGACTGCGAGGACGGCGATCGCGCCTGGTTGGCGGCCTCCTATGCAGACGCCTTTTCAGCGTTTTGCCGCGAACGGCGGATCGTCAGCGAATTCGTCCGCTTTCATCCGCTTTTGGGGAACGCGGAAGACTGGAAGCCGCACATGGATGTGCGCTTTTCGCGGCATACCGTCGCGATCGACCTGACGCCGGACGATCTCTTCGCCCAGTTCAAACGCAACCAACGGCGCATCTTGAGACACCAAGAGGACATCGAAGTCGAATTCGACTTCGACATGGAAAAGCTCGACGTGTTCGAGTCGGTCTACCGCGAGGCGATGCAGGCGTTGGGCGCGTCCGACTACTACTTTTTCCCGCACGGCTATTTTGAGGCTTTGGAGGCTTGCAAGCCACATTGCTTCCTCGTTCATGCCCGCTACCAGGGCGCGATCGTATCGAGCCGCCTCGTATTTCGCTATGGCCAGACCCTGCACGACCACCTCGCCGGCACGCGCCCCGATTGCTACAAGGCGAACGGCAGCACGACTCTGATCGGCCATGTGGCAGCCTGGGGAAAAAGGGAAGGCTACACCCGATTCCACTTGGGTGGCGGCACGACCTGCGCCGCGGACGACAGCCTCTTGTCCTACAAAAGCGAGTTTTCCAGTGGTCCGCTTTACGACTACCACATGGGGCAGGTCGTTCACGACGAGGCTGCCTACCGGAGGCTCTGCGCCCGCGCGAACGAAATCCGCGGCGAAGAGGCGTCGGGGTGCTTCTTTCCGGGCTATCGCGCCGTTCGCCCAAAGCGCCCGGGGTCGGAAGCCGCCCTCGTTGACGCGCGCAAGCCGGAAAGGAAGGCATGATGCAAAAACAAGAGCGCATTTACCTCTCGCCGCCGCACATGGGGGGGCGCGAGCAGGCGATGGTCGCCGAAGCCTTCGCGTCGAACTGGATCGCGCCGCTCGGCCCCTTCGTCGAGCGCTTCGAATCGGACGTCGCGAAACGCCTCGGCATGCCCTGCGCACTAGCCGTCAACGCGGGCACGGCAGCGATCCACCTCGCACTGCGGGCGCTGGGCGTCGGCCCGGGCGATACGGTGTTTTGTTCGGATCTGACCTTCGTCGCGAGCGTCAATCCGGTGGTCTACCTCGGCGCGACGCCGGTCTTCATCGACGCGGAAGCACCGACGCTCTGCATGTCGCCCGAGGCGCTGATCCGTGCCTTTCGCAGCGAACGACAAAAGCCCAAGGCCGTGATCGTCGTCGATCTTTACGGCTTTGCGCCGCGCTACGAGGAGATCGAGAAGATCTGCCGCGCCTATGACACGCCGCTGATCGAGGATGCCTGCGAAGCCCTCGGCTCGCGCTACCGGGGCCAAGCCTGTGGCAGCTTCGGTGAGATGGGGACCTTTTCCTTCAACGGCAACAAGATCATCACGAGTTCGGGCGGCGGCATGGTCGTCGGGCGGAACGAGGCACTTTTCAAAACCATGCTCCATTGGGCGACCCAGGCGCGCGAACCCGCCCTCCACTATCAGCACGCCGAACTCGGCTACAACTACCGCCTTTCGAACATTTGCGCGGCGATCGGCTGCGGGCAACTCGAAGCGCTCGACGATCACATCGCCGCCCGCCACCGGAACCACGCGCACTACCGCTTGTTGCTCGAAGATCTGCCCCTCCATCTCGTCGAAGCGCCGGAAGGCTGTGAATCGAACGACTGGATGAACGTCGCCGTGATCGACAAGCGCTCCAAAGCGACGCCGGCCGACCTCGTCAAGGCGCTCGATCGGGAGGACATCGAGGCCCGTCCCGTCTGGAAACCCATGCACGCCCAGCCGCTTTTCGACGGTGCGCCCTTTTACGCCCACGACGCGGGCGAACGGAGCGTCGGCACGTCGGTCTTCGCACGGGGCATCTGCCTGCCGTCGGGGAGCTCGCTTCGCGAAAAGCAGCGCCTCCGTGTCGTCGAAACGCTGGCGCAAGCGCTATGAAGGGGAAAGTGCTGTTTTGCGCCAACATCCACGCCCACATCGCGGCCTTTCACCGGGACTACGTCGAATTGCTGCGAAGCGCCGGCTATGAGGTCCACATCGCCGCGAAGGGCTGCGAATCGGGTGCGTGGCCGAACGACGTCACCTGCATCGAAATGCCCTGGGAGCGATCGCCCTACCGCGCCCAGAACCTCGCCGCCTTCCGCACGCTCAAACGGCGCATCGACGCCGAAGGCTACGCGCTGATCCACTGCCACACGCCGACCGCCGCGCTCGTAACGCGCCTGGCGGCACGGCAAGCTCGCAAGCGTGGCACGATCGTCTTCTATACGGCGCATGGCTTTCACTTTTATCGAGGCGCGCCGATCGTGAACTGGCTGCTCTACTACCCCGTCGAACGCTTCTTCGCGCGGTGGACCGACTGTCTCGCGACGATCAACGACGAAGACTACGCGTTCGCGACCGAGAAACTCCCGATCGAGCGAATCGAGCAGCTGCCCGTCGGCTACGACGACGCCCGCTTTCGTCCCGGCACGGACGCCGAACGACAGGCGCTGCGGGCGGAAATCGGCGTACCCTTGGAGGCCGAAGTGCTGATCTACGCGGCGGGTCTGGAGGGCGGGAAAAACCACGGCATGCTCTTGCGGGCGTTCGGACGGCTCGCAGCCGAACGCCCCAGGCTCCGTCTCTACCTGCTCGGTCGGGGGCCGGAACGCGCCGCGATCGAAGCGAAGATCGCGGCGATGGAGCTGAAAGATCGCGTGTTCTTGCTCGGCTACCGCGGCGACGTCGAACGTTGGATGCGGCTTGCCGACGCCGTCGTATCGACTTCGATGCGCGAAGGGCAGGGCGTCAACCTGCTCGAGGGCATGGCGTCGGGCCAGCTCGTCGCAGCGACGGCCAACCGCGGCCATCTCTCGGCCGTCGAGGAGGGGGTGACGGGTTACCTCGTCCCGCTTGGCGACGACGAGGCGTTCGCCGCCGCGATCGAAAGGGCACTCGAAGCCACGCCCGCCATGCGGGAACGCGCCGCCGCGATCGCACGTGAAACCCACAGCCGTTCCGCCATGATCCCCCGCTATGCCGCCGTCTATGGGGCGCTGCTGCACGATGAGACGCTGATGGAAAGCGCGCGACGCATCTGACGGGGGATCCGACAAATCGAAACACGTGTTTCCATTTCACGTTGCGCGATCCCTTTCGGAGAAAAGGCAGCGCAATCTACGAGGGAGGAACGCCATGACGCCGCGCATCTCGATCCTGATGGGCGCTTACAACGAAGAAGCGACGATCGACCGCGCGATCGCGTCGCTCGCTGCGCAGACCTTCCGAGACTGGGAACTGATCTGCGTCGACGACGCATCGACCGACCGTACATACGAATGCCTCCGCGCCTGGCAAGCGCGCGACGAACGCATCCGCCCGATGCACAACGAAGCCAACCTTCGCCTCTGCGGTTCGCTCAACCGCGCGATCGAGGCGGCGCGTGGCAGCATCGCCGCTCGCATGGACGCCGATGACATCGCGCACCCCGATCGCCTCGAAAAACAGCTTTCCTTTCTCGACGCCCACCCGGAGGTTGCCTTTGTGTCCTCGCTGATCCACGTCTTTGACGACGACGGCCCTCGCAGCGTCCGCGGCGGCCCCGCATGCCCGACCAAAGCTGATTTCCTGAAGGGAAGCCCCTTTGCCCATCCGGCGCTCATGATCCGCATGGAAGCGCTGCGGGCGATGAAGGGATATCGCATCTCACCGATCACGCGCCGCACCGAGGACTACGATCTTTTCATGCGGCTGTACGAAGCGGGTTACGTCGGCCACAACCTCCAGGAGCCGTTGCTCGACTACTACGAGAGTCCGGAATCGATCAAAAAACGCAAATATCGCTACCGCGTCGACGAAATGCGGGTACGCTTCGAGGGCTTTAAGCGTCTTGGCCTCATGCCGCGCGGTCTGCCTTACTGCGTGAAACCATTGCTCGTGGGCCTCTTGCCGGGCGGCGTTTGGTTGCGCGTCCAAGAACGCCGAGGGGAGAAGGAAACGCGTGTTTGAAAACGTCGCGCGCTTTCCCGGCTCTACGCTGATCTACTTCGGCGCGATGGTCTTGAGTTCGGCGTTTGCGCTGCTCGCACAGCTCTTTCCCCGCGTCGGCGTCATCCAACAGGGGCAAAGGCTGAGGCGAGCCTACATGCCGAACCGATTCTGGCTGACGATGGCGTTTGCCGTCATGGTCGCGCTGGCGGGCGCCCGCGGGCTTTGCGGCACCGATACGGCGAGCTACCGATTGATCTTCGCGGACCTGCTCAAGGGACCGAACGAACCGCTCTCCCAACGCATGCTCGAGGGCGGCGAATATGGCTTCGTGCTGATCAACTACGTGGCGATCGCTCTGTCGCGGGGCTGCAACTTCGTGTTCGTGTTGAGCATGATCCTCTTCGGCTATTTTTTCATGATCGGCTTGGACGAGTACCACGAGACGATGTCGGTCGCGCTGGCCGTTTTGGGGCTGTATTGCGTGCTCTTTTTCCCGACGCTTAACGTCATGCGGCAGATGATCGCCGTCGCGATCGCGTTTTTTGGCATGCGCTTCATCTACGAGCGGAAATTCGCCCATTTCCTGCTCTTCGTGCTTTTGGCGCGGATGTTCCACTCGAGTGCGCTGGTCTGCCTGCCGATCTACTTCGTGATCGGCAACGACAAGCTGCGTCCGGTGTTGCGCTACGGCATGTACCTCGGCATTGCGGCGATGTGCGTGTCGATCTCGCTCTTGACCACGCTGCTCGGCGCGGTTTTTGCCGACAGCAGCTACGCCAACTACATCGGCATGGCGTCGGGGCCCATGCTCAAGCTGACTACGCCTTTGCTACGGCTACCCTTTTTGCTCCCGGTGCTTCTCTTTCGAAAGCGCCTGATCGCGCACGACCGCCGCAACGAGATGTGGATCGTGCTGGCGATCACGGAATTTTTGTTTGCGCAACTCGGCAGCTTTGAACCGACCTTTGCGCGCATCGCGTTTTACTTCCGGCCATCCTGGCTGATCCTCCTGCCCCAGCTCACCCGCGCCATGCCGACGAAGGCGACGCAGCGGGCGATGGGGACGTATACGGCGCTGAACTTTTTGCTCTATTGGTACATGAACAGCATTATGAAAAACTTCGGCGGTGTGCTGCCCTACGACACATTCTTTGCGGGGTGACGGCTTGCGCCTTTTGAAAACCTTCGTCTATTACTTTGCGGGTACGCTGGCCACGCGCATCCTGCAATTCCTGTTTTTGCCTCTCTACACGTCGCGGGTTTCGACGGCCGATTTGGGCCGCTACGATACGGTGTTCGCGCTCGTCGCGCTGGCGACGCCGCTCCTGTTTCACGGCATGCGCGACGGCATCCTGCGCCTCGGCCTCGACGTTCCGGATCAACGCGGACGAGAGCGCTTCTTTTCGACCGTCGTTCTGACGGCGCTTGCCATCTCGGCGGCCTGCCTGGCGGTGGCGATCGGACTCGCTGCCGGATTTCGGAACCGTTATATCGCTCTTTTTGCGCTGTGGACGGTTCTGACGGGTCTCATGCTGGTTTGGGCGACGGCGGCACGCGTGCTCGGCGCCAACCGCGCCTATGCGACGGGCAACTTTGCGCTCTCGGCGACAAGCATGACGCTCAACTTTGTCTTCATACTGGGCTTCCACATGGGTTTCGACGCGCTGGTCTACGCGACGATTTTTTCGTATGTTGCGGCGATCGTCGTTTGGGAATGCCAGTTTCACTTGCTTCGCTATGTGCGGCCGCGCCATTTCGATGGGACGGTTTTTTCCGAGATGCGGCGCTTTACCCGCCCGCTCGCCCTGGCCAACGCTGCGCAGGAGTGCTACAATTACAGCGGCAAATTCCTAACGGCCATGCTCTGCGGTTTTTCCTACTCGGGGCTCTACGCGATCGCGTCGCGCTTTCCGATTGTGCTGGGCATCGTGACGGAAGTATACGGCCTGGCCTGGCAGGAGGAGATCATCTATCGCGCGGGCGAAAAAGACGTCGATGCCTTTTTCAACGAGACGCTCGACCGCATGCTCTGCCTCTGCCTTTGCGTTCTCTTCGTGCTGATGCCGCTGTCGGCCTGGGTCTATCCTTACGTCGTCAAGGGCGATTACGGCGCATCGCTGTCCTATGTGCCCGTTTTGTTTTGGAACGCCGTGTTGCTCAGCGGCGCGACGCAGCTCGCTTCGACCTTCATGATGGCGAAGACGACGCGCTATTTTCTGATCGATATGCTTTCGAGCACGGCGGTGGCGGCCCTCGTCATCGGCGTGCTGTCGGGGCTTTTGGGCATGGAACTCTGGGGCGTCGTGTGGGGCGGGGCGGTGGCGGCGGTTTTTCGTTTTGCGCTCTGCACCCACCTCGCGCGCAAGACCATCCGCGTCCGCCTGCGCATCGGCAAATGGCTGGCGCTCACGCTGCTGTATGCCGCCGTCACGGTCGCAAGTTTTCGGCTGACAGGCTGGGCGCTTTGGGGTTTGGCGGCGGTCGGCGGCATTTTCACACTCGTGTTCAACCGCTCTTTGCTTTTCACGCTCAAAGACATTTGGTCGGCCCGCGCGGGGAGGTTGGGCCGCGAAGCGTGAAATGTGCGAGTTCCCCACATGTGCGAGCCAATCCGCAGAAAGGAGGATGGAATCAGGTCAACAATCGTTAAGGAAGGGGTACATCATGAAGAAACAGGCTCTGCCGCGCCCATCGTGGCGGCAATTCGCCGCGTGGGTGATTTTGCTGGCAAGCTTGATCGCGTTCGCGCATCCGGCATCCTCGAAGACGATCATCAATGATGCCTACACGATCAGCCTGAGCCAGTTCGGCATCCAGACCCAAAACCCGGCCAACGGTACACAAAACGTCGTCGGCCTCAACCTCGCGCTTCAGTATGCCGCCAGCCGCGGCTACAGAAAGGTTTACCTGCCGCGCGGCGAATACTGGCTGGATGGCGGCGAAATCGCGCTCCATATGCCGCAGATCAACGCCGTGCGCATTCCCTCGAACATGACGCTCGACCTCGGCGGGTCACACATCCACCTCAACCCCAACGGCAAACCGCATTACGCCATGTTCGCCATGGACAGCGTGACGGGCAGTGTCCTCCAAAACGGAACGCTGTACGGCGATCGCGACGGCCACGACTACACCGACACCTCGATGAGCCTCACGCATGAATTCGGCTACGGCGTTTCCATTTCGTCCAGCGAAAACTGCGTCGTTCGCAACATGAAGATCGAGGCCATGACAGGAGACGGCATCATCCTGACCGGCTACCAATGGCTGTCGATGGGCGGCATGGAAAACCGCAACATCAAGCTGATCGACAATGAGATCGCGAACTGCCGCCGCCAGGGGATCAGCCTCGTCGCAGGGGTCAACACCGAGATCGCCGGCAATACCATCTACAACATCTCCGGCACACCGCCAGAAAATGGCATCGACGTCGAGGTCGAACTCGACTTTACCGCATCCGGCAGCGACATACACGACAACACCATCCGTTCCTGTAGCGGCGGCTCAATCGTCGCCTATAGCGGGGACGGCTACACCGTCCGCAGGAACCAAGTGACCAACACACTTTCGGCGTTCAAGTGCTCGAATGTCCGCATTGAGGAGAACGAGATCGACGACAACGCCATCGTAATCTACGACACGACGTCAAATGTGACGACGGTCAACAACCGCTTTCACGGTATCGGTGGCATCCGCTACGAAGTCTTTCCTTTGGATCCACCCATCGCGACCTGAGAGCGCAAGTATCCCAATGAAATTTCGTTGTTTTCGCTTGGGCGGCCGGTGAGTCGGCCGCCTTTTTTGTGCATGAATGCACTTGACGGATATTTCACATTGTTCGTATAATCAAAGTGAGAACGTATATAAAAATGACGTTACGAAAATGAAGGTGGTAATGTGAAGGCATCACACCCAACGAACGAAATCGTAGACCAATGCAGACGTCCACCGCTGTGGCGCAAAATTGTGATCGGGCTCGCAGTTGGACTCACAATCGTCACTTTAGGCATCCTGATCGCCATGCCGCCGCTGATCATGTACAACATGGTCAATCGGCACGTTGACTTCGTCGAGATGTACGAGGCGAAGGATTTCGGCATCGATGCGGCTCCCTTGACCCTGACGACCGAAGACGACCTCAAGCTTGCTGCCTGGGAAGTCGCCTGTGAGAACCCGCGTGGCGTGGTCGTCTTTACCTCGGGCATCCACAACCCGTCTGTCACGGCGTTTTTCGGACATGCGGCCATGCTGCGGGAGGAGGGATTCGTTTCGGTACTTGTCGAGATGCGCGCGCACGGAGAGAGTGAAGGCGATCGCATTGCGCTCGGTATGGAGGAGGTGCGGGACGTGCAGGCCGCCGTCGATTACATCGAGACGAAATACGGCGCGACTCCGATCGTCTCGTATGGCCTTTCGATGGGCGGGGCGACGGCCATCAACGCCACCGGGGAGATCCCCGCGATCGACGCGGTGATCAGCATGTCCGCGTTTTCGAGCTGGACAGACGTCTTTTGCGATACGATGAAAACGACCATGGGAATCCCGTGTGTGTACGTCGCCATGCAGCGGCCTTTCGTCACCTTCTATTGCGGTTTTGTGTACGGCTTCTCGAAGCTTTCGATCAACCCGCTGGCCGAGATCAAAAAGCTCGACGGGCGTCCGGCGCTACTCATGCATTCGACTGGGGATACCCAGGTGCCTTTCAAAAGTTTCGAGCGTTTGTCTGCGGCGGCCCCCCAGGCCGAAACCTACGTTGTCGAAGGGGATCGCCATAGCATATTGGATGACGGCGAGTTTACGTATCCGCGCAGGGATCCCGACTTTTCGGGGGCTGTGATCGGCTTTCTCGACGCGCATTTCCCTGCCGCGTCGTGACACGCAAAAAGAAGTGGCCGGGGGCCACTTTTTTGTGCGGGGGGTTTCGGTGTACCGATCGCGCGGGGGCTTTATCTTTCCTGCGCGTCGGCGAAGGGCGCATCGTCGTCGGGCGCGCTGCCGCCATCGCCGCGTTCGGCGGTGTGAGGGCCGCGTGCATGCCCGCAGCGCGGATCGAAGTCGCAAGCCGGACCCCAGCCGTGGTGGGGGAAGCCGCCGTGCACGCCGTAGCCGCGCAACTGGGCGGGAAAGTGGCGGCCTTTCATGCGTTCGCGGTAGGTTTTGCGCAGCTCTTCGTCGAGCGTCTCGTCGCTGCCGAGCTGGCCTTCGAGGCTTTCGATGAGCCGCGCGAGATAGCCCTGGAGCGCTTGCTGTTCGTCTTCATTCAGGCAGTCGAACACTTCGCCGCGCTGTGGTCGCTCTTCGGCGGCCGTCTTGCCAGCCTCGGTCAGTTGGATCTGCATGACGCGGCGATCGCTCTCAGAGGGGGTGCGCTCGATCAGGCCGTTCTTTTCGAGCTTGCCGAGCAGCTCGCCCAAGGATTGCGGGCGCATGTCGAGCAGGTAGGAGAGGTCTTTTTGGCTGATCTCCGGCTGCATGCGGAGCATCGCCAGGATGCGGCCCTGGCCGCGGTGGGGGTCGCCCATCGGGCCATGGTGGCGGTGTTTGTGAAGGTGGTAGCGGTGGAAGAGCCATTCGATGCGGGCGAATTGTCCAAAAAGATCGCGTTCTTCGTTGTCTTGTGGATGCATGTGTTTTCCTCCTCATTTTTTGATTCTCAGGTACCTTTCAATCAGATTATAAGGTACCTGCATAAAAACGTCAAGCAAAATTGCAAACTTTTTTTCGCACCCCGACCTTCGATCGTTGGTGCGCATTTTCTTTTTACGGTGCAAATATAGAATTTGCGCTATGGCTTTGGCGGTGCCTGCGTAAATGTGGTAAAATGAACAGTAGGGAATGGATAGGATAAAAGATATCGTATGGAAAGGAAAAAAGGATGCGTTACTGTGAAAACTGCGGAGCGGGTCTGTACGACGACGCGACGCACTGCACATCCTGCGGCGCGGAAGTCGCGACGGCGGCGCCGCCACAGGAAGCCACAGCGGTACAGGGCAGCAATCCAAGTGCCTATGCGCGTTTTACGAAAGAACACGAGAACGACGCTCCTATGAGCCTGGGGGATTGGCTCATCACAGTGTTGGTGTCGGGGATTCCTTGTGTCGGCTTTATCATGCTGCTCGTGTGGGCATTTTCGTCCGACACGAATGTCAACCGGAAAAACTACTGCCGCGCCGTGTTGATACTGGGCGCGATTGGCTTGGTGCTTTCGCTCCTCTTTTCGGTGGTATTCAGCACCGCGATCGAAAACATGATCGATTGGCTGACATAATCGTGGCCATACATGGCGATACAATAAAAACCCCGCTTCGGCGGGGTTTTCGAATGGGCGCGGCTCAAGTGCTGTCGGCTTCGAAGGTCATGGACACCAGGGTGCCCTCCTCGAACGAAAAGACGAGGCGGCCTTCGCTGGAATTGTCGTCCTCGCCAAGCAGGAAAGTGTAGGCGATTTTGTCCGCGCTGCCCTGCACGGTATGCGTTCCCATGGGCGGCCCGATGGCGACGACGGGATCCGAGGTGGGATCCTCCGGGTCGGAGGGGGTGAGCCATTCCGTGCCGTAAAGGAAGCGTTCGTTCATGCGTTGGACGCTGCTGCCATCGGTCTGCGGCGGGTCGATGCGGAAGGCCGAGAGGATGGACTGCATGTCCACCCCGACGTGCAGCCCGCGCGGCCCTTCGACAGCGGGGTTGCAGATGACGGCGCGTATGATCGTGTAATAGCCGTCGGGGTCGCCGATGTATTCGATCGTCGTGCCGTCGGAGAAAGTTGTCGTCAGGTGCGTCCAACCGGGCCTTTCGGCGTCAGCGGTCTGCTGAAAGGGCGCTTCGCCCAAAGTTTCGACGGCGTCCCAATGCGAAGAGCCTATCGTCAGCCCGCCAAAGCGCAGGTCTTCGCGGGTGGCGGCTTCTTTGTCGTTGGCGGAGAAGTCGGGCTGGGGGCGGGGGGTCGGCGTCGCGATCGGAGAGGGGCTGGCTACGCCGGAATCGGTCGGGGTTGCGGCGGTGTCGCTTTTGGCGGAAAGCACTGCGTCTTGTGCAAACACCTCCTGCTCGGAGGAGCGAGGGCCATCACAGGCGGCTGAGACAAAGAGGGCGACTGCGAGAACGCAGAGAAGCATTCGTTTCATCGGCTCTCCTTTCGGAATTCGTTGGGAATCGCGTGCAGATCGATGTCTCGAAATGCCTTCGCTTTATCCTACCTTGTTTCCGTGCAAATGTCCATGCCAGCCGCGCCCTTTGCCCGCGCACAAAAAAAGTGGCCCTTCGACCACTTTGACGGTGTTACGCTTCTTCTTCGAGCAAGGCATCCGGGGCATGGCGGCCGATCGAGTCGATGCCGTTCATGCAGCTGTCTTTTTTCTTGTAACCCTCGCCCGTGACGAGTATCTCGCCGTTGCGCGCTTTCAGGCGGAAGCGGAATTCGCCTGCCTTGTCGACGTAGACTTCGTATTTCGGATGGGTCAAAACGGCGTAGCCCTCGACGGTCTGGTCTTCGATGTGCGCCGTACCATTTTTGCGGACGCTTTCGATGCCGTTCATACAGCTTTCTTTGCTGTTGTAGCTTTCGCTTGTGGCGATCACCTGTCCGTTCGAAGCCTTGAGGTTGAAGCGGAATTTTCCGGAAGGCGTGGTCTTCCAAACGAATTTTCCCGTTGCCATGTCCTTACTCCTTTGTGTCGGGCCTTGCGCATGCAAACTAGATAGAAGTACTATATCCTTCTACCGTGTCAGTGTCAAGAGTCGCCATCGAAAGCGGGATGAACGCCGATGAAACGTTCTTTTTCGCTCCGGCGCATCCGTTTGAATTCGTATTCCCGACGCATGGCCTCGCTTTTGGTGGCAAAACTTTCGCTGTATGCCAGGACGACGGGGAGGCGGCCGCGCGTATACTTGGCGCCCTTTCCGCTTTGGTGGAGGGCGAGGCGTTTGTCGATGTCGGCGGCGTATCCGGCGTAAAGCGTGCCGTCGCCGCAAAGGAGCAGGTAGGCGGTATACATATCGACCTCGGTTGGGACTGCGGAAAAACGAGATCGGTGACGTGGGATTGTCCCATGCCGCAGACCACGTTTTGACACGTGAACAGTATAACACAAGCGCTTCGAGTGACAATACGGAGCGATGGCGTTGACGATGGAATGGCCGGAACGTACAATGAAACGCGAAGGGAGGCTTTCCGATGCTTCAACTCGACCACCTGACCAAACGCTATGCCAAGGCGAGCGCGCCCGCCGTCGACGACTTGACGCTGACCGTCCAGACGGGGGAGATCTTCGGTTTTATCGGCGCGAACGGCGCGGGTAAGACGACGACGATCAAGATGATGACGGGCATACTCCGCCCCGACGAAGGGCGGGTTTCTGTCTTCGGCAGCGACATGGTCGAAGACCCCATCGCCGCCAAGAAAAAAATCGGCTACGTGCCGGACAACCACGAGGTATACGAACGCCTGAGCGGCATGGAATATCTGCAATTTTTGGCCGACGTCTACGGCGTGCCGACCGCCGAGCGCAACGCCCGCATGGACGAACTGCTCGGCGCTTTTGACCTGGCGGACGCTGCGGGCGATCCGATCAAGAGCTATTCGCACGGCATGAAACAAAAGCTCTGCCTGATCGGGGCGCTGCTGCACAGGCCGCCGCTCTGGGTGCTCGACGAACCGATGACCGGCCTCGATCCGCAGTCGTCGCACTACCTGAAAAAGCGGATGCGTGAACACTGCGACGAAGGGAAGATCGTGTTTTTTTCGACGCATGTGCTCGACGTGGCCGAGCGGCTTTGCGACCGCGTCGGCATCATCCAACACGGCAAGCTGATCGCGGTCGGCACGCTCGACGAGCTGCGTGCGCGCGGCGGTGAACGCGCGGGCGGTCAGACACTGGAAGAACTTTTCTTGACGCTCGTCGCGCGGGAATGAAAAGGAGGCGAGGCGTGTGAAACACTATCTGCGTCTGGTGCGCGTTTTTGCGAAAGCCGGCGTCAAACGGCCTGCCAGTAGCCGCGACTGGTGGCAATTCATCGGACTGGGCCTGGCGATCTTCGTCGCTTGCATCTACGTCGTCGGCGGGCTCTTCGCGGCGTTTTATATGCTCTTTTCGACCGGCGTCGCTGCGGGATACGAGATCCCCCTGTTGGCCGCCTTCTTCATGTTCGTGCAGCTGCTCTCGATCGCGCTGGGCATGCGGATCAGCTACAGCCTCTTTTCGGGCGCGCGCGACCTGCCCTTCTTGCTCGCGCTGCCCATCCCGGTGCGGACGATCTTCGCGGCGCGCGCGACGAACGCCTACCTTGGCGAGCTGGGAACCCAGGCCATTTTTCTGGCGCCCGTCTGTGTCGCCTACTTGCTCGTGTTTGGAAACGCGGCGACATGGGTCTGCGCCATCGTCGCGATTTTGCTCGCGCCCGCCATACCGCTCTGCATTTCGTCGTTTTTGACGCTCTTGTCGGCGCGGGTCCTGCGCGGGAAAAAGCGCGGGGAAACGCTGGCGGGTGTACTGGTTCTGATCCTGAGCTTGGGCGTTTCGCTGGGCATCCAAGTGGTCGTCCGCCGTTTCAACACAGGCGGAGCGGCGACCGATACGGCGCGTGAACTGCTGTCGGGCGCCAACGTCGTCTTGTCGTCGTCACGCTATTTCCCGCCGGCGGTCTGGGCGGCCGAAGGCATCGCGCATCCCTTCAGCGGCGGTTTTTGGAGCATGATCGCCGTCAACGCGGTGGCGCTCGTCAGCTTTGTCACCTTGGGCAGCTACGCCTACAGCAGCGGCCTGGCGCTGCAAGGGGACACGTCGGCTCGTTCGAAGCGCACCCTCCGCCGCGGGGGAAGCACCGGCGCGCTGACCGCCCTCATGCGGACGGAGATGCGCTGTCTCATGCGTTCGCCGGTCTACGCGACCAACCTTCTCAGCGTTGCGATCATGGGGCCGTTTTTGCTGCTCGTCATGACGCTGTCGGGCTCGGTCGAGGCGCTGACACAGGTGGGCATTGTGACCGAGGAGATGCTCTTTTACGGTCTCTTTGGCCTGATGGCTTTCCTGAACACGACCAACCTCACGCTGGCGACGACCCTCTCGCGCGAAGGGGCCTCGATCTGGATCCCGCAGATCCTGCCCGTATCGCCGACGAGGCAGATCCTGGCGCGCTTTTTGCTCGCCTCGGCGCTGACTCTGCTTTCCGTCCTGACCATGGCGATCGTCGCTCCGTTTATCCTGCCGATCTCTATGCCGATGGCGCTGCTCGCGGCCCTGCTTGCCACGTTCGGCGGCCTGCTTCCCTGCTTTGTCGGCGCGATCCCCGATCTGTACCGTCCGAAGTTGGGTTGGTCGACCGAACGCGAAGCCGTGAAAAACAACTTCAACGCTTTCCTAGGCATGGTCGTCGGGCTTCTCCTCATGCTGCCGCAAGTCGCCGCGATCGCCGTCGCTGTGATCTCGGGGCGTGGGATCTGGGCGATGTGCGCGGTATCGCTGGGCGTATCGGCAGCCGAGATCGCCGCGCTGTTCTGGCTGCTGCCCAAGGTCGCGAACGAAGCCTTTTCGCGCCTTCGCGAGCGATGAAGCAGGTGCATGCGCTGCGAAGCGCGCTGATGGCCTGGTACGATCGGGAAAAGCGCGACCTGCCATGGCGGCGATCGCGCGACCCCTACCGGATTTGGCTGAGCGAGATCATGGCCCAGCAGACGAGAATTGCGGCGCTTTTGCCTTACTTTGTAGCGTTCACCCGCCGCTTTCCGACGGTCGAAGCCTTGGCCGCTGCCGACGAAGCGGAGGTACTCAAGGCATGGGAAGGGCTGGGTTACTATTCACGGGCGCGATCGCTGCACAAGGCCGCGCAGATCGTCGCGGGCGAGATGGATGGACGCTTGCCGTCCACCGCCGCCGCACTTGAACAACTGCCCGGCATCGGCCCTTACACTGCGGCCGCCATCGCGAGCATCGCGTTTGGCGAGGGAGTCCCCGCCGTCGACGGCAACGCGCTTCGGGTCGTATCGCGCCTGTGTGCGCTGCAGGGCGACATCGCCCTGCCGGCGGCACGCGTGGTCGTCGCGGAAAAGCTTGCGGCGATCTTGCCTTGCGATCGCCCGGGCGACGGCAACCAGGCCATCATGGAGTTGGGCGCGCTCGTCTGCCTTCCCAAGACGCCGCGTTGCGAGTTCTGCCCGGTCGAGGCGTTCTGTGCGGCGCGCATTGCAGGCATCGAAAGGGAGCTGCCCGTCAAGAGCGCGAAGAAGACGCCTGTCGTCGTGCGCCGCGCGATCGCCCTGGTCGAGGCGGACGGTGCGCGCCTGCTTCGTCTCCGCACGGAAAAGCTGCTCCACAAGCTCTGGGAGTTTCCCGGCGTCGAGTCGCCCTTCGAGGCGGACGATGTCGCGCTTTTGACGGCCATGCTCGCCGATCTCGGCATCGAAGCGACGCCTCTGAACACACCGCCCATCGCCGCCACCCATGTCTTTACCCACCGGCGCTGGGAGATGGTCGGCTATCGCTTTTCCGCATCCCAAGCAGCCCTGCCCGAAGGCTACGTATGGGCGGATCTGGGCGAAATGGCGGAACGCGCCCTGCCTTCGGCGATGAGGGCCTTTGTCGATGCGCGCTGGTGAAACAAGCCCCCTTCGTGATGCGAAGGAGGCTTGCGCTTAGACTTCTCGTCCCAGCGAGAG
>JAVBLF010000069.1:0-6263 GCA_031553675.1 Eubacteriales bacterium | reverse complement strand
GATCGCGTCGCAGTGCCCGCGCCTCGTCTACGTCTCCTGCGATCCCGGTACCTTGGCGCGGGATGTCGCGATCCTCCGAAATGGCGGCTATGCGCTCGATAGCGTGCAGCCGGTCGATATGTTTCCGCAGACGCAGCATGTGGAGTGCGTGGCGGTTTTGCGAAAGCACGATCGCGAGGAAGATCATGCGTGAAGAACTGCCCGTTCGAAAGAAAATCCGACTCGGTGGATACGACTACCATCGAAACGGCGCCTATTATATCACCCTATGCGTCATCGACAGGCACGAAATGTTGGGCTCGGTAGGTGTAGGGGCGATTATCAATCGCCCGCCGCCTACGAAGTGTGTCACTTTGTCGCAGTACGGCGAGGCTGTTGATGACGCCATACGAAGGATCCCACAACGCTTTCAAGACGTCGAAATCGACACATATGTCATCATGCCAAACCACATCCACATGATCCTTTTGCAGCACACCCAAGCGGGCTTTGCGGAGAGCGGCGGGCGATTGATAATCGCCCCTACAAGCGTTTCAACCGTTGCTCAGCAATGCAAGCGCAGCGTTACCAGGCAATTGGGCTTTTCTCTGTGGCAAAAGTCCTTTTTCGATCATATCATTCGAGATGCCGCCGAACACCAACGAATCCGACAATACATCGTAGAAAACCCACAAAAGTGGGAAGAAGACGAATACCATCCCTCTCTTACGGCAGTTGACGAAAAATAACGAACGGCGCTTTGCATCTTCGCGGCACACTACCCAAGCGCCGCGAAAAGCTGTATAATGGCAGAGGTTTTTCACAAATGCGTTTGCCAACAATTGGAGAGATACGATGCCAACGATAGATCAAGCCAACACGCGGAACTTTTGCATCATTGCGCACATCGACCACGGAAAGAGCACGCTGGCTGACCGTCTGATCGAGATGACCGAGACGGTTTCGGCGCGCGACATGGACGATCAACTCCTCGACACGATGGAGCTCGAACGCGAGCGCGGCATCACGATCAAGGCGCAAGCCGTCCGCATGCTCTACACGCACGACGACGGCCAAGTCTACGAGCTAAACCTGATCGACACGCCCGGCCACGTCGATTTCACCTACGAAGTCTCCCGCGCGTTGGCGGCCTGCGAGGGTGCGATACTCGTCGTCGACGCGACGCAGGGCATCGAAGCCCAGACGCTGGCCAACGTCTATTTGGCGCTCGACAACGACCTCGAGATCTTCCCGGTGATCAACAAGATCGACCTGCCGTCTGCGCGGCCCGAAGAGGTGCGCCAGGAGATCGAGGACGTGATCGGCATCGATGCGTCCGACGCGCCGTTGATCTCAGCCAAGAGCGGCGAGGGCGTCGAACAAGTACTGCGCGCCGTCGTCGACAAGATCCCCGCCCCTTCCGGCGATCGCAGCGCGCCCCTCCAGGCGTTGATCTTCGACTCGACCTACGACAGCTACAAGGGCGCGATCTCCTTCGTGCGGGTCAAGCAGGGGAGCGTCAAGGCGGGCGACACGATCCGCTTCATGTCGACGGGGCGCAGTTTCGACGTCACCGAGGTCGGCATCTTCGCGCCGGGCTTTTTCCCGACGGAAGCCCTCGTCGCGGGGGACGTCGGTTACATCGGCGCATCGATCAAGACGGTGGCCGACACGCGCGTGGGCGACACGATCACGCGGGCGGACAACCCCGCCACCGAAGCGCTGCCCGGCTACAAAGACGTGCTGCCCATGGTCTATTGCGGCATCTACCCGGCCGACGGCGCCGACTACGAAAACCTGCGCGACGCGCTCGAAAAGCTGCGCCTGAACGACGCGTCGATCCAGTTTGAGCCGGAGACCTCGATGGCGCTCGGCTTCGGATTCCGTTGCGGCTTTTTGGGGCTGCTTCACATGGAGGTCATCCAGGAACGACTGGAGCGCGAATTCGACCTCGACCTCGTGACGACGGCGCCCAGCGTCATCTACAAAGTCACGACGCTCGACGGGAAGGAGCTCTCGATCGACAACCCCAGCAACCTCCCCGACCCCAGCCAGATCGAGCGCATGGAAGAGCCGATCGTCAACGCCGACATCATCTCGCCCAAGGACTACACCGGCACGATCATGGAGCTCTGCCAGAGCAAGCGCGGCGAGTTCATCGACATGGACTACGCCGATGCCGGACGCGTGACGATCCACTACAAAATGCCGCTGAACGAGATCATATTCGACTTCTTCGACCAGTTAAAGTCCCGTTCGCGCGGTTACGCCTCCTTCGACTACGAGTTGGCCGGTTACCAAACGAGCGACCTCGTCAAGCTGGACTTTCTGCTCAACGGCGACATCTGCGACGCCCTCAGCACGATCGTCCACAAAGAGCGCGCCTACGCCAAAGGCCGCGCCGTTGCCGAGAAGCTCAAGGACGTCATCCCGCGCCAGCAATTCGAGATCCCGATCCAGGCGGCGATCGGCGGCAAAGTCATCGCGCGCGAGACGGTCAAGGCCGTCCGCAAAGACGTCCTCGCCAAGTGCTACGGCGGCGACATCACGCGCAAGAAGAAGTTGCTTGAAAAACAAAAGGAAGGCAAGAAGCGCATGCGTCAGGTCGGCAGCGTCGAGGTGCCGAGCGAAGCTTTTATGAGCGTACTGCGCATCAATTGAGGAAGATCGCATGGAACTAACATCGCTGCCGAACATCGCGCAGTGAACGCACGATGGCTGCAAGAGGCCGGCGTTCCCGATGCCGAGGCCTTTCTCGCGCTCGACGCCGAAACGCTCTTTCACAAGCTGCGTAGCGTCGATCCCGGCGCCTGTCTGCACGCGCTCTACGGGATCGCGGGCGCGCTGGAAGGGATCCGAAAAAGCGAACTGTCTCCGGCTCGCAAAGCCGAACTGAAGGCATTTTATGACCACGTGACGACATGATTGCATTCGAAACGCCAAACGGCAGTTTCACGGGGCTTTACATCCATGTCCCGTTCTGCCTGAAAAAGTGTGCCTACTGCGACTTTTTGTCCGTCGGGCTCGACAGCTTCGCCTCGGATCGCGAAGCTGTTTTTCGCATGAACGCTTATGCCGACTGTCTCCGGCGCGAAGTGGCGCTGCTCGGCGAGCCGGGCCAGACGATCGACAGCGTCTTCGTCGGCGGCGGTACGCCGTCCCTTCTCGGGGCGGAGGCGATCGCCCGCATCCTCGACGCGGTTCGCGCGCGCTTCGTCCTCGCGTCCGGCGCCGAGATCTCGATCGAAGCCAACCCGGGCACGATCGATCCCGACAAGCTCCAAGGCTACCTGGAGGCCGGCGTCAACCGAATCAGCCTGGGCGTGCAATCGCTCGACGACGGCGTTCTCGCCGCGGTCGGGCGCGTGCACGACGCCGCCGAAACCGCACAGGCCTTCGAGGCGATCAAAAGCGCCGGTTTCTCGAACGTCAACGTCGATCTCATGGCGGGTCTGCCCGGGCAGAGCGAACGCTCCCTCCTCGAAACGATCGGGACGGTGCTCGCTTGGGGACCGCAGCACATCAGCTTTTACCCCCTCATCCTCGAAGAAGGCACGCCGCTCGAAGCCGCCGTCCAAGCGGGGCGCGCCGTCCTACCCGATGAAGACGAGACGCTTGCCATGCAGCGGGCCGGCATTACGGCGATCGAAAGCGCTGGCCGAAAGCGCTACGAGATCTCGAATTTCGCGCTGTCCGGTTTCGAATGCCGCCACAACCTGAACTACTGGCGGTGCGGGGCCTATCTGGCCGCCGGACTCGGCGCGAGCGGCGCGCAATATGTGACATTGCCTGGCGGGCAGACCACGCTGCTGCGCACGAAGAACCCCAGCCGTTTCGAAAATTATGCCGCGGCGATCGGAGCCGACGTCAGCCCCGCCGCGATCGAGGAGCGGATCGGCCCGATCGGACAGCGTTTCGAATGCGTCATGCTTGGCCTCCGCCTGACGGAAGGGGTGTCGCTGTCGGCCTTCGAAAAACGCTTCGGCCTGCCCATGGAAGACGCTTTCCCGCGGGCATTCGCGGTTCACAGGGCGAGCGGTCTTCTCCGCGTCGAAGGGGGCTACGCCTTTTTGAGCGAGCGCGGCCTCGAATGGCAAAACGCCGTGCTGATCGACTTCCTCTCCGAAGCCGAGGAATCGCATTAAAAAAAGTGTGCGTATCGCACACTTTTTTTGTTTACGCGCCGTGAGGGCGCTTGTTGCCGAAAAAATCGATCCCGCCGATCATCGTCTGATCGGGGGCACTTTCCTTTTGCTGGGTGGTTTGCAGGATCGTCAGATCGATCCTGTCGGTCTTGACGGGGTATGGAAGCGGCACATGCAGCGCCATGATCGACGAGAGCGCTCTGCTTTCGTCGGTCCCCACTTCCCCCAGCATCGGTTCCATGCTCGGGATCTCGAGCTCGATGGTGCTGCCGTCGGAGAAGGTCAGCCGCACCGCTTTGACCTGTCGCCCCGCGCGGAAGGCGGCCACACTCGAAGCATCGCCCGGCTGGATCGACAGCGTATCGATCCAGATCGCCTGCGCGAATTCGAAGTTGAGCTCGGCGCCGACGCCGTTGCCCGGCGCGCCCCAGCAAGTGCCGTCGTCCATATCGACGAGGTTTTCCGGGCCGGTATGCCGCCCGTCGTTCGCCGACAGGGTGACGCTCGCGGTCAGGTGGGTCAAGAGCGGCTTCGTTTCGAGCATCAGGAGTGTGTAGCCGAACGCTGAATCTTTGTTTGGCGCGACCCAGGCGTCGAGCAAGCGATCGGACGCCATGCCGCCGTTGCAGCGGTAGACGGGCACCTTGACGTCCATGCCGGTGTCGGACGCGCCGTCGATCACGACTTCGCCGTTCGCCGCGATCTCGGGGTAGTGATCGATCGCCCAGTCGTCCGGCCCGTCGCCCAGCGACAGCACGTGTTTTCCCTCGTCGTCGATCAGATCGGCGCGCTTCATGGCCGCTTCGTCGATCGTCAGCCCCAGGTAGTCATGCAAAATGGCTTGGAGCTGGGAGGTGCTCATGGCATAGAGGTTTGGCTCCGACAACTTCTCGGGCCAAAAGTGCCGCGGTACGTCCTGGCGATTCGCGATCACGTGGTTTTTGCTCAGCCAGTAGGACATGTTGAAGAGAAAGTCGATTTTGCTTTTGTTGTCGAGTTCGACGCGCGATTCGAGGTTGCAGGTTGGCGCATACCAAAGAAAATCGCGTATCAGGTTCTGCTCTGTCGTTGGCGCCGGCTTGGCCATCATCGACCCGTTGACCTTGGCGTTGCTTTTCGTCTCAAGCTTCGTGGGCGTCGGGCTTGGGCTGGCCGAAGGCGACACCGATTCCGATGCGGGCGTTTCGCTCGAAACCTCGGAATGACAGGCAGCACAAACCAGCGCAGCCGCCAAGGCGATCGCGAGCAGGCTTCCACACCGTCCATTCATTCCAGTACCCTCCATTCTCTGATCCTCTTACTCAATTATAACGCGAAATCGCGTCGAGGGTGAGAATAATTTGTAAACAATCTCATATATTTCAAAAAACGAAGGCTTGGTCTCCTGTCGATTCCGCGCAGTGAATTGGCAGGTTTTGTCGAACATTCTTCCTTTTTTGCGTTGCGCATGTGTTTGCGGTATAATGGCTCGTAAACGCGCCCCTCACCCACGCAACGCAGTCAACTACGAGGCCTGAAAATGAACGAATACACCCGCAATCTCTTGCTCATGGCTTTGATGTCGATGCTCCCGATCATCGAGCTCAAGGGCGCAATCCCCGTTGGGCTGGCCGTCGATGTGCCGCTCTGGGCGGCGTTCTCGATTTGCTTTCTGTGCTCTTCGTTGCCAACGCCTTTTTTGCTTCTTCTGCTCAAGCCGATCATGCGCTTTTGCCGCGAACACATCGCATTCATGCACCGCTTCTTCGAATGGCTGGTCGAGCGCTCGATGAAACACGCCGACAAGATCGAACGCTACGAGTACTGGGGGCTCTTTCTTTTCGTCGCGATCCCCCTGCCCGGCACCGGCATCTGGACAGGGAGCTTGCTCGCGTCCTTGTTCGACCTCGACTGGAAAAAGGCGACGCTCATGATCGTCGCGGGCAACTTGATCGCGGGGCTCGCGATCCTCGCGCTCGCGAAAATGGGGATTCTGGCGCTCAAAAGCATCTTTTAGCGCGCCGGCACATGTCAATGCTGCAAAGGGGCCGCCGTCTGTCGGCCTCTTTTGGCGTTCCATAGACCCGTCCGGAAACCCGCTTTCGGGAGGTATCCGAGCAAATCTTTCGTTATGCAAGGAAGCGCCGACGACGCATATAT
>JAVBLF010000057.1:0-16533 GCA_031553675.1 Eubacteriales bacterium | reverse complement strand
TGGCTGTTCGCCAATTAAAGCGGCACGCGAGCTGGGTTCAGAACGTCGTGAGACAGTTCGGTCCCTATCCATCGTGGGCGCAGGAGATTTGAGAGGAGCTGTCCTTAGTACGAGAGGACCGGGATGGACGTACCAATGGTGTACCAGTTGTCCTGCCAAGGGCATGGCTGGGTAGCCAAGTACGGGAGAGATAAACGCTGAAGGCATCTAAGCGTGAAGCCGACCTCAAGATAAGATCTCCCACCGAAAGGGTAAGGCCCCATGTAGACGACATGGTAGATAGGCCGGGAGTGGAAGTGCAGCAATGCATGAAGCTGACCGGTACTAATCGGCCGAGGGCTTGATCAAAGCATGAACCCCGCGCAAAGCAAGCGAGACTTGTGCGTGCGAGGAATGCAACCCAAGCGTTTTCGGAAACAAGAATAGCAGTGAAAAGGTCTGTGCGGTTTTCAAGGTGCTTTATGCACCCCACAAAAGAAAAGACTTCGTCTTCCCTTTTGCGGGGACCCCGCCTCAAATGAAAGCATTGTTGGCGGTATACGAAGGAAGTATCCGAAGCTAGAGGCTTCAAGTTGTCGGCAAGGACGGCGTGTACGTCCGCAGCCGACACCATGCAGAGTTGACCGACCGAGAGTTGCGAAGCAACGAACAGGTCAACGCTGAAAACCCGATTGAATCGAAGATTCAAGCGGATGAACGAAGTTCATCAATTTCTGGTGGCGATGGCTGAGAGGATCCACCCGTTCTCATTCCGAACACGGTCGTTAAGCTCTCATACGCCGAAAATACTTGGCTGGTAACGGCCCGGGAAAATAGGTAGCTGCCAGATTCCATTTCGACCCCTCGTTCGCCATCAGGCTGCGGGGGGTCGCTTTTTGAAATAAGTTCGACAAATGACGAGCATTTCTCGTGCGACACACATATATTGTTCTGTGGTGCACTATCCGACTCCCATCGAAGCGCGAAATTGAGACAGCGAAGGTTCCAAGACAAAAGCCGCGGGTTTGAAACTCGCGGCTTTTTTTGGCAAGTGAGGACTGGGATGAAGGTTACTTAGAATTTTGCTCGATCGCGACGGCGACGGCGACGGACGCGCCAACCATGGGGTTGTTGCCCATGCCGATCAAGCCCATCATCTCGACATGTGCGGGGACAGACGACGACCCGGCGAACTGCGCATCGGAATGCATGCGGCCCATGGTGTCGGTCATGCCGTAGCTGGCAGGGCCGGCGGCCATGTTGTCAGGGTGAAGGGTACGGCCTGTGCCACCACCGGATGCGACGGAAAAATACTTCTTTCCGTGTTCAGACGCCCACTTTTTGTAGGTACCCGCGACTGGATGCTGGAAGCGGGTGGGGTTGGTCGAGTTGCCGGTGATCGAGACGTCGACACCCTCGTAGCGCATGACGGCGACGCCTTCCGAAACGTCGTCGCAGCCATAACACTTTACTTTCGCGCGATCGCCTTTCGAATAAGCCTTCTCAAAGACGATCTTCAGATCGTCGGTCGCGTGATCATAAGCCGTTTCGACGTAAGTAAAGCCGTTGATGCGCGAAATGATCTGCGCGGCATCCTTGCCGAGGCCGTTGAGGATGACGCGCAAGGGCTTCGTACGGACCTTGTTGGCTTTGAGCGCGATACCGATCGCGCCTTCCGCGGCAGCGAAGGATTCGTGCCCTGCGAGGAAGCAGAAACAGGCCGTTTCTTCGCGCAGGAGCATGGCGGCGAGGTTGCCGTGGCCGAGGCCGACTTGACGTTGATCGGCGACGCTGCCGGGGATGCAGAAGGCCTGTAGCCCTTCTCCCAGCACTTCAGCGGCCTGGGCTGCCTGCGCAATGCCGCGCTTGATCGCCATGGCGGCACCGATTGTGTAGGCCCATACCGCGTTGTCAAAACAGATGGGCTGAACTCCGCGGACGATGGCGTCGACGTCGACACCTTTGTCACAACAGATCTGCCTCGCTTCGGCAAGATTTGCGATTCCTTCGTTTTGCAGCGCCGCTTCGATTTTGTGGATGCGGCGCTCGTAACCTTCGAACTTAATATCTGACATGGTTTACACCTCTCAGCAAACGTATCTGAACATTCTTTGAACGAATCCAATTGCGAATTCGAATGCAGTCTCTTTCGAAAGGGATTCTTAAGGGTCTTCGACCCTTAAGCGGGGATGGGGGCAGAGCCCCAAAAAAGCCAACGCTGTAAATCTACTGATGCCTCGGATCGATGAGTGTGGCGGCCTCATCAAAGCGGCCGTATGTGCCCGTGTTCTTGGCGAGCGCATCGTTGGCGTCCATGCCTCCTTTGATGGCGTCCATCATTTTGCCAAGGCTGACGAACTGGTAGCCAATGACTTCGCCGCCCTCGTCAAGCCCGATCTTCGTGACGTAACCTTCGGCCATTTCGAGGTAGCGGGGGCCTTTGGCTTTCGTGCCGTACATCGTGCCGATCTGGGAACGCAGCCCTTTGCCGAGGTCTTCGAGGCCGGCGCCAATCGGAAGGCCGTTTTCGCTAAAGGCCGACTGTGTGCGGCCGTATGCGATCTGAAGGAAGAGTTCGCGCATAGCCGTGTTGATCGCGTCGCAGACGAGGTCGGTGTTCAAGGCTTCGAGCAGGGTTTTGCCCGGAAGAATCTCGGACGCCATGGCCGCCGAGTGTGTCATGCCCGAGCAGCCGATCGTCTCGATCAAGGCCTCTTCGATCACGCCGTCTTTGACGTTGAGGGTCAGTTTGCAGGCGCCCTGCTGCGGCGCACACCAGCCAACGCCGTGCGTCAAGCCGGAAATGTCCGTAATTTGCTTCGCGTGTACCCATTTGCCTTCTTCGGGAATGGCGGCGTTTTCGTGCCGGACGCACTTTGCGCAGACCATTTCCTCGACTTCCCTTGCATACTGCATCTGGGGTCCTCCTTCATCGGTCTATCAATTTATTTTGCTGCTTTTTTGAAAAGAGCAGCGCAAAACAATTCGGAGTTCCGGTCGCCCCGTAATCCCGCCATGCCGCTATTTTGCGATAGGCAATTGTTACGAATTACGTCGGAACATGGGTGCGGGCTGCGCATGTTTTTGCAGGCCCGATTCTGTGACAGTATAGCACAGGCCAGCGAAAAGATCCATTTCCATGCGCGAAACGCGCCATCAGAGGCTTTCATGCCCTACAATGAAATGACTTTGCAAAAAATAAAAAATAGAAATACAAAACTTTTTTACGAAATGTTTACCAAAACGTTGTGCATGTATGCTATACTATGTCATAGAAGATGAGATTTTTGTGCGCCCGCGACCGCAAACAGTGCGGCCAGCATTGCCAGCTCGCATTTGGCAAGAGGCGCGCGCATAGATGGTAGGCAAGTTGGTAGTGGTGAAAGCAGGGATTCGCATGCAGAAACAAATTCGATTCACGTTCCGGGCGCGATGCGCGCTGGCGTTTGTATTGGCGCTGTTGATCGCGCTGACGGCCTATTCGGGCCTCGCGGCTGAGGGAAACCGCAGTTCCCGCGTCCAGGCCGGCAGCTTGGGCTATGCCCCCGCCATCCCGATGGTGAGCGGCGTCTGGCAGACATCCCGAAAAGCCGAAGCAGCCTCCGTCGGGCAGCGGGAGTTTGTTTCGCTGCCATTGACGATCGGGGCGGCGGTTCCTTCCGGAGAAAAATTTCGCATCACCATCGAAAGCGACTCGCTCGACCTCGCGACGGCAGGGCTGGGCGTTGTGATCGAGACCGATGGCGTTCGCTTGTTCCGCGAACTGACGCTCACCCAGAGGCGCAACAGGGAGGAACTGACCAGCGATCTGAGCATCGACGGGCAGCTTCTGAACCAAAAGGCCAAGGTATCGCTGCTCTTTTCGGCGCTGCGGCAAAAAGAGGGCGGCAAAGTCGAGATGAGCGCCAACCGCGTCAATCCGACGAACATGGACGCCAATGCCATCGTGCGAATTGGCGCATACACCATCCGCAAACAAGGCAAGGGCGCCGGACCGGTCGAGACGGCCGCCGGTCTGAGCGGCATGATCAAGGTCGATGTCGCCTACATCATCTCCAAGGGCGACCGCGAAATGATCCGCGTCATGATGGACGGGGGCGAAGTGCTCGGCCTCGCCATACGTGAGGGGGGCGTCGTCGCCGGCGTCGAATACGATCTCGACCGCAAGATCTACGTCAACGCGCTGACACAGAAGCAGGTGCTGTCCAAGGACGAGTTGATCGACATCTTCAACGACCTGAACTTTAGTTTCATGCGCCCGCCCGACGAGGGCAAATGGCTCGCGCAACAGGAAGGATACAGCTGGAATAAATCCTTTGCGTTTTGATCGAGCGTCGCTGGCATCCGAATCGACGACAAAGGGCAGAGGCGAATGTGCCCCCGCCCTTTGCTTGTGCGCCGGAAACTTGCAGCATATGACAAAAAAATGACGTTCCATATTCGTGGAGTCGCTTGCCAGCACAGCCAGAGTTTGTTATGATGGATATACGCGTAATGGGGAGAATTGATAGGTTATCGCAATACAGGAGGTTAGATCATGGCGCTTAGCAGGCAGCGTTGGGGGAAAATCGCGGCGATCGCACTGGCGATCACGCTTGTTTTGGGAATTGTTTCGACAGCTCTTGCCTTCGATAAAGTCAACTACGCCAATGCGGATCCGAACAAATACCGCGTTGAGCTGGACTTGACCAACAAAGTCGTGACGGTGTTTGAGCGCGACACAAAAGGAAAGTACAGCAAGATCGCAAAGCAGTTCATCTGCACGCCGGGGGCCAGCTCGACGCCCACACCACAGGGCTCTTTCCGGCTGAACGACAGCCGCCGCCGCTTCGGTTACTTTAAGGAGTTCGGCGTCTACGCACAATATTGGACCAACGTCAGTGGCGGCATTTACTTCCACTCGATCCTCTACACCCGCCAAAAAGAGGGCTACTTCACCCACGCGAGCTACAACCGCCTCGGCAACCAGGGCTCGCACGGCTGCATCCGCTTGCTCGTTGAGGATGCGCGCTGGATTTATTACAACTGTCCGGCCGGCACCTATGGGGAGATCCTCAAGCGGGAAAAGAACGAGAAATTGCGCAAATCCTTGCTTCCCAAGGTGAGCGCCAGCAAATACAAACCGACCGGCGACGAGTACGAAGCCGCCGCACGCAGCGTGCCGATGGCCATCGTCAAGCAGCACGCCATCTTTACCGACACGAAGAAAAATAGCTACGTCGTCCGCAAAAATACCCCCGTATCGATCGTGTCGTCCGGATCGATCAGCTGCCGCGTGCATGTGGCCGGAATCGAAGGACATATCGAGACGAAATACCTGGGCTTCCTGCCCAATGGGCCGCAGGATCAAGTGAACCTGAAAAAGGTCAACACGAAAGCCGCCGGATACTACACCGTCAACGTCAAGACGACGGCCTTGCTCGCCAAAGCCGCTCCGTCTGCGAAGGTGCTCGGCAACTTCGGCAGCGGCACGCAGCTCAAACTCCTGGGCAGCACGGCCAATTACTTAAAGGCCGAGATCGACGGCAAGACGGGCTACATCGCCAAGAAGGACGTCAGCTACCAGTTCGCGCCGAAGCTCGACGCGCTCGTCGCCGTTTCGACCGACAAGAAGCCCGCTGCGACGCCCCAGCCCACCGTCAAACCGACGGCAAAGCCGACCGCTACCCCGACGCCGACGCCCGTCGAAACGCCAGCATCCGCAACGCCCTCGCCTGCGACACAAGCGCCGACCGAGACCGTTCCGACCGAACCGACGGAAACGGACAGCGCACTCGAAAGCGCCTACGTCGACCTGAACGCGGCATTCGAAGGGTAAGCGCAACCGATGAATTCGACCGATTCGAAAAACGCATCGTGAAGGTGCGTTTTTCGTGCATGTGAAACGCGGAAGGAGCCATCAGCATGACGCAAATCGACATCGGCCAGGGGCGTTCCTTGCCAGCAATTGCACTTGGAACCTACAAAAGTACAGGGGATGCACTGGAAAGGGCGGTTGCGGCCGCCTTGCAATGCGGTTATACTAGCTTTGACTGTGCTTCTTATTACGGCAACGAAGCGGACCTCGCGCGCGCAATCGAGAAGAGCGGCGCGAAACGGGAAACCCTTTTCGTCACAACGAAGCTCTGGGGCCAGGATCACGGCTACGACGAGGCATTGCGCGCCTTCGACAAAAGCGAGGCGGCTCTGGGTTCGATCGACATGTATCTGATCCACTGGCCGTGCGGGGAGCGATTCCAGACGAGCTGGAAGGCACTGGAACGCCTTTACGACGAAAAAAGGGTGAAGGCGATCGGCGTGAGCAATTTTTTGCCGCGCCACATCGAATGGCTGGCGGCCAATGGGAATGTGCCACCCGCCGTGAACCAGATCGAGGCGAGCGTCTATTTGCGCGACGACGAGACAGCCGCGTGCTGCCGATCGCACGGCATCGCGCTGGAGGCATGGCGCCCGCTTTTGCACGGGCGTCACGGCATGCTCGAAGACCCGGCCATCCAATTGATCGCCGAGGCTTGTGGCAAAACGGCGGCACAAGTTTGCTTGCGCTTTTTGTTGCAGTGCGGTTACCGCGTGCTGCCCAAGTCGACAGACCCCGCGCGCTTGGCGGAAAACATCGCGATATTCGACTTCGCGCTCGACGAAGCGCAAATGGCGCGTCTCAGCGCCCTGCGAAAACCGGAATTGTCCAGCGACCGCTCACCCGATGAGCTGTAAAGCCGGCGTTTTCTGCGGGGCCTTCGACGATCGTCGAAGGTCCGTTTTTTGGATGACGGGCCGACCACATTCGATCGATGGGAAAGGAGACGGATATGCAACGAATCCGGGATCTCTTTGGAATTCATGACAAAACGTTTTACCGTACCCTCTTGCAGTTGAGCGTTCCGATCGTCGTGCAACAGGCGCTGACCATGCTCCTTTTCATGCTCGACAACGTGATGGTGGCGCGGCTGGGCGACGAAGCGATCGCCGCAACCGGCCAGGCAAGCCAAGTCTACTTCTTGATGACCCTCTTCAACTTCGGGGTCATCAGCGGCATCGCGATCTTTGTGGCACAGTATTGGGGGCAAAAGGACATCCCCAACATCCGCCGCATGCAAGGGATCGCGCTGACCTTGATGGGTGCGTTCACGCTGGCCTTCGTCGCGATCGCCCAGTTCATGCCGCGCATCTTCATGGGCATGTACGGCGACGATGCGCGTGTGATCGAGCTGGGCGTGCAATACTTGCGCTGCGTGAGCATCGCTTACCTGTTTCAGGCGCTGTCCCAGGCATTTGGACTGATCCTTCGGAGCTGTGAGATCGCGGTTTTGCCGATGATCAGCGCTGCCATCGGCGTATTGATCAACGGGGTACTCAACTACGGGCTGATCTTTGGCAAGCTTGGTTTGCCGGAGATGGGCGTCGCAGGCGCCGGCATAGCGACGAGCATCGCTGCCGCCGCCGACTGCGCGATCATACTCAGCTTCAGCTACCTCAAACAGACGCCCGCCGCCGCGAGTCTGCGCGAATTGCGCTTTTCGAAGCAGATGATGCTCTCTTATATCAAGGTGGGCTGGTCGGTCTTTGTCAACGAAGTGATGTGGTCCCTGGGCGTCGCGGTCTGCTTTGTAATTTATGGGCGGCTGGGTACGCAAGCATCTGCGGCCATGCAGATCAACCAGACGATCGATCGCTTGGTCTTCGTGATCAACATCGCGGTCGGTTCGGCGGGCGGCGTCATGATCGGCAACCGCATCGGCGCGAACGAGGCACACATGGCGAAACTCTACGCCAAGCGGATGATCGTGCTGAGCGTCTGCTCGGGCACCGTGATCACCTTGGCGCTGATCTTCGGTTCGCCGCTCTTGATCCGCCTCTTCCACGTGAGCGGAGAGGTCCAGGACATGCTCCTTCGCGTGCAGCGCGTCTTCGCCTGTTTCGTGCTCGTGCAGTCGGTGAACTACACGCTTTTGATCGGCATCCTGCGACCGGGCGGCGACACGCTGGGAAGCTCGCGGTGTGAAATCGCGGCCATGTGGCTGGTGTCGGTGCCGCTCGTCTTTCTGCTGGGCATGGTCTTCCACGCGCCGGTCTGGGTGTGCTACATCGCTTACCTCTCCGGCGACCTCGTCAAGATCGTTACCTTTTCAAAGCGCTACCGCGGCAACTGGGCCAACGACGTGACGCGCGCCCCCGAGATCGAGCCGGAACCCGCCGCGGCGTGAGCTCTGACGATGCCGAGATTCGACCAATATATTATAGAAGAAAGCCGCTCGATCGCAGCGGTGGGAGAAAGACATGGCTCGCTTTGATTACGAAATCGTCGGAAAAATCGGCTCCATGGCGCTGATTCAAAAGGACGAAAATGAGATCGATTACAACGTGTTCGCGCGAATCGGCAAGGAGTTGCGTCCCGGTATGATTTGGGTCAGCTCGGGTGCCGTCGAAATCGGGCGCCTCGACCACATGCGGAGGAACAGCGGACGGGAGCTGCTCGGCGACAAGGAAGACATCAAGTCCGACTACTCGGCGCAGGGGCAGAGCATCCTCATGTTGAACTACCGCCGCTACATCTCAGAAGCCTATAGCGTTCGGCAACTTCTCGTCGAACACACCCACTTCAACGACGAGGAAAAGCGCGAACACATCCGGCGTTTTCTGGTGCGATGCGCGGCTCAGGGTGCGATACCGATCGTCAACTACAACGACCCCGTCTCGATCGAGGAGAACCGCCGGTGGGAGATGCGCGACCTTCAGGCCAAACACGGCGAAGATGCGATCGTCGAGTGCATCGACAACGACGAAACGGCAGCCGTGCTGTCCATGCTGGTGCGTTCGCGCTACCTCATCCTGCTGACCTCGGCCGACGGCATCTACGAAACGCCCGACGATCCCCAAAGCCTAGTGCCGGAGATCGGCGGCAAGGACGCTGACGAAGTGATCGAGGGGATCCGCCACTACCAGAAGAGCTGCAATGGCGCAAGCCGCGCCGGTGCCGGTGGCGCCAAGGCCAAGTTGGAGTTCTGCATCGGCCCGGTGAAGCAGGGAACGACGGTACTGATCGCCTCCCCGAAATACCCGATCAGCCAGATCATCGCCGGAAACTGCCGGTGTACGCGCATCGGCATCCGATAAAAACACGAATCCCCAAAAGGCGGCTGTCAGCCGTCTTTTTTTGTTGCAGCAGGCGGAATATTCGCGAAACGAAAAATTTGCAATATACGGAAATTGAAAACGAGAGAGATAGACGCTGGATTCAGCGAACGAAAGGCGGCAATAAGCGAAAAAGTGCGAAAATTAGCGCAAGAAATTAACGAAATGGCTAGTTGAACACGGAGACGAAGAGTCATTTATTACGAATTTATGTATTTAACTAACACGATAATATGCGCATATGCATGCCGGCAGATTTGTATCAATGAGGACATAACGGCTAATATACAGTGATGTGCGCCTGGGCGGGAAAGGCGACGTTGGATAATTACAGATCGATTTGGAAAATAATCGGTCGTGATGCAATAAAATCGTAATAAACATGTTGACACTGTTACGAATACTTGGTATTATATAGCTGTGCTAGGGGAGCAAGCCCACGGTATTTCTCAATACGAAGAATTGCCGAATACTTGCAACAACACATTTCTTTCTCGAAAGGAGAACTGTCACATGAAGAAGACCCTGAACGTGGTTCTGGCAGTCGTCCTTGCCGTCGCGATGATCGCGAGCTTCGCCTACGTGGCGACGCCCGAACGGTCTAACGAGTACCAGCTCTCGCTCGTATCGGCGAAAGCGGTCAACGTGCAAGACACGACCCAAGGCGTCCGCTCCTACGCGGACCTGGTTGATGCCTCCAGAATCTACCAAGTGAATGAAGTCATTTACTTGGCCATCACCTCCGAGGTCAAAAACCTCGAAAAGTACCCCAAGCTCAAGAGCATCGAAGACAAAGACATCAAAGTCTATGTCGGTTCCCCCTCGATCGACCTGAGCTACTCCAAGCTGACGACCCCCACGCTGCTCGCCAATGTCTGGAGCGGCTACACGGCGACCGACGTCGCGACGGTTGGCTATCTGGCCCCCGCCGGTTCGATGCTCAGCTATGACAAAGACACGAACGAAGTGAGCTGGACCTTCCGCGGCGTGCCGATGTACGGCATGGGCGGCAGCAGCCACCAGAGCGTGAACCTGAACCTGGTCACCTTCGACCCGACGTTTGACACGGCGAAGAAGAAGATCGAAGTTCCGGCCATCAAACTCAAAGACAAAGACACCACCTGGACGCTCGGCGGCACGAAGTTCGACACGAAGTTCGAAGCTCCCAGCGCCATCGGTTACACCATGGTTCTGACCGGCGTCACGAAAGACAACGCCGGCGCGCAGAAGGGCACCTTCTACGCCAAGATCCAGATTTCGGCTGCTGAAAAGTTCGAAGACTGCGGCAGCTACTACCAGACCAGCAAGGGTCTCGCGAACTATACGGACACGAAGCCCGAAGGTCGCGAATGGCTCGACTGGGTCAAAGTCGATGTGGACAAGCTCGAGATCTCGGGCGGCTACACCGTGTACAAGTATTTCCTGCCCTCCAGCGCGATGATGTACGACACGGCTTTCTTCTACAACGGCAATGAATCCACCCTCAACGGCGCGAATGGCGAAGACAAGTGGGTCGATAACGCGGCTGTCGTCGCGCACGTCAACCCCGAACTCTTTGACAACGCCACCAACAAGACGGACAAGATCGGCAACACCCTGACCGCCGGCGGCGTCAAGACCACCAAGGCATACGCCACCTGGCTCGACGGCGAAAACGGCGCCGCCATGAAGGAATTCCCGCTGACCTCGATCGTCTACTCGAACAACAAAGCTTACTACGCGCCTGGCTTCTACGGCGGCACGCTCAAGTGGGGCAAAGATGCCACGCTTCCGAACGGCGGCACACAGAGCACCGAACGCGTCGAAGGCAATCTCACCACCGGCAGCGCGACGGAAACCGTCAAAGTCGTTGAATACTACGACCTGTCCTTCATCAAGGGCAGCAACGCGCAGCTGACCTTCAACGCCAAAGACATCATGTGCTTCTGGTCGGATACGACCCCGGGCAACGGCTTCTCGAGCTTCTACGCGGATGCTACCAACCCTGGCCTGGCCAGCGACTGGACGGCGGCTCGCGTTGCGAACATGTGGGATCAGGCTGTTGCTGGCGGTTTCGGCTCCATCCTGACCTTCCCGGCGCAGAAACTCCTCGACGTCACGCAGATCATGCAGGACCCGAACGGCAACGTCAAGTATGAGCCGGTCGACAATGGTGACGGCACCTACATTGTGCGCCTCTACCCTTCGTCCAACAGCTCGCTGAACCTCGTTCCGCTGAACAAGTCCAGCAAGAAGACGGGCGTCACGGACAGGGGCATCTACACCCAGTCCATGATCCTCTACTACCGCAACCCGAACTACACGCTGAGCGCGCCGGCCACCGGTTTCACCGGCCCGAATCGTTCGCAGCCGAGCACCGAAACCTTTATCGCTCCGATGTCGATCTACGGCTCGACGACCAGCGCGCCCTACTACTGCCCGGTCTTCAAAGAAAAGACCAAGGAAGTCACCCTGTCGGTCGCCACGAGTGGCCTGAGCTTTGAAGCCCTCGAACAGAACTGGCTCAAGCCCATCTACATCAAGCAGACCGAACAGGTCACCGACGTCCGCGCTTCGCTCAGCTACACCTGGCGCACGAGCGAAACCATCCTCAGCCCGAGCCTGGGCGGCCTGACCTTCACCGCTCGCGACAAGAACGCCGTTGAGCTGAAGATCCCGATCTACGATTTCACAAAGGGCCTGCCCTCGAACATCATCGGAAAAACCGGCCTGCTGAACGGCAACGAAGCGCTTAACATCAATGATGGCGGCCTTGGCGTCAGCAACAATGCGGTTGCACAGCCTGCCTATACGAACGCCATTAACAACTCCTGGTATGGCAGAGAGTTGGGCGGCTTGGTTAACGGATCAGTCATCGATCAAGCCACGGCCGCGAACTCCAACATGTTCGTCTACGGTTACAAGTCGATGAAGGTCGTGCAGATCAACGGTTCCTCGCATGTAACGCTCTCTGACCTCGTTCGTTGGGATCCGGTTCTCCAGAAATGGCAGAACTGCACCTACGACGAATTCATGACCTTGCCGACCAAGCAGGCAATGGAGCAGGCACTGACGAGCGCTGGTAATGTTACCTATCCGGCTACTGCTGTTGGTACCTATCGCATTGACCCAATGCGTATGGATGTCGGAAGCGTTGCTGGCGCATTCCCGCTGCAGAATCTCAGTGGCGGTACGCTCGGTGTGGCTCTTGCCGCCGACAAGCCCAATCCTAATAGCTTCAACGCTTACATGAGTGCGAAGGCTGACTTCACATTCTACAAGGATCCCGGCCAGGAAGCCGACGACTTCTACTACAGCTACGACAGCACCACCGCTGCGAAGTACAGCATGTGGGATGACGGCGCTGCCAGCATCGTCGAAGGTCACAACGGCATCACGGTTTACAGCGTCGTCAGCTACGACGACGAGCGTCCCTACGTGGCAATGGCGACCGAAACCGCCTACTACGATTCGGATGACGGCTACGGCATCGCGCTGTACGACGGCTACAACCTGAAGAACGGCGTCAACACGATGGCCAAGCGCATCTATCGCACGAACGCCAGCAACCTCGCTTACAGCGATGGCGCGACGCACGTTCCGGATAGCGCGAAGATCATCTCGGCGCTGAGCTACTTCGGCCTCGACACCAGCTTCGACACGACTTTCCGCGTCCAGAAGGAAGTCTTCGAGAGCAAGGGCGCTGCGGCGGTCTTCAGCGAAGCCATCGAAGGCGATTTCAGCTACGGCACGATCAGCATCGTGGCTGAGCAGGTCGAAGAAGGCACCGAAGACACCGAACTCGACCTCGACGGCGAAGACACCGACGACGTTATCGACGAGCCCGAACCGTCTGACGACGGCGAAGAAGACCCCGGCGATGACAACGGCGACGGCATTGTCGAACCCGAACAGCCCGAAGAAACCCCCGCTCCTGTCGAACCCGACCGCCCCGTCCCCCCGACCGGTGACGTTTCGTCGAATGTCGCGGTTGCGATGACCATGGCTGCGATCATCGCGGCTGCCGGCCTCGCGTTCGTGATGAAGAAGGTTCGCTAAACCCGACCCCCGATCCAGCAAACGACTGGTTCAACACGAGGGCGCTCCGCAATTGCGGGGCGTCCTTTTTGTGGCGCGCAAAAAAAAGCGGCCGGTCGAGCAAGTTTTGCGCGCCTGACAGGATGCGCGTGTTTTCGATGACGAATCAGAGCAGTAAATTGTTGGAAAATGGCGAAGATCGGGCCAAAAACCCACAGAAGGAAACGGTTTTCTTGCGGGCAGATTGCCGTTCTGCGTGCGAAAGATTTCGAAATGTTGCAAAATTAATAAAAAAGTTTATTTTTTCATTAATTCGATAATTGACGGCTCCGAGAATCCTTGTTATAATTGAGCATGCTAGGGACGAAGTCCCAGCGGTTTAGCGTTTACGAACGAACTGCTAACCACTTGCAAACTCTCTCACATCTCTTGAAAGGAGACCTGTCACCATGAAGAAAACTCTCAACGTGGTCCTGGCAGTCATCCTGACCGTCGCGATGATCGCGAGCTTTGCCTATGTGGCAACGCCCGAAAAATCGTCCGACTATCAGCTTTCGCTCGTATCGGCGAAGGTTGTAAACGTTCAGGACACGACGCAGGGCGTCCGCTCGTATGCGGACCTGGTCGACACGACCCGCATCTTCCAGGTGAATGAAGTCATCTACCTGGCAGTTACGGTCGAAGTCAAGAACCGGGAAAAATACCCCACCCTCAAGTCCATCGACGACAAGGAAATCTCGGTTATCCTTGGCAGCCCGTCGGTTGACCTGAGCTACTCGAAGCTGACGAGCCCGACGCTCCTCGCGAACATCTGGAGCGGCTACACGGCGGTTGACGTTGCCACGGTTGGCTACGTTGCTCCCGCGGGCGCGATGCTCGAGTACGACAAGGCCGCGAACGAAGTGAAGTGGACCTTCGAAGGCGTTCCCATGTACGGCATGGGCGGCACCTCCGTCAGCGGCTATCACCTCGTTACGTTCGACCCGAACTTCAACGTCAAGGACAAGATCATTGAGATCCCCGCGATTCAGTTGAAGGACAAGGACAAGGCTTGGACGCTCGGCGGCCAGACCTTCGAAGTCAGCTACGCCGCTCCCGATGCCATCGGCTACACGATGGTTGTCACGGGCGTGACGAAGGACAACGAAGGCGCGCAGAAGGGCACCTTCTATGCCAAACTCCTCATCACCGGCGCGGAAAAGTTTGAAGACTACGATTCGTTCTACTATGCTGGCCCTTACGGCGAGTATGCGGACACGGTCGAAGGCCTCAAATCCAAGCGTTTCTGGACGGAAGGCCTCGCGGCTAAGCCCCAGTACGTTCCTGTCGAAAACCGCGACTATGTCAAGGTTGACGTCAAGAAGCTTGAGCTTGCTGGCGCCTACACCATTTACCGTTACTGGATCCCGGCCAGCGGCGTCCTGAACTGGACGGAGCTGTTCTACGACGGTGAATACGAAAACTACAACGGCAACACCGGCACGAATGACATGGTCGACGCCGCGTCCTCGCTGGGCCGCGTCAACCCGCAGTTCTTCGACAACGCCACCAACCAGAAAGACAAGATGAAGGAAGACTTCCTCAACGTCGCTGGCGGCGTCCGCTCGGTCGATGCTTTCGCTACCTATGATGATTACCTCCGCAATGGCTCCAAGATCAAGGTTCCGCTGACGTCCGTCGTCATCCTTGACAAGGGCTATGTCTATGCTCCTGGCTTCTTCGGCGGCACGGTGCAGTGGGGCTATGATTCGCGTGATCCCGATGGCCGCGATGGCACGGAATCAACGGCTGATATCACTGCAGACTTTGCGATGGGCAACGTCACTCGCGATGCGACAGTTGTTGAGAGCTTTGATTTGATCCTTAATGCAGATCAGATCACCCATTACAATGCTAGTAACATCAAGATCGTACCTGCTGCTGCTACGGCTACCGGCAATCCGGATTACAATATGTACGGCAATGTCGGCGGCGGTATGGTTGGCAACAATGGCGAAGTAATCAGCGAATACATGTACCAGAATCCCGGTTCCGCTGGCGGTACTGCTGGTATCCGCAATCAAATCGAGGGTGTTGCTGGTAATCTATTCGTAGATCCTCGCTTTGGCAATTTCACACCAGAATTGCTTACTGGTCGGTTCGACTCTCAGGGACGTCAATTGTATAGGGTTCGTTTGGTTCCAAACACGACTGAACTGGCGACTCGCGGAATCCAAGCCATTCGCCCTCTGGATCCGGCGGATCCGACTGCGAACAGTTATTTCGTATACTACGAAGAACCTTCGACGTACATCAATGAGACGAATGCTGGACTTGGCCGCTCAACCCTTACGCTCTCTCCTCCAGCCGGATTCGATCGCCCAATTAATGTAATTACGGGCAATCCTGCCCCTACTGCTACCGACGGCTTCTTGGTTCCGATGGTGCCCACGGCAACCGTGATTACCAACACTTTTGTCGGTGCAAATAGGCTCTACTATGCAGCATTTACTGAGAATACTGCAACGCAAGCAATCACGGCCATTGGCAGCAGCTTTAGTTTCCCAATTACTGTAAACGACTTCGATACCAATATCCGCAGTCTGATTACAAATAATGACCAGATCGTCGATTCGCGTGTTGACCTGATGTTTGACTGGTCAAGCATCGGCGGTGGAGCTGCCTTGATTACGCCGTTCAACTCTATCCGCTTCTACGACTATAGCAATGGCAGACCGGCGACCCCTGTCAACGGCTCGTTTGGTATTGCAGCCGCAGGCATGGCAGATTTTGAACTTGCGAATGCTGGTGCCGGAACACGTAGAGCATATGATAGGTTCTATCCCGTTGGCTCGGGCACTACCAATGCTAGTATTGTCCAGTATGATGCCGCGACAGATAATGCATGGGTATTCGGTTTTAGAGAACGTCAAGTCAACGTTGTTAATGGTACACCGGTCGTAACTATTGGTGGATTCTGCAGATGGAATCCGGCTACTGATTCTTGGCAAAATATCACCGATCTTGGTGCGCTTGTCAACGCCAACTCGCTGCAGACGGCAGGTGCTGCGACTATTGGGCGTAACGCTAATCCAAGTACGCCTCTGAGAGTCAATCTTGTTGCCGATTTCACCTATTATAAAGACAAGGGTGTTGAAGGCAACGACTTCTACTACCGCTACGACACCGCAAAAGCTGCTCCGCTGAACGCTGGCTTCGAAGATCGTAACGGCATCGTGTTCTACGAGATCTGCACGTACGAAGACGAACTGCCCCTGATCGGCGTTGCGACTGAAAAGACCTACTTCGGCGCGGATGACGGCTACGGCATCCTGCTCGCGGACGGCGCTTCCGGCGCATTCGGCGGCCAGTACATGCTCAAGCGCATCTACCGCTCCAACGCCACCAACCTCGCTTACAGCGATT
>JAVBLF010000030.1:0-6223 GCA_031553675.1 Eubacteriales bacterium | reverse complement strand
CCGCGCCCCTTGAAGCGCCCGTCCGAAGACGAGGTGCGCGCATTTTTACTTGCTTCGATCGCGGCCGACCAGCCCGTCGCCTTTTTGAACCTGTCGAACGGCTCTTTGCAGAACCTCGACAATTGGCACTGGGTCCTGATCGAAGCGATCGAAGTCGACACCATGGCCGTCCGGATCTGCGACGACGGTCGCTCTTACCCGATCGATCTATCTGCCTGGCTCAAGACGACTCTGCTCGGCGGCGGCTTTGTCTCGATCTCAACCTAAAAGATTGTTGGCTTCAAAGTTCTCCAAAGCCTCGGCTGTACACCTTCGCGCAATCCAAGCAAAGCTTTTGTCCGTTCTCCAGGCGTATCCTGTGCTCCGGCGCACCTTCGCCGCAGCGTTCGCAGATCACGGTCTGGAAGATCCGCGCCTTTTCCGGTAGCGCGAACCCGGGCCTCCCGATCGCGAACACCTCATCCTCCGGCCCCGTCAGCACAAAACGCTTCTTTTCCTCGCCATGTGCCCCGCGATACGGCTTCAACACGAGCCGTATCGAACCGCCGTCCGATCGCCGAAAGAAGCTGAACGCCTGCTTCCCCGTCCCGCGGTAGATGAGGTTCCCCTTGCCAAAGGTGCAACCCGTCATCACCTGCACCGCATCGACGCCGCACGCATCGTTCTCGGTCACGCAAACCAGTTCTTCATCCCCCGCGCGATCGATTCCCAGCCGCGCCATCGCGACCTCGGACGCCCGATACCCGATCGCCAGACCACCGCACTCGTGGCCGTGAAACGCGATGCACGCCTGCCACAAAGCCTCATTCATGTGAACACCTCCTAAAATCGCAAAAAACGCCGCAAAGCGCGGCGTTTTCGAGCCGTGAGCCAGGCCTGTAAGCCGAGTTCTGTCGTGAATGATCATCTATCTAGGCCGCCTGTCACCAGACGGCTCCAGCGATTCTAGAGAGCGTGGCGGGCCACCATTAAATGCTCCCATTCCAATCTTGCACCAGGTGGGGTTTACATAGCGGACAAGTCACCAAGCCGCTGGTGAGCTCTTACCTCACCTTTCCACCCTTGCGGCTCCGGCTCGCGCCGAAGCTTCGCGGTATCTCTCTGTTGCACTTTCCTTGAAGTCGCCTTCACCGGGCGTTACCCGGCACCCTGCCCTACGGTGCTCGGACTTTCCTCATCCCGCGCTGGGGATGCGATCATTCGGCCTGCTCACGGGGGCACGCGCTTTTTTGAAAAAAGCTGCGCAAAAAACTTTCATGGGGTACGCGCTTTTTTGAAAAAAAGCTGCGCAAAAAACTTCACACCGGCTCCCTTTCACCCTTCACTTCGTTCGGGCGAATCGATCGTTTCACAGTCGCGTTTTCAAGCGCTGACGCTCACTTCGTTCGGGCGAATCGATCGTCTCACAGTCGCGTTTTCAAGCGCTGACGCTCACTTCGTTCGGGGAATCGGTTGGGGTTGAGCGAAGAAGCTCACATACCTCATCCGAGGTTTCATCGGTATCGAGGCGGTCGCCGAAGATACCGGGGGCGTCGTAGACGCACAAAAGTTCTTCCCGGGGCCCCTGCCAAGCACGGCTTGGTTGGGGAGGTATGATACTTTTCTTTCAAGAAAAGTATAGAAAAAATCCCATCACTCCGCGAGACGCAGCATCCGCCCGCAGTTGTCGCACTCGACGACGTCGGCGTCCTCCTTGATTTTGCGGAGGATGACGGCGGGAAGCTCGACATTGCAGCCGCCGCACTTGTTGCCGTCGAGGTTGGCGACGGCCATGGGGTGGCTGCGCTTGGTGGTTTTGTAGCGCTCGAGAAGGTCGGGATCGACCTTTTGCGCGAGGGCGTCGGCCTGCGCTTTGAGGGCGGCGACTTCGTCCGTGTGAGCGGCGCGTTCGGCGTCGATCTGGACTTTGAGGTCGTCGTACTCTTTGCGCGCTTTGCCGAGGCGGACGCGCATGTCGCTGAGCTGAGAGTCTTCCTTTTCCAGCGTCGTGACGAGGCCGGCAAACTCGCGCCGTTCTTGTGCGAGGCGCTGGTGGAGTTGTTCAAAGTATTCGCGGAAGCGCTCGATCTCGGCGAGGTCGCTCTTGTCGACGGCTTCGAACTTGAGCGCGCCGTCATCCTGGCGCTGTTTGAGCAGCTCAAATCGTTGGCTCGTCAGCGCGATTTGGCGCTTGCGGTCTTCGACGGCGTCGCTCATGCGTTGGAGGACGCGGCGCTGCTCCTCGATGTAGTGGTGGAGCTTGGCGTAACGCTTGTACGCCGCACTGCCGCGAAGCTGCGCTTCGAACTTGTCGATCTCCATATCGGCCTGTTGGTAAGTCCAGAGCGCATCGAGTTTGCCCATTGCGTTTCCCCCTAAGTATGTTTGACGTCGAAAAACCGCGCGCGAAACGCCACGCGGCCTCACCCGTGCTTTATCGCGAAGCCTCTCCCCGCGCCGCTTCGACACTGCGCATCGGCGCGCGTTCGCGGGAAGACAGTATAAACTCCGTATTATATTGTACCCCACCGAGATGCGCTTGTAAACAGCCAATTAGACGGCTGACGGCGGGTTTTTCTGTCTCGTAGTGGCCCGCGTCGATCAGGCCGAATTGCAGGGCGTCGGCTTCGAGCGCGACGTGGTGGCTGACCTCGCCGGTCACAAAGGCGTCGGCGCCGCTCGACAGGGCGGCGGCCAAGAAAGTGCCGCCCGCGCCGCCGCAGACCGCGACGCGTCGGATGGCGCGTTCGGGTGGCCCCGTGAAGCGAAGCGCGGGGATGTCGAGGCGTTCGGAGACGAGGCGCGCGAAGTCAGAAAGCGGCATCGCCTCGGGGAGATCGCCCACGCGCAGCATGCCGGTCGCGCGGTCGAGTCGCGCCTCACCGCACTCCTCCAACAGGTCGTAGGCGATCGATTCGTAAGGATGGGTGCGGCGCATGGCGGCGAGCACGTCCGGCAGTTTTTCGGGTCGGACGACGGCTTCGACACGCGTTTCGGGCACGCGTTCGAGCGCGCCGACATTGCCGATCGCGGGGTGCGCGCCTTCAAGCGGCAGAAAACGGCCTTCGCCACGCGCCGAAAAGCTGCAATGCGAATAGGCGTCGACTTGGCCTGCGCCAGCGTCGCCAATGGCGGTGCGGAGCGCTTCGGCGTGGGTGTCCGGTACAAAGACGACGAGTTTGGTCAGGCCGACGTCGCAGGGTTGAACGGGCTGGGCGTTTTGCAGGCCGAGTGCGTCGCAGAGCGTCGCGTTGACGCCGTCCTTCGCCGCGTCCCAATTCGTGTGGGCGGCGAAGTGCGAGATCCCGTGGCGAATCAAGTGCATGACGGCGGCGTGCTCGGGCTGCCGGATGTCGAGGCGCTGCACGGCATGAAAGAAGATCGGGTGGTGGGTCACGACGAGGTCGGCACCGATGTCGGAAGCTTCTTGGGCGACGGTCGGCGTCAGGTCGAGCGCGAAGAGAACCTTCGTGAGCGCTTTCGTTTCGCAGCGAAGGAGGAGGCCGGGGTTGTCAAAGCCTTCCGCCAAGCGCCGCGGCGCGACGGCTTCCAGCGCCTCCAGCATCCGATCGAATGTCAAGTCCTTCATGAATATCTCCTGTCTTCTGCTTCCTTTAGCATCTCCAAGATGGCCTCAAGCTCATTTCGACGCGCGTGTTTTTGTTCGGCAGCGATCTGCGATCGCTCCGTTTCCCCGCCCATCGCGTACGCGGCCTGTCGAGTGAGTTGCATGCACTTCTGTTTCAAGATCGGGATCAAGAGCGGGTCGCGCCTTTCCCAGTTGCGGGGGCCGAGCTCGTCCACCAAATGCAGCGGGATGTCCCGCGGCGGGCGTTCCAGGCCGGGCGAGACGCGCATCCAGGCGAATGTCTGTCCGCGCTCATATGCGAGTTTTTCGTCTTCGATGCACCAATCGTTTTTGCGCAAAAAGCGCCTGAGATTGGTAGCGTTCTGCATCGGCTGGAGCACGAGGCAGATGAGCGACCGCGCAATGCTTTCCTGCGTTTCCAGCAGAGACGCGATCAGCTCGCCGCCCATGCCCGCCAGCACAGCCGCGTCGGCCTCCCCCCGCTCCAAAACGGCCAGGCCGTCGCCTATGCGGCACTGCATGCGCCCCTGGAAGCCCAGTTTCTTTGCGAGGCGATACGCCTTGTCAAGGGAGGGCCTGCTGATGTCCGATGCGATGACGCGTTTTGCTTTGCCGCTTTGGAGCGCGGCGGCCGACAGTTTGCCGTGATCGCAGCCGATGTCGGCCAGGATCTCGCAGTCGGGCATCAAGGCAAGCCCCGCCCCCAAACGATTTCCGATTCGCACATTCGTCCCTCCAATTCTCTCATTTTACAATGTCGTCCCGCGCTTGGCAAGGAAGCAAGTGGCGCTTGACAAATGGGTGCGCCGCGCTATACTAAAAGACAGCAATACATCGCGCGACGATCGGAAACAAGCTGATGCTGGCCGAAACAAGCGATTCGGGGACGGTGGGAGCCCGAACGAAGGGCATCGAGCGGGCACCCGGGAGCGCAAACCCGCAGAGTGGGCGGCAAGGGTGCCGTCAAAAAGGGTGGAACCGCGGAAGAGATCTTTCGTCCCTTTGTCCCGTATGGGCGAAGGGACTTTTTGTGTTCCAAGCCCTAAGATTCTTTCTGAACGAGGAGGACATGGCATGGCAGCAAGCAGCATGGACAAAGTCGTCGCCCTGTGCAAGGGCAGGGGCTTCATCTTCGCGGGGTCGGAGATTTACGGCGGCCTCGCCAACACTTGGGATTACGGTCCTTTGGGCGTGGAGTTCAAGAACAATGTCAAGCGGGCGTGGTGGAAAAAGTTCGTCCAGGAGAGCCCGCACAACGTCGGCATGGATGCGGCGATCCTGATGAACCCGCAAACCTGGGTGGCGAGCGGACACGTCGGCGGTTTTTCGGACCCTTTGATGGACTGCAAACAGTGCAAGGCCCGCCACCGCGCTGACAAGCTGATCGAAGACTACATCAACGAAAATGCGCTCGAGGTGCGCTGCGACGGCTGGCCGAACGAACAGATGGAGGCTTTCATCGCCGAAAAGGGCATCGTCTGCCCCGACTGCGGCGCCAAAGACTTCACGCAGATCCGGCAGTTCAACCTGATGTTCAAGACCTACCAGGGCGTCACGACGGACGGCGCGAGCGAGATCTATCTGCGCCCCGAGACGGCCCAAGGCATCTTCGTCAACTTCCGCAACGTCCAACGCACGACGCGCAAGAAGATTCCCTTCGGCATCGCGCAGATCGGCAAGAGCTTCCGCAACGAGATCACGCCGGGAAACTTTACCTTCCGGACGCGCGAATTCGAACAGATGGAGCTGGAGTTTTTCTGCGAGCCGGGCACCGACCTCGAATGGTACGCCTACTGGAAGGACTTCTGCAAAAACTGGCTCTTGGGGCTGGGCATGAAAGAGGACGCCATCCGCCTGCGCGAACACGCCAAAGAAGAGCTTTCGCACTATTCGGCCGGCACGACGGACATCGAGTTTTTGTTCCCGTTTGGCTGGGGTGAACTCTGGGGCATCGCCGACCGTACGGATTACGACCTCAAGCAGCATGCCGATCACAGCGGTGAGAACTTCGAATACGTCGATTCGTCGAACGGCAACAAGTACATCCCCTACTGTGTCGAACCGTCGCTGGGCGCCGACCGTGTGGCGCTGGCCTTCCTGTGCAACGCCTACGACGAAGAGACGCTCGAAGACGGCGAAACCCGCACCGTCATGCGCTTCCATCCGGCACTCGCGCCCTATAAGGCCGCCGTGTTGCCGCTCCAGAAAAACAAGCTTGGCGACAAGGCGCGCGAGTTCCACGCGCTTTTGAGCAAGCACTTCATGGTCGAGTACGACGATACGCAATCAATCGGCAAGCGCTACCGCCGACAGGACGAAATCGGCACGCCCTACTGCGTCACGGTCGATTTCGACACGCTCGAAGACGGCACGGTCACGGTACGCGAACGCGACAGCATGGAGCAGATTCGCCTGCCGATCGAGGCTGTGGCGGCGCACATCGAGGCAAGCTTCGAATTTTAATGCCAATCAAGGGCTGAAATCCACTGGAGGAACAAGAGGGGGATCCAGAGCGGGCGATTGAGAATGCCAATCAAGGGTTTCGGACCTAATGTTTCGCGCGGCCGTTTGGATGCATCGGGCGATTGTTAATCGCCCCTACAGGCGCCTAAAAAAGGCTATCGGGATGTGGGGGCGGTTATCAAAAGCCCGCGC
>JAVBLF010000013.1:0-4419 GCA_031553675.1 Eubacteriales bacterium | reverse complement strand
ACCCTCGGCCATGTCTTCGCCCATTTCTTCGAAGAGCGTGGACGGTGAATCGATGCCGAAGAAGTCCTTGATTTTGTTGGTCAGCGAGCTAAAGAGCCCGGAAACCTTGCCCCAGAGCCAGTCCGCGGCGTCCGCCATGCCGTTCCACAAGCCCTTGATCAGGTTCAGGCCCGCTTCGCCCAGCGCCTTGTAATAGCTGCCGATCGCGTCCAAAATGGACTTCATGATCTTCGGGATCGCCTTGCCGATTTCCAGGATGATTTCCGGCAGGTTTTCGACGAGCGCGACCAGCAAATCGACGCCCGCGTCGATGATTTTATCGACGTTATCGACGAGAGCATCGACGAGGCCTTCCACGATTTTCGGGATCGCCTTGACGATCGTGTCGATGATTTCGGGCAGGTTTTCGATGAGCGCGACCAGAAGCTCGATCCCCGCGTCTACGAGCAGCGGCAGAGCTTCGGTGATCGCGTCCAGAACGGCGTCTATGATGTCCGGTATCACCTCGACGATCGCGTCGATGATCTCCGGTAAGGCTTCGACGAGCGCCGTCAGAAGCTTGATACCGGCGTCCACGATCTGCGGGATGGCCTTCGTCAGCGCCTTCAAGATCGCGTCGAGTATCTTCGGCAAGGCCGCGACGATCGCGTCGATGATGGTCGGCAGGGCCTCCACGAGCGCCGTTAGGAGTTCAACGCCAGCGTCCACGACTTCCGGCAGAGATTTCGTGATCGCGCCCAGGATGCCGTCGAGAATTTCCGGGATGACTTCGACGATCGTATCGATGATGGTCGGCAGATTTTCGACGAGCGCCGATAAAAGCTGTGTTCCCGCGTCGATGATCTGCGGGATCGCGCCCAACACGAACTCATAAATGCCCGTGATGATGGCGGGAAGCGCTTCGATCAGTACCGGAATGGCGGCGAGGATACCTTTCGCCAGGCCGGTGACCAATTGCAGCGCCGCGTCCAGCAAGAGGGGCAAATTATCGACGAGCGTTTGCACGACCGCCATGAGCGCGGCGATCACAGCCGGGATCAGCGTGGGCAGGGCCTGCCCGATGGCGCTCGCGATCGCGGCCACGGCTTGCAGTACCATGTCCACCAGCGGCGCGAGGTTCGATAGAAGCGTATCGACGAGCGCGAGCAAAAGCTGCATGGCGCCGTCGATCAAGGGCGGTAAGAGCGTGGGCAAGATCGAGACAACCATATCGACGACCGAATTGATCAGCGGCACAACGACGTCGATGATCTGCGGGAGCAATTCTTGCAATTGCGTCGCCATGTCGTTGACAAAATCGCCGACGATCTTCGTCGCGGCGTCCAGGTCTTCCGTTTGGAAACCGTCGGCAAAGAGGGCGTTCAGCGAAACCATCATCTCGTTCATGGCCTTGCTGCCGCCGATGAAAACGCCCTCGAACTCCTTGCCGAGGCTGGTCTTGATGTTCTCGAAGTTCAGGCCCAGCAAGCGCGTTTGGTTGGCGAGGCTGTCCGATGTGCGGGCAAAGTCGCCCTGTGCGTCGGAGGTCGCCTGCATGAGGTATTGGTAGCGGAGCGTCGCTTGCTCGGCCTGGGTCATGCTGCTATAGGATTTGTCGATTCCCTGGCTCAACGCGAAGGCTTCGAGGTTGGCGGCGCTCATGTTGATGCCGAGTTGTTTCAAGGGCTCGGTTTCGCCCGCGATGCCCGAGCGAAGCTTCTCCCAAGCCGTTTCGTTGTCCAGGTTGTAGAAGGACGCGAAGTCGCCGGACAGCTCGACCATGCTCTGCGACATGTCCCGCGCCGCGTCTTCCGAGAGGCCGGACGATTTGAGCATCGCGCCCATGGAGCCGACGTACTGCGTCGCCGCCGTCTGGGACAGCCCCGCCGTTTGCGACATTGTGGCCGCCCAGGCATTGATCTCGTCGCCCGAGCTCTTGAATGTCTCGTTCACGACGTTTTGCGCTTCGCCCAGGTCGGACGACGATTGCGCCATGTCGTAGGCCGCTTTGGAGGCGACGCCGATTCCGGTGACCAGCGCCGCGCCTGCAGCCGCGACCGCGGCCCCGATGCCTTGTAAGACGCCGCCCAGCTTTTCAAAGCGTCCGCTCGTGTCGTCGGCGTCTTTGCCGGATTTTTGCAGCTCGGCGCCGAAACTCTCGGCGTCCTTGCCCGCTTCGATGAACTCTTTGCCCGCCGCGTCCGCTTCCTGGCCGCTTTTGTCCACGTCCTGGCCGAAGTTCCCGGCGTCGCTGCCGCTCTCGTCGAAGGCTTTGCCGGATTCGTCCAGCGCTTTGTTGTTGCTGTCCAGCTCTTTTTCCATGCCGATCAGCGCGGCTTTGGCGTTGTTGAGTTGCACCGCCCAGCTCTGGGTTCGTTTGTCGTTCTCGCTGAAGGAGGCGTTCGCGTTGGCGAGAGCCGCTTCGAGCGTCGAAATCTTCTCGCGCTGCGCGTCGATCTCCTTGTTCAAAACGCCCGCGCGCGCGGCGGCGGCGCCGCTGGAGTTGTCCTGTTTGTCAAACTGCGCGCTTACTAGGTTCATTTCGGACGCCAGAACCTTAAACGTCGCGTTGATGTCTTTAAGGGCGTCTTTGAATGCCTTTTCACCTTCGACGCCGATTTTTAAGCCGAAATTGTCCGCCATGGTATCACTTCCAGCGTTTTTCTTTGATTCGTCCGTTGAATATGGGCACAGTATGGATGGTGATTTTAATGCGAAAAATTTTCGCGCTTCTGCTGAGCACTCTGCTGATTGGCCAGCAGGCGTATGCCCTGGAAAACGCGGATGAAAAACCGCAGGCTTCAGAGCAAGTGATTTTGCGGCTCTTGTCCATACCGGCACAGAACGCAATCACGGGCTTTTATGGCGAACCCCGGCAGTATTATCAAGATGCATTGTTGGGTCTTCGCCATGTAGAAAGCGAATCGGGAAGTGGATATGAAATCGTGATGCAAGTTGTAACTTTTGTCGGGCCGCACAACCCGCCGTATGGCATCGAAACCATGACGTTCTTTGTTTCGTATGGCGTGCCGGATCTACAAAAGTTTGAACATCAGGATAAAACGTGGTAAACTTGTAGTCTTTTCTCATATTCCCGCCGGGAATATTTCGTCGATGAAGTGTTCGCGTTTGGGCTTTGCCCAGCCGAGAAATTGCTTGTGGCACTCCCACAAGTCCAGCAAGTGGCCGATCGGCGTGAGCCAGACCTCGCGCTCGCTTCGGTTCAAGTGCGTCGTGCCGTAGTAGATCAGGCGGGTAAACAATTCGTCGTCGTTTACCCGGTCAGGCCGTTTTTTGTTTCACCTTCGATCCCTTCTTCGCTCTCGACGTGACGCTTCGTGCCTTTGTACATCGCCTCGAAAATGGCCTCTTTGTAGGATGCTAGCTCAAAGGGCGAGGTGAGAACTTCGACCGCTTCTTCGCTGAGAAGCGGCCTTTTTTCGTCCGGGTTTTGAAAGTTATGAATCAAAATGCTCTGGTTGGCGAGAAGGGCGATCAGCCAGACGATCTCCCCGATCGCCATTTCGAAGTTTTCGGATTTTAGGATTTTGTCGCCCAGCTTTTCCAGCCCGCCAAAGCGCGCGGCGATCTCTTTCGTCGCGCGCGTCGTCAGGATCAATTCGTAGTTCTGCCCGCCGATTTGGATGGCGGCGCTGCGTTCGTTGTCCATCTTGTCGCCTTTCTCACGCCTTGGCGCGGGCTTTGGCTTCCGGGCTCGTCGGCGTCAGCGCATCCGGCGGCGTGGGTTCTTCGTTGTAATCCGGCTCGTAGACGGTCGTATACCAACCGCTGATCACGGTCGCCGGCACGTTCGGGTCGTCCTCGTTGGCTTCGGTTTTCCAAGGGTGGTTGCCGTTCGCGTCGGGCTTGTTGCGGCGGATCGCCGTGCCTTCGATGCTCGGCGTCGAGAAGGTGACGCTTTCGCCCTTGGTGGTCAGGTTCGTCGCCGGAATGCCAAATTTGACTTTATACAGCCAGAAATAGCGATACGTTTTGTTGCTCTTGCGCGCGCGGAAGCCGATCGCGACAGGCTGCCCGCTGTCCTCGGTCGTCGAAACGAGCACGCCGTTTTTGTCCACCGTCGCGCCGGTCAGGTCGGCGGCGACGCTCGCCCCGATGTTGTCGACGCCCATCGTGAGCGTGCCGCTCTGGAACTCCATCACGACTTCGCTCGCGGCGTCGTCCGCGTAGAGCACCGCCTCGGCCAGCTCGACCGATAGCTCGACGGTCATGCCCTTGGCGAGAAAGACCGGCGTGGAATAGGTTTCCAGGCCGTTTTCGTCCTCGGTGATCTTGGCGTACATCATGTGATCCAGTCCGATGGTTGCCACGTTCATTCCTCCGTTTCGTCATAGTCCATCACGTCGATCGCGTAGTTGTGGTAGCCGGTGTCGTCCTCGTGGCCGACGTAGACGCGATAAGTGATAGTGAAACCCGCGT
>JAVBLF010000099.1:0-6324 GCA_031553675.1 Eubacteriales bacterium | reverse complement strand
AACCTAACGTTTCACGATGCCGTTTGGCTGCAACGGGCGATTGATAATCGCCCCTACAGGCGCACAAACAAGGCTATCGGGATGTAGGGGCGATTACCAATCGCCCGCTTGGGAAACCCCAACTCGTTTCGACAGCGGATTCCAACACTTGATCCCTACTGATCAGCGCCCCAAGAGCAAGCGGATCGCGGTTCGCTCTCCCACAACCGCGTTCTACATCGCGTATGTCAGCAAGACGGAGGAAAGATGTACGGATCCTTTGCCGCGCACTACGATCGCCTGATGGACGACGTCGATTACCGAGAGTGGGCCGCCTACCTCCTCGAACTGATCGCGCTTAGCGTCGGACCGGGACCGAAGCGCGTGCTCGACGCGGCTTGCGGCACGGGCAACCTGACGATCCCGCTCGCCAAGGCCGGCCACGATCTCACCGGCGCCGACATGAGCGAGGACATGCTGCGCGTCGCGTCGGAAAAGGCGCGCGCCTCCGGACGCCGCATCCCCTTCGTCCGGCAAAGACTCCAAGATCTCAAACTGCACAAAGCCGCCGACGCCATCGTGTGCGCCTGCGACGGCGTGAACTACCTGACCGAAGACGCCGATCTCGCGGCGTTTTTCGCGTCGTCCTGCGCGGCTCTGGCACCGGGCGGCGCCTTGCTCTTTGACATCAGTTCCCGCCACAAAATTGAAACCCAACTCGCCGGACAAACCTATGGCGAAGATCGCGCTGATTTGGCCTACCTTTGGCAGAACCACTTCGACGGCATGTCGAATATACTGGAAATGGACCTGACGTTTTTTGTCGAGCATCCGCCCAAAAGCGGCACGTTTCGCCGTTTCACCGAGTCGCACCGACAACGCGCCCACGACGTCGAAACGCTCATCGCCGCGCTCGGGAAAGCCGGATTTGCGGACATCCGCGTCTACGGCTTCCCGACGCTCACACCGCCCGCGATCGGCTGCGATCGCATCCAGTTCGCCGCCACGAAAATTCGCTGAGACGGGCGACGCCCACTGCTTTGCAGATCAGATCCACCATGTTATAATGTACGCGTAACAATGAATATCACGCCTCACACCGGGCGGAAAGTGATGGAACGCATTGAACCAGGCCAGAAGCACCCATGCGCGCGATGTCCTCGTCCGCGGTTTGATCGACGGAGGGCAGGCGCGCTTTTACGCAATATCGGCGCGCGATCTCGTCCAGATCGCACACGTCAACCACAGTACCTCGGCCACATGCACGGCGGCGCTCGGCCGCACCCTGATGGGCGCGTCCCTCTTGGGCGCGATGGAAAAGGGCCAAGACGACGAAGTGTCCGTCATCATCAAGGGCGGTGGCCCGGCGGGCAGCATCGTTTGCGTCGGCCGCTCCGACGCCAGCGTCAAAGGCTATATCCAGGATCCGAGCGTCGAACTCCCCGCGCGCAGCGCCGGCAAGCTCGACGTCGGCGGTGCCGTCGGCAAGGACGGCACGATCACCGTGATCCGCGACATCGGCCTGAAAGAACCCTATATCGGCCGCGCCGACCTCGTCTCGGGTGAGATCGCCGAGGATTTCGGCGCCTATTTCGCCTATTCGGCCCAGCAACCGGCGCTCGTCTACCTCGGCGTCCACGTCAGCCGCGATTTCGAGGTGTCGGCCGCGACCGGCCTGATCGTCCAGCCCTTGCCTGGCTGCGACGACGATCTGTTTGCACGCGTCGAAGCCTGCCAATCGTCCGTTCCCCAACTGACGAAACTCGTCAAGGAAGGCCTTTCCCTTCCCGACGCGCTCGGCCGCGTTCTGCCCGGACTCACACTCACCGTGCTTGACGAACTCTCTACGCGCTTTTCTTGCGATTGCTCGCGCCAACGGTTGGAACGCGTGCTGATCTCGCTCGGAGAAGCCGAGCTGCAAGACATGATCGAGCGCGACAACGGCGCCGAGCTCACCTGCCGCTTTTGCCAAAAACAGTACTATTTTGCGGGCGAAGAGTTGGAGAGAATTCTAATGGGCGCCCGCAGCGGCGCAAACTTCCCCGCGTGAACCCGCTCGCGCGCGCCACGGAAAAGGGATTTGTTGAGGAGCAATGGAATGAACAAAGACAAGGCAAGGGGTGAAATCCGCCCCTTTGCCCAAGGCACCGCTTTTTTTGTGCGCCGCGGCAACGCGCGCGCCGAGGAAGGCGACGTACTCGAAGCGCTGGGGCTCTACCTCAAGGCGACCGAGCAGGAACCCTCCAATGTCGAGGCCTGGTTTCGTTTGGCCGAAACCTACGCCGACATGGGTTGCTACGATCTGTCCAACAAGGCACTGCTCGGCATGACTTGGCGTTGTGACGCCGTTCCGCCCAGCTTTTTTTACCGGCTGGGCTGCAACTACGTCGCGCTCCAGATGTACGAGATCGCGCTCGAGTGCTTCCGCCGCTACACCCAAAACCTCGAGGAGATCGGCGTCACGCCCGAATCCGAAGAGATCTCCGAGCTCCTGGCCGCGATCGAACTCGACGGCACCGAGGGGCTTTTTCCCGACGGCGACGCCATCGAAAACGGCGCGCGCATCTTCGCCCGCCACGGGGAACGCCAATTGCACGAAGGCGACTTCGACGGCGCGATCGCCCAACTCCTCCACGCGCACGGCATGGCGCCCGACCTCCCCGAAATCACGACGTCGCTCGCCGTCGCCTACTGGGCCAAACAGCGCTACGTCAAGGCCCGCGACCTCTGCGAGGAAGCCCTCGCCAAAGCCCCCAGCTACGCCAAAGCGCATTGCCTGCTCGCCATGGTCGCCCGATCGACCGGCGACGACGTGCTGCTCGCGCGCAGCGTCGAGACCCTATCGCAAATCGATCACGAATCGGTCGAAGACACCTTCCAGGCCGCCGTGACGCTCGGCGAGGTCGGCGCACACCAGGCCGCCGCGCCGCTTCTCCGGCGCTGCCTCTTCGAGGATCCTTATAACCTCGCGATGATGCATGCCTCGGCCGTCAACGCCTACGCCCTGCGCGACGCCGCGTTGGCCACCGATGTCTGGAGCAAGCTCCACCGGCTCATGCCCGACGACGCCGTCGCCGCCTATTTCGACGCCTTGGGCCGCAAAGCCAAGGCCGGTCATTGGCTGCGTCTGACGCCGCCCTACGCTTTTCTCCTCCCCGACAAGGAGATGAAAAAGCGCATCGCCCTGCTCAAACGCCTGCAAAAAGCGCCCAGCGAAGCCCCTCTTGATTCCCCAAATGCCCTCGAGATCGCGGACGCGCTCCTCTGGGGCCTCCAGCACGGCGGCGAATCGGCACAAGCGGCAGCCATCCCCCTCATTCCGCTCTTCCTGTCCGACCGTGCCGAGGCGCTTTTGCGCGACTACCTCTTCCAGGACAGCACGAAGGAAGCCAACAAGAACGCCGCCATGAACGAGCTGCACCGCATGGGCATCGACGGTCCCTATCTCGCCATGCTCCCCGAGGGCCTGACCGAGGTGAGCGTCTGGAATGAAACCGATTGGGATCGCCTTCCCGCTCCTTACGGCGTGACCGCCCAGCTTCTCATCGACATCTGCGCCGAGCACGGCGAAAACGACATCGCGCGCCGCGGCCTCGACCTGTGGCAGGACTTCGTCGCCTCCCTCGGCGCGCACGGCAGCTTCCCCGCGATCCGAAAACCGGAAAACTACGCCGCCGCGCTCGCCTACATCGCCAAGCAGTCGCTGGCCCAGCGCTTCACACAGCGCGAGGCCGCCGAACAGTTCCACGCCAAGATCAGCGGCGTCGCCCGCGCGATCGACGCGATCGTCCGCGCCCTGCCCGATCTGATCGCCGGCGAATGAATCGCGCAAAAGTGGCCAAAACGCCACTTTTTTGCTGCCTTTTGCCATGAGACCTGTCCGGAAACCCATTCCGGCATCTATCCGGCAAATATTCCGCTCTGCCGCGTCAGCGCCTCCTAGCAGAATTTCTTCGATTATGCGTCGTCGGCAATTCCTTGCATAACGAAAGATTTGCTCGGATACCTCCCGAAAGCGGGTTTCCGGACGGGTCTATTGACTTGTGAAATGCCGACAAGTTCGGTACAATGAGAAAAGAACCCAAATGCGAAAAGGGGGCGTTGCGATCATGTTGGACCTCGATGCGCTGTTCCGTGCCTATCTGAAGGAACGCCAAGATGCAGGTGAAATCCTCGCGCTCGACGACGAGCTACAGGACGTCTACCGCCGCTGGCTCGACACGCCTTCCGACGCCCTGCGAGGCGTCAAGCCCGGGCAACTCTTCGCCCGATCCGATCCCGATGCGCTGATCGAAGCCTTTCTCAGCTACCACGTCGCGGGTCTGCCCGTGCCGGAGCCCATGCTCGACGCGATCGGCGACAGCCGCGCCTGTGAAAGCGCGTTGCGCGACATCGCGCTCGGCTGCTTCGAAGGCGCGTCGCCCGAAGCGCGCTTGACCGCGATGGAGCTTTTGACCCAATCCGGTTCGGCCTATGCGCTGCCCGTTTTGCTTAAAGCGCTCGAAGCGCCTAACGACGACGATGCCAGCGACCTGGCTACCGACCTCCTCGCCGGACGGGGCAGCACCGTGCTCGAAGAACTGCTCGCCGCCCTCCCCCATGCATCCCCGTCGACCGCCGACCGCATCTGTGGTCTGCTCGCCGACATGCCGCCCGACGAGCGCATCTTTTCCTGCCTTTTGCAACGCTTTGCGGTGGAGGGCGCCGACGTCGGCTTCATCGCTTCGCTGCTGCGACGCTACGGCGACGATCGCGCGCGCCCCGCCCTCGAAGCCTCGCTCGAACAGGGCCGCGCCAAACGATACGCCGACTTTGTCGCGCTCAAGGACGCCGTCGAAACGTTTGGCGGAACGGTCACAGCGGAACCGCAATTCCCCGACGATCCCGACTTCGAACGCGCGAACGGCAAGGCATAACCCCCGCACCCCCGCACCTCCTCCGATTCCTGAAGCAAGCCACTTTGAAATCGCCGCCACGATCCTGGCGGCGATTTCAGGGGCATACAGAAGTTCTTTTGCTACTTTTCTTACAAGAAAAGTAGAAGAAAAAAACCATGCAATTTATCGCAACCTGTAAATTCGGCCTCGAGCGCTTTGTCTCAGATGAGTTGAAAGCGATCGGCGCCCAAGACCTGCGCGCGGAAGACGCGCGGGTTTTTTTCGGCGGCGGCTGGGACACGCTCGCCAAGGCCAACCTTTGGCTTCGATGCGCGGATCGCGTGTTCTGGGTGATCGGGCGTTTCGCGGCGCAGAGCTTCGACGAACTCTTCGAGGGCGTCCGCGCTTTGGCGTGGGAAGACGTCCTGGGACGGGAGGCGAGCTTTCCCGTCAAGGGCAAGACGGCGCAAAGCGCGTTGCACAGCGTGTCGGATTGTCAGGCGATCGTCAAAAAGGCGATCGCGGAACGCTTGAAAGGCGTGTATGGCATGTCCTGGTGTCCGGAGTCGGGCGCGGCGTATACGATCGAGGTCGGCCTGCTCAAAGACGAAGCGACGATCGCGATCGACGCCAGCGGCGCAGGCTTGGGGCGCAGGGGCTATCGCAAACTCAACGCCGACGCGCCGCTCGCCGAACCGCTCGCCGCCGCCATCGTCAAGTGTACGCGCTGGCAGGGCGAAACCCCGTTTTGGGATCCTTGCTGCGGGTCGGGTACGATCGCGATCGAAGCGGCTATGATCGCGCAACGGATCGCCCCGGGCTTGAAGCGGCGTTTTGCGGCAGAAGACTGGGCCCAAATGCCGAAGGCGCTCTGGCGCGACGCCCGCGAAGAAGCGAGATCGGCCGCCTTGCCCCTGCCCCCCGCAGACATCGCGGCCAGCGACATCGACGCCGAGATGCTGCGCCTGACGCGTCTGCACGCCCAAAACGCGGGCGTTTCGCTCCGTGTCTTTCAGGCCGACGCCCGCCGTGCGGCCAGCGAGTTGTCGCGCGGGCAGATCGTCTGCAATCCGCCCTATGGTGAGCGGCTCATGCAGCGAAACGAAGCGCGCGCCCTGCTGCGCGACATGGGACGCGCTTTCCGATCGCTCGACGGCTGGCGTTACGCGCTTCTGAGTGCCGATCCCGAATTTGAGCGCCACTTCGGCCAGCGCGCCCCCAAGCGACGAAAGCTCTACAACAGCAATTTGCTCTGCCAGCTCTACCAGTATTTTTGAGCGACGACGACAGGAGGATGCGTTATGGATTGGTTGCGCGTGACGGTTCGCTGCGAAGCCGCGGATCTCGACGGCGTATGTGCCGCCCTGCTTCAGGCTGGCGCGGACGAACAGGAGATCCTCGGCGATTGGGACGCCATCGAGAGCGAGCTCGACCAGCTTCGCCGCTATTGGGACTACGTCGACCGCGA
>JAVBLF010000102.1:0-13354 GCA_031553675.1 Eubacteriales bacterium | reverse complement strand
ACCCTTGAGTTGACACTCGGTTGCCGTTTCTTGTCGTTGGCACTTCGCTTCACTCGTTAAACCTTATCGAATGGGATTCTCAAGGGGTTGAGGCGAACAGCCTCAACGGGAGTTGAACATTTTTGTTCAACTCACAGGGGTTGGAAGCGAAGCGGACAACTTGACCTTTAAGTCAGGGGTTTGGGGGATGAAATCCCCCAAGAAAGAGTGCTACCATGAAGATCGTAATATTGGACGGATACGCGGAGAATCCAGGGGATCTGAGCTGGGAAGGCTTCGAGGCGCTGGGTGAATTGACGGTCTACGACCGCACGCCCGCGGCACTTGTCGCCGCGCGCATCGGCGACGCCGAAATCGTGATCACAAACAAGACGCCCATTTCCAAAGAAACCCTGGATGCCTGCCCGTCGATCCGCTATATTGGCATGCTCGCGACGGGCTACAATGTCGTCGATTACGCGTATGCGCGTCAAAAGGGCATCCCGTTGACCAACATTCCAACATATGGGACGGCGGCGGTCAGCCAGTTCGCGATCGCGATGCTCCTCGAGATCTGTCACCACATCGGCCACCACGACGCAGCCGTCAAGGCGGGCCGCTGGGAGGGCAACGCCGATTGGAGCTTTTGGGAGTATCCGCTGATCGAACTTGCAGGGAAGACGATAGGAATCGTCGGTTTCGGACGGATCGGGCAGGCGACGGGGCGGATCGCGTCGGCGCTCGGCATGACCGTCATCGCGCACGACACGTACGAATGCGACGAAGGGCGCGCAATCGCCCGTTATGTGGGCCTCGATGAGCTTTACGCGGCATCCGACGTCATCGCGCTGCACTGCCCTCTTTTCCCGAGCACGGAGGGGATGATCAACCGCGCGAGCATTGCGAAGATGAAAGATGGCGTGATCCTTCTCAACAACGCGCGCGGGCAACTCGTCGTCGAAGCCGATCTCGCCGACGCCCTCAACTGCGGGAAGATTTTCGCCGCCGGACTCGACGTCGTTTCAACCGAACCGATCCGAGGGGACAATCCACTGCTGACGGCGAAAAATTGCTTCCTCACGCCGCACATTTCCTGGGCGCCCATCGAGAGCCGGCGACGACTCATGGACATCGCCGTCGATAACCTACGCGCCTTCCTCGACGGCAAGCATGTCAACGTCGTCAATGCATGAGCGAATGCTGCGAAATCGCAACGCTTGGCGCCCTGCTTTTCAAAGCGATCGCAACAGATCGCTTTTTTTGGCCCTTATTTTTGCAAGTCTGAAACGTTCAAGCTGCAAATTCATTGCCAAAAAGCGCGGTATCTGTTAGAGTGGGGAAGGACGTTGGGCCAGTGCCCCAACAGGGAAAAAGTTTGGAGGTCTTTATGCGCATTCTTGTCACGAACGACGACGGCGTCCGCGCGCCCGGCATTGCCGCCCTCGCCCGCGCCCTCGCAAATGAACACGACGTCACCGTCGTCGCGCCCGCCGTGGAGCAGAGCGGCGTCGGCCATGGATTTACGTTTTTGACCCCGCTGATGAGCAAGCGCGTCGATGCCGAGCTTGGCTTCGGTTCCATGCGCGCTTACGCAGTCTCCGGCACGCCGGTCGATTGCGTCAAGCTCGGCTGCTATCACCTCGGCGAGGATTGCCCCGATTTCGTCTTTTCCGGCATCAACTGCGGCGCCAACCTCGGCACCGACGTGCTCTACAGCGGCACAGCGTCGGCCGCCCTCGAAGCCGCCATGCTCGGCATTCCGGCCGTCGCCGTTTCGTGCGAGTCGTTCACGCCGTCCCACTACGACAGCGCCGCCCAATACGCGCTCGAACTGCTGCATTACCTGCTCGAGCACCCCATGCCTCCGCTGACGATGATCAATCTCAACGTCCCCGATCTGCCCTACGATCAGATCCGCGGCCTCATGCCGGCGCGCCTGGCACACCGCCGCTACGACAACCGCTACGATACGCGTGTCGATCCGCGCGGCGGCCATTATTTCTGGCTGAACGACACCGTTGCGGTCAACAAGGGCGGGGATACCGGCGAGGACACCGACGAACGCTGGGAGCACCAGGGCTTCGCGACGATCACGCCCGTCGGCATCGACCTGACCCGCTTCGACGCCCTCGCAGCCATGCGCACCCATCCACGGTTCGCCGAAAGCCTTCGCGTGCGCGATGCGCTCACTGCAGACAGCGACGAAGTGTAAAACGCGCGTTTCCGACTGTCTCGTTCGTTGGGTCCGATCAGATTAGGAAAGGGGATCGCATGGAATCGAACAACGATCTGCTCCAGAGGATACACCAGGAATACCCCAAGATGAGCAAAGGGCAAAAGCAAATCGCGGCGTACATACTCGAAAGCTACGACAAGGCGGCCTTCATCACCGCTTCCAAAATGGGACAGAACGTCGGCGTCAGCGAATCCACCGTCGTCCGCTTCGCCTATGCCATGGGCTACGAAGGCTACCCTGAACTGCAAAAGTCCCTCCAGGAGCTGATCCGCAACAAACTCACCAGCGTGCAGCGCATGGCATTGAGCGCCGACATCCTGGAAGAAGACGTGCTGAGAAGCGTCCTCAAGGCCGATATCGCCAACCTCCGCGCGACGATCGAGTTGATCGACCAGGAAGGTTTTCACCGCGTGATCGACCGTCTGCGCGCCGCCCGCCGCGTCTACGTCGTCGGCATGCGGAGCTCGGCGGCCCTGGCGCAGTTTCTCGTCTACTACCTCGGCTTTGTGCTCGCCGACGTCCGGCAGGTAGGCGACGGCCCCGGCGACGTCTTCGAGCGCATGATCGGCATCCAAAAAGGCGACGTCGTCATCGGCATCAGCTTTCCCCGCTACAGCAGCGACGCCGTGGAAGCCCTCCACTTTGCCCGCGAAGAAGGCGCATTTACGATCGCGCTGACCGACGGCATGATTTCACCGTTGGTGGGCGTGGCGGACGAATGCCTGATCGCTCGCAGCGACATGGCCTCGTTTGCCGATTCCCTCGTCGCGCCACTCAGTCTGATCAACGCGATCATTTTCGCCGTCGGGCAAAGCGATGCCGACGCTGCCGCGAAGCGCTTTGAACGCCTCGAAAGCATCTGGAACAGCCGCGGCGTCTACGTCGGCGACCGCAAAAACAGCGACAATTGAGCGCCGTCACGCGAATCCAAGGAGGTGAAACGCTTGCGCTTGATCGTCATCCGCCACGGCGAAACGGAATGGAACCTGCACAAAATGACGCAGGGCATGAGCAACACGCCGTTGACGGAAACCGGCATTTGGCAGGCCGGACGCCTCGCAAGCCGCTTGCAGCGCATGCGCGTCCAGGCCGTCTACACCAGCCCCCTCCAGCGCGCCGTCGAAACCGCCCAGATCATCGCGAAAGGCGGCGGATTTCCGTGCCATATCGACGACGCGCTGCGTGAGATTCGTTTTGGGCACTGGGAAGGGCTGACCTTCACCCAGATCGCCCAGCGCTTCCCCGAAGCGCTCCGGATCTGGAACGCTTCTCCTGAGCGCTGCGTGTTGCCCGGGAACGCGGAATCGGTGTCCGACGTGCTCGCCCGGTGCCGCGATTTTGTCGCCCGCATGCGCGCGATCCACGAGGAAGACTGCATCGTCGCTGTCACGCACAGCATCCCTTCCAAGCTCCTGATCGCGGACGGCATCGCCCTCCCGCTCGAGCAGATGCATTCCCTCCACATCGACAACGCCTCGATGAATATGCTCGAATACTACAGCGAACGCTGTGTGCTGCGTTTGCTCAACGATATCTCCCATTTGAACCAGGCGCGCGCGACGCGCTGATCGTGTCACGGTAAGCAACTGAACTAAGTTTCAAGGCGCTTAAAAATCGGATTTCTGGAAACATCGTGACACAAGATCCGAATACTTCTAAAATGGGATTCCAAAGGGACTTGTCCCTTTGGTCGGGGGCTTGGGGGACAAAGTCCCCCAAAAAAGAAAAGCCCCAACAAAGAAAGGTAACGCATGAAAGTTCTCGTGATCGGCGGCGGCCCGGCCGGCATGATGGCGGCGATCGCAGCGGCGGAGCAGGGCGCGGACGTGACGATCGCCGAGGGCAACGAAAAGCTGGGAAAAAAGCTCTTTCTCAGCGGCAAAGGGCGATGCAACGTAACGAACGCTGCCGGGACCGAAGATCACTTTCGCCAGATCGTCCGCAATCCACGCTTTCTCTACAGCGCGCTGCGTCACTTCGACAACCGCGCCGTCATGGCGTTTTTGGAAAGCAACGGCGTCCCGCTCAAGGTCGAGCGTGGGGACCGCGTCTTCCCCGAAAGCGACAAGTCGAGCGACGTGATACGCGCGTTCGCGCGGCGCATTGGGGCGCTCGGCATCGCTGTTTGGCTCGATACGAAAGTCGATTCCTTGCGGATCGAAGAGGGGAGGGCAGTCGGCGCAATCGTGCGCGGACAGCCCTTTGACGCCGACGCCGTCGTACTCGCGACCGGCGGCGCTTCGTATCCGCGCACGGGTTCAACCGGCGACGGCTATGCCTTTGCGCGCGCCGTCGGGCACGACATTCGCCCGTCCCAACCGGCGCTCGTGCCGTTGATCGCGCGCGAAGCCTGGGTGAAGGATCTGCAAGGACTGACGCTGAAAAACGTCGTGTTGCGGGCTTACCAAGTCGCGAAGTCGCCGCGAAAGGGACGTGAAGCCGAAACGCTCGTCTACGAAGAGCTGGGTGAAATGCTGTTCACGCACTTCGGCATATCGGGGCCGCTCGTCTTGTCGGCCAGCAGCCACCTCGACCCCGAAGGCGGGGCCATCCGCCTCGCGATCGATCTCAAGCCGGGGCTGCGCGCCGAACAGCTCGACGCCAGATTGCAACGTGACTTTTCGGAAGCGTCGCGCAAGATCTTCGCCAACGCACTCGGCGGGTTGCTGCCGTCGCGGCTCTGTGACGCCGCCGTTGCTTTGAGCGGCATTCCGCCCCAGACGCCCGTCCATCAGATCAGCCGACCGCAAAGGCTTGCCCTCGGCGCGCTCCTCAAGGCGTTTCCGATCGCGATCGACGGCTTTCGCCCGATCGACGAGGCGATCGTCACGCGCGGCGGGATCGACGTGAAGCAAGTCAACCCTTCGACGATGGAATCGAAGATCTGTGCGGGCCTCTACTTTGCCGGTGAAGTGCTCGACGTCGACGCCATGACGGGGGGCTTCAACCTGCAAGTCGCGTTTTCGACCGGACACCTTGCCGGCACGTCTGCCGCAACTGCTTCCAAACGGGGGAACACGCTATGATCAGCATCGCCATCGATGGTCCGGCCGGCGCCGGTAAGAGCAGCATTGCGCGTGCCATCGCCAAAAAACTGCGCATCCACTACGTCGATACGGGTGCCATGTATCGTGCCGTGGCCCTCAAAGCGCTGCGCAACGGTGTCTCCCTCGACGACGAAGAAGCCATCGCGTCTTTCCTTTTGCAGACGACGATCGACGTCGCCTATGGCGCCAACCAAGCGCAACGCTTGATCCTCGACGGCGAAGACGTCACCGACGCCATCCGCGACAACGACGTCGCCGCCGCGTCCTCCGACGTCGCACGCCACGCCAGCATCCGTGAGGCGCTCGTCGCGCTGCAACGAGACCTCGCCGAGCGCTGCGACGTCGTGATGGACGGCCGTGACATTGGCACCGTCGTGCTGCCCACCGCGACGCTCAAAGTTTTTTTGACGGCCTCGCCTGAGGTGCGCGCCCTCAGGCGCTTGCGGCAACTCCGATCGCGCGGACAGCTCGAGGGGCGATCTTTCGACACCGTGTTGCGCGAGATCGTCGAGCGCGATGCGCAGGACACCCAACGGGAACATTCTCCGCTCACCAAAGCCGACGATTCCGTGTTACTCGACACGAGCGACCTGAAACCCGACGAGGTCGTCGACGCCGTACTCGCGCTGCTTCCGTCCGATATTTCGATGCAATCGAGGTGATCCCCATGTTCTACCGCATCGCCCGTGCGTGCATCAAAGCCATACTGACGGTGCTCTGGCGACCGCGGATCACGGGCGCTTCGCACATCGACGAATGCGTCGGCGGCGCGATCCTCATCGCAAACCACGCCCATTTGAGCGACATACTCGCCCTCGCCATCGCTACGAAGCGCACCCTGCATTTCGTCGGCAAGTCGGAGCTCTTTCGCAATCCTTTCATCAATTGGCTCTTTCGTTCGCTGGGGGCTTACCCGATCAACCGCAAGACAGCCGACGTCAAAGCGATCAAGACGACGATCGCCCATCTCCAAAAAGGCGAGATCGCCGTCATTTTCCCCGAAGGGCACCGCTCGGAGGACGGCACGATGCAGCCCTTTTTGAGCGGCGCGGCGTTCATCGCGCTACAATGCAAAGCGAGCGTCGTTCCAGCCTACATCCGGCCGCACTTTTACCGCACACGCGCCGTGATCGACTTCGGACCCGCCATCGCGCTGGCGGATCGCGTCGGCGACATGCCGAAAGCTGAGCGCGTCGAACGAGCGACGGCACTCATGTTTGAGAGCGTGGCCGATCTGCGCGACGAACAGGCCAGGCGACTCGCGCTGCCGAAAGGAAGGTAAGCATGCCCGTCTTGATGGCCCAACACGGCGGTTTTTGCTTTGGCGTGCAGCGCGCCGTCGACGCCGTCGAACGCGCGATCGCCGAGGGTCTCGCGCCGCTCTACACCTGGGGCGAGATCATTCACAACCGCGCTGTCGTCGACGATTTGGCGCGTCGGGGGGTCACCGCAGCCCATGATCTCGGCGTTATTCCACCCAGTGGCACGGTCATCGTCCGCGCCCACGGTGCCGGGCCGCAGCTCGCCGCGCTTGCAGAAGAACGTGGACTCGACCTGATCGACGCGACCTGTCCCTTCGTGCGGCGGGTGCAGACGCTCGCCGACACCCACAGCCAACAGGGCCGCGCGATCGTCGTCATCGGGCAAGCTGTGCATCCCGAGGTGCGCGGCATATGCGACTGGAGCCACGGAAGGGCGATCGTCGTCGAACCCACGTCGGACGGCGGGTGGCGCTGCATCGCCGTTCGCGCGCCCGCCTCGATCGACCCGCTGACAGCCGCTTACCCGCCGCCCTGTTGCGACGATGATTTTCAAAACTTCGACGATTTTGACTTCCCGCGATCGGCCGCCGTCGTTGCCCAGACGACACTCCAGCCATCGACTTTTCAAGCGGCTGTCAAACTTCTTCGAAAAAAGGTAAACGATCTTTGCATTTTCGACACGATTTGCGAAACGACAGCCCTGCGCCAAAAAGAAGCCGAGGAACTCGCAAAGCGTTCGGAAACGGTACTCGTGCTTGGCTCGAAGCACAGTTCCAACACCCAAAAACTCCTGTCGATTGCAAAGCGATACTGCGAAAATGCCTTCATCATTGAAAATCACGTCGATTCCGCTCTTGAAAAAATTCATGTCAGTGATATAATAAGTATAATTGCTGGCGCGTCGACGCCGAATTGGATGATGATGGAGGTTTTGACCAGAATGAGTGAACTCGAGAAAACCACAGTTGACGTTACCGAAGAGGCCGTTGCGGTCGACACAGTGGAGACCCAAACCGGCGTTGCGGAAACGGCGGCTGACTCCAGTGTGGATACCGAAATGGCGGCTGACTCCAGCGCGGATTCCGACTTTATGGCTGCGCTCGACAAGACATTTGTTCGTGTGCGCAGCGGTCAGGTCATGACAGGCACGATCGTGCAGGTCACCGAGACGGAAGTGAGCGTCAACATCGGATATAAATCCGACGGCTACATCCCCAAAGCGGAGTTCTCATCCGATCCGGACGTTAACATCGCCGATGTCGTGAAGGTTGGCGACTCCATTGAGGTCGAAGTCATTAAAGTCAACGATGCCGAGGGCAACGTGCTTCTCAGCCACAAGAGCGTCGAAGCGCGCAAAGCCTGGGATGCCTTCGTCGACCACGCCGAAGAAGAGGGCGCCGTTTTCGACGCCACCGGACGCGAAGTCGTCAAAGGCGGCCTGATCGCCTACATCGAAGGCGTTCGCACTTTTATCCCCGCTTCCCAGGTTTCCAACCGCTACGTCGAAAACCTGAGCGAATTCGTCGGACAACCCCTCCGGCTGAAAATCCTCGAGGTGGACCGCAACAAACGCCGCGTCGTCGCCTCGCAAAAAGCCGTGCTCATCGCCGAAGCTGCCGATCGCAAGCGCGACATCTGGAACGCGCTCGAAGTCGGACAGCGCTGCAAGGGCATCGTCCGCCGCCTGACCGATTTCGGCGCTTTCGTCGACATCGGCGGCATCGACGGCCTCGTTCACGTCACCGAGATGGCCTGGGGCCGCGTCAAGCACCCCAAGGATGTCTTCAAAGAAGGCGACGAAATCGAAGTCGTCATCAAGGGGCTCGACCCCGAACGCGAACGCATCTCGCTCGGCTACAAAGAATTGCTTCCCGATCCCTGGGATGAAGCCGCCGAGAAATACCCCGTCGGCTCGATCATCGAGGGCAAAGTCGTCCGCATCAAGCCTTTCGGCGCGTTCGTCGCGCTCGAACCCCGCATCGACGGCCTCGTCCACATTTCCCAGGTCGCGACCAAGCGCATCGAAAAAGTCGAGGACGAGCTCAAGATCGGCGACGTGATCCGCTCGAAGGTTCTCAGCGTCGATACCGATGCCAAGCGCATCAGCCTCAGCCGCCGCGAAGTGCTGCTCGAGGAGGAATCGCTGGAGGACATGCTCACGCCCGATTTGGCCGACGAAGCCGATGACGGCACGGCCATGTTCATCGACACGACCGAGACCGCTACGACTTCCCTCGGCGACCTCTTCCCCTCGTTCGACGCGCATGCTGCCGCAAGCGAAGAAGTCGTCGAAGAAGCGGGCGAAGTCCCCGAGCGCATCGAAGAAACGGTCGTGGACGGCGTCATCTGCGTCGATGAAGCGATCGACGACGGCATCGAAAACGAGTAAAGCATACACCAAGCACAAAGGTGGCCTTCCGGCCACCTTTTTTGCTTCGTCCGAGCAGCGAACGCGCGGACTGGCTTTTCTCGCTCACATGCGCTATACTATATAAGCATGTGAGTATATGCTTTTTCGAATGGCTGCAACGACCCGTTGTGGCGTATCCAAGCGCTGATAGGTGCTATTCCATCGATGAGGTGAGTCTGCGTGGCTGAATCCGCAAAGAAAACAAGCGCAAAAAAATCCGCTTCTCCCGCCAAACCGAAAGCCAAGACCGGCGCCGCCAAACCCAAAACGGCCCCGAATGGCGAGTTCGGCAAAGCCCAACGTACCCCGCCGTCCAAACCGAAAGCATCCTCCCCCCGCAAAGCCTCCGCCCGCGTCAGTCGGCGCAATGCCGAGATCGCAGGGCTTCTTTTCGTCTCGCTCGGTATCTTCTGCGCGCTCACGCTCACGCAATCGACCGGCGCCGCCGGAGCGCGCATTGCCGGTTTCGGTTTCGGCCTTTTTGGCTTCGTCTACTATTTGCTTTCCCTGCTCTTTATTGCCTATGGCGTTTACACGATCGTCATGGCGGGCAAGGAGCACCGCGTCGCCAAATCGATGATGATACTGCTGATCATGATCTGTACGGTATCGCTCTTCCATTTGCCCGTCGTCACGCAGCTCGCCTTGAACAAGAGCTACTTTGCATACCTCCAAAACTCCTTCCAGCACGGCGAAACCCTCCACAGGGGCGGCGGGCTCTTTGGGGCTTTTCTGACGCTGCCGATGCGCAACCTCGTCGGCGTCAGCGCGAGCTACCTGATCTTCATCACACTGCTCGTCATCGAGGCGATCGTGCTGACCAACCTCTCGCTCAGCCAGGCGGGATCCGCCGTCGGACAGGCGATCCGCGACAACATCGACGTCATCCAGCGCCGCCAAGCCGAACGCAAAGAGCGCGAAGAGATTCCCGAAGACGAAGACGAATGGTTCGGCGGGGGCGACTACGACGAAGACATCGCGCCAACGCCACCTCGACGCCAGGATCTCAACTTCGATCAGTCGCGGGAAAATCCCGTCGCGCGCGACGGCGACGGCCCCACGCTCGGCGCTACGGCTGCCGCACAAAATCCCAAGGAGGCTGTCCCCGAACCCAAAGCCAAAAAGCGCCGCAACCCCTTTGATTTCCCGGATTTCGTCGAAGGAGAAGCGCAGGCGTCCGACGCGCTCCGTGACGACAAGCTCGGCGCCAAGATTCGCCCCATCGAAGCCATGCCCTCCAGCGAAGGCCGCAGCCGCTACGAATCCTCGGACTGGGAGGGCTACGAAGGCGAACTGCCGGCCTCGGAAGATCCGACCAGTTACGACCGCTGGTACGATGTGCGCGAAGACCTGCCCTTCGATCCGCTCCAGGACGAGGCAGAGGAAACATCGAAGAGCGACGCCTACACCTTCGAGGTTTCGGACGACTACGACCAAGCGTCGCCACCCGCGGATTCGCTGGCGTTTTTCGAAAGCACGGGCGTTGGCCGCGCAAAACCCGACGACGGCAGCACGCTTTGGGGCCAAGAGGAGACGAGCTTCTTCCACCGCGCCCCTGATCAGAAAAATCCGCGCACGCCGCAGCCCTTTGATGATCTGCTCGACGCTGAACGAAATGCCGGCGTTTGGCCCAATCCGGCGGACGCGGCGGAAAAAAAAACGCAGCAGACGACTGATCGCGAACGCGTGTTGCGCGAGGCCGATGCCAGACTGAGCCCCGCTCAGGCCATCCAGGCCGCTCGGGATCGCGCGGAATCGACGCCCTCGAAAACGGCTCCCAAAGAAAAGCCCTATGCGCCGCCGCCTTTGAAATGTCTGGCCTTGCCCGACAAGCGTTCCATACTCCGCGACAACCCCCGCGCCAAGGCCCAAAAGCTCGAAGAAACGCTCGCGAGTTTTGGCATCGCAGCCGAGGTGATCGACGTTGCGCAGGGGCCTGTCATCACCCGCTTTGAATTGCGTCCAGCGCCGGGCGTGCGGGTCAACCGCATCGCCAACCTTTCCGACGACCTCGCGCTAAACCTCGCGGCCAAGTCGGTCCGCATCGAAGCGCCCATCCCCGGGAAAGCGGCGATCGGCATCGAGATCCCCAACGCGTCCGTCATTCCGGTGTCGCTGCGGGAACTGATCGAAAAGCCGGAATTCAAGCAGCACCGTTCCAAGCTCGCTGTCGCCTTGGGTCGCGACATCGCCGGCAAGATCGTCGTCGCCGACATCGCCAAGATGCCCCACCTCTTGATCGCGGGATCGACCGGTTCGGGCAAAAGCGTCTGTATCAATACGATCCTTTGCAGCTTCCTCTACCATTGCAAGCCTGAGGATGTCAAGCTGATCCTTGTCGACCCCAAGGTCGTCGAACTGGCTTCATTTAGCCTGATCCCACATCTGCTCATCCCGGTCGTCACCGACCCCAAAAAAGCCGCGAGCGCCCTCAACTGGGCTGTTCATGAGATGGTCGAGCGTTACAACCTCTTTGCCGAGCGCGGTGCGCGCGATCTGGCGCGATACAACGCCATCCTCGAGAACGACGGCGAGCAGAAGTTGCCCCAGATCGTCGCCGTGATCGACGAGCTTGCCGACCTCATGATGGTCGCCCCCGACGACGTCGAAGACGCCATCTGCCGCATCGCCCAGATGGGCCGCGCCGCGGGCATTCACTTGATTGTCGCGACCCAGCGCCCCTCGAGCGACATCATCACGGGACTCATCAAAGCGAACATCCCTTCACGCATCGCGTTTGCCGTCGCATCCGGCACCGACTCGCGCATCATACTCGACGCGAATGGTGCCGAAAGGCTTCTCGGCAAGGGTGACATGCTTTTCAAACCCAACGGCTCCAAGGCCTTTCGCGTGCAGGGCGCCCTCGTCACAGACGCCGAGATCGAGAGCATCAAGGACCATTTTCAGACCATGTATGGCCCCCGCGCCACCCACTTTGACCAAAAAGCCATCGAGGACATCGAGGCCGGTCAGGCGCTCGACCCCAAAGGCAAAGGCAAAAACGGCAAATCCATCGCTTCCGACGAGGACGGCCCCGGTTTCGACGAACTCCTTCCCGAAGCCGTCGAAATGCTCATGCAGATCGGGCACGCCTCAACCAGTATGGTGCAGCGCCGCCACCGCATCGGCTACAACCGCGCCGCCCGCATGATCGAAGAAATGGAGCAGCTCGGCATCGTCTCGGCCGCCGACGGCAGCAAGCCGCGCAACATCCTGATCGACCGCGGCGGCTTCGAAAGGCTGTTCGGCTATCCGCCGAACATCGCGCCGCTCGGGAGCTAAGAGCGTTTTTTCGGGGGACTTTGTCCCCCTGCCCCTACCAAAGGGACAAGTCCCTTTGGAAACCCTAAGCAAATTTTAAATTTGCATAAGCTAGGATACTGCGAAAGCCCCCGCATGAGCAAGCGGGGGCTTTGTGTTGCGTTATCTGCGATAGAGCGCTCTACCGTCGGTTGCGGTCAAGTTGTACGCGCAGAAGGGGATGAGGTGGGCTTCCGCGCTGATCTCGTGGATGTAGCAGCGTTTGAGTCGTTCGAGGTCGAGGTTCCACGCGTCCTGAAAGGCCATGCCCGACACGGCGAGCGTTCGGTTTTGCCGCGCATCGAGGAAGGCGTCCAGTGAACTCGTGTCGATTCGGCTCGGTGGTGTGGCAGGGGAGGGGGAGGCGGATTTCGACCGCTTGCCCGACCACTTTTTGGCGACGACCTGCCGCGCCTGCGACGACCCGCAACAACAGGGCGATGACGCGCGTTTGCGGTATTGGAGCGTTCCGTCGTCCATGCGCGTGAAGTCGGCGTGAAACCCGCAAAGCGGATGTTCCGCGCCCCCCGGCGAAAAGGCGGCGCGTGGCATTGTGCCCTCCGTCTGCGCCTCGATGGCAGCCAGCACGTCGGGGATCGTGAGGCGATCGCTGTCGGAAGGCATGCCGTCAAAGCGCCCGAAAAAGCTCATCGGTTGGAAGTGGACGCCGCGCACGGCGGGCATCTTCGCGAGGGCAAAACGCAAAATGTCGCCGATCTCGCCGTCGTTTACGCCCTTTCGAAGGGTGGGAACGAGCACGACGCCCAATCCTTCCGCCGCGCACACGTCGATCGCCCGCTGCTTTTCGTCGGCCAACGCCCGACCACGCATCGCGATGTACGTTTCGTCGCACAGGCCATCGAACTGCAAAAACACTGTGTTCAAGCCGGCTTCGGCCAGCGCCTTGACATAGGCTTCGTCCCGCGCCAGACGGAGGCCGTTCGTGTTGACCTGGAAGAACGTGAAGCCTTTCGCCTTGCCTTGGGCGATGATCTCGGGCAGATCGTCACGCAACGTCGGTTCACCGCCCGAAAGCTGGATGTTGAACGGCCCGCCGCAGCGCAGCAGCATGTCGTAATAGCGGCCGGTGTCGAGCAAACTCGGATCGGGCGGGGCGTCG
>JAVBLF010000027.1:0-21230 GCA_031553675.1 Eubacteriales bacterium | reverse complement strand
TTGTCCGCGCCGTAGATGATCGCGTCGATGACGACCGAGGACACATAGAGCGTGATGGCGGCATAGAGCGCGAGGTTGATGTTTCGAAACACCGCGGCGCAGATCACGATCACGAACACGTCGATCACCAGCATGACCCTTCCAAGCTTCATGTGTGGGTACTTCAGCGTGACGAGCTTGCTCAGGATGTCGCTGCCGCCCGTCGTTGCGCCCCCGAGCAGCACGAGCCCCATCCCCGCCCCCAGCAAGAGGCCGCCATAGAGAGAGGCCAAGAGCAAGTCGTTCGACATGCAGGGCAAGAAGGACAAACCCAGATCGAGCAGCACTGACGAAAGCACCGTCGCGAACAGCGTCGATGCGATGAAGCGGATGCCGAACTTCCAAAGCGCCAGCGCCATGAGCGGCACGTTCAGCGCGACGATCAATACGCCCATCGGCCAGGAGCTAAGGTGGCTGATCGCCATCGCGAGGCCCGACACACCGCCTGTCGTGATCAGATTTGGCTCCAAAAAGAGCGCGAATGCCAGCGCGAAGAGTACACATCCGACGACGATCATCGCGAACGCTTTGAGGGAGATCCAGTGTTTCGATTCGTTCTTCATGTTCGTTGTGCCTTTCATGTGGAAACTGTGACCCGCAAAGACAAGCCGCCCGTGCATCGGCGCTTTTCGCCCTGCGCATCCAGCATTTAGAGGTAGAGGCTCTCGACGCGTTCGTCCCACGCGTCGCTGTCCGCGACGGCGCCTTGCCGCCACGACGTTGGCGTCACGCCCACCTGCGATTTAAACGCCTTGCAAAAGTAGTTTGCCCCCGAAAATCCGCAGAGCCCCGCCACCATCTCCAGCGAAAGTTCTCGGTTGGCGAGAAGTTTTTTGGCATACGCGATGCGCAGGTCTGCGAGAAAGCGGCCGGGCGACATGCCGTATGCCGCGCGAAAACTCCGGATCAAGTGCCCCACGCTGACGTCGAGCCTCTCCGCCAGCTCGCTGACGCCGTAGATCTCCGCAAAATGCGCGCGCATCTCCCCCGCCGCTACCCTCGCAAGTGCTTGTCCGGGTGGTCCATCGTCCGGTAACTGGGTCGGTGGGCTGGCGATCTGGCAAAACAGCGCGTAGGCCAACGCGCTCGCCTCGCCGTCTTCCATGCCTTCAAAGCCCCCGAAGAGTCGATCGAAGAGCCGCGCCGCCTCGACATAGTGCGCGCTGTCCAGGACGATCGCCCCCGAGAGGTCGCGCGCCAATTCCTCCGCCGCCGCGCCGGCAAACGACATGCCGTCCGCCCTGCATGAAGGGTTTCCTTCGCAGAGGGCCTCCGCGCCACAAATGACGACGAGCGCGCCCGTCTCGGCCGTCACGCCCGCGATCCTGTATGGCCCTGTGCGCACGGCGATCAGGCGCAGCGGCACCGACATGCCGAAGCGCCATGTGCCTCCGCCCGCATGCGAAACCGCCTCAACCGGCATGGCGATCCGCGCAAAGGGCAGCGTCAATATCCTGCCGTTCATGTTCATATTTTGCACTTTTCTTCCCGACGTACTGTGATATCATTGTAAGTACGAACGATTCGCGTGTCAACATTTTACCATCAACAAGGAGGCTCCCTATGGCGAGCATCAGCCTGCGGAACATTTGGAAGATCTACAGCGGCAACGTCACCGCCGTACACGACTTCAACCTCGAGATCGACGACAAGGAATTCATCGTGCTCGTCGGCCCCTCTGGCTGCGGAAAATCGACGACGCTGCGCATGATCGCCGGGCTCGAAGAGATCTCAAAGGGCGAGCTTCACATCGGTGATCGCCTCGTCAACGACGTCGCACCCAAGGATCGCGACATCGCGATGGTCTTCCAGAACTACGCCCTCTACCCCCACATGACGGTCTACAAAAACATGGCGTTCGGCTTGGAGCTGCGCAAGATGCCCAAGGCCGACATCGACGCGCGCGTCAAAGAAGCCGCCCGCATCCTCGATATCGAGCACCTGCTCCAGCGCAAGCCCAAAGCCCTCTCCGGCGGCCAACGCCAGCGCGTCGCCCTCGGGCGCGCCATGGTGCGCGACCCCGCCGTCTTCCTGCTCGACGAGCCGCTCTCGAACCTCGACGCCAAGTTGCGCGCCTCGATGCGTTCCGAGCTGATCCTGCTCCACCAACGCCTCGGCACGACGTTCATCTACGTCACCCACGACCAGACCGAGGCCATGACGATGGGCGATCGCATCGTCGTCATGAAGGACGGCTTCATCCAACAGGTTGACACGCCCCAAATGCTCTACGATCACCCCTGCAACGTCTTCGTCGCCGGCTTCATCGGCAGCCCGCAGATGAACTTCCTGCCCGTGACGATCGAAAAACGCGCGGAGGGATATGCCGCGATCTTCAACGGCTGCACCCTTCCCATCCCCGCGGATCGCATCTCATCCGCGACCCTAGCCCCCTATGTCGGCAAAGAGGTCGTGCTGGGCATTCGCCCCGAAAACCTCCACCTCGACGCCGTCAACCTCGAAACGGACGCGATCGGCACGATCCCGGTCGACGTCTCACTGGCCGAGCTCATGGGCGCCGAGATCTATCTCTACGCCAAAAACGGCGATTCGAAGCTCATCGCCAAGATCCCGACCCGCAGCCCCGTCAAGCACGGCACGAGCGTCGAGCTTTCGGTCGATTGCACGAAGATCCACCTCTTCGACAAGGAAAGCGAACGCGCCATCGCCGACACCCTCGCCTAATATGCATGCAAAAAGTGGCCTCGCGGCCACTTTTTTTGATCAGGTCAGCTTTGCGATCAAAAGCCCCATGCCGAACGAAAACGCATTCAGAAGCGCCGACACGCCCAAGGCCCGCGGCGTAGAGCAGTCGTCCAGGCGCTTGTAGACCGCCGCTTCGACGAGAACGACCGCCAGCTCCAGGCAAGGGAGGGCGATCCAATACGCGCCGATGCCGCCGTAGAAGGCGATCGCCATCAGCGCCAGGTTGAGCGGCGGATTGGTCAAAAGGTTGCACAAGAAACTGTGGTAGACCATGCGCCGGTTGCGCGTCAAACCGGCGGCCAGTGCGCCTTCGAGCAAGACAGTCAGCGCGAGGTTTTTGATCAGTGTGACGATCATTTCGCCTTTTTATGCGCCTTGTGGATAAGCAGCAGCGCCACGCAGCAGAGCAAGGCCACGCCGATCGCCGCTACCACCAGGCTCGGAGCGATCGGCCGCGCCACCGGCAGCGCACTCGTCTGCGTCGATTCCGTCACGCTCGTCTCTTCGATGTCCACTTGGACTTCTTCGGTATCGTTCTCGTTAGCCGGAACGTCTTCGTTAGCCGGAACGTTTTCGTTTTCCTGCCCCGTCACGGTGATGTCTTCGGGATCGGGGGCGATGTCGAGCAAGACGTTCGGCAACGCGCTTGTGAATAGTTTCATGGCGTTTCCCCTTTCATCGGCGATCGTCGTGGTTGTTTCGGCTTTTCCGCACGTGCTGGATCAAGATCACGGCGACAATGCACACGATCGCGACAACGGCTATCACGGCAGCCCACAACAATACGGACGCAATCGTAGTGCCGCCCGAGGAGAATAGCTCCGGGTCTGGCGCGATGTCAAGTGAGACGGCGCGCAATGCGCGCATCAGCAGGTGCATGCTTCACACGTCCTTTCGAATGGGTTTGATTCGTCACAGAAGCGAACAGGAAGAGGCAGGACACGCCAGACGCGATCGCGATGGCGAGCGCCGCGGCCAGGGGCGTCGGCTTTGGCAGGAAGAAGGTCGGCACATTGCCGACGAGGAGGGCCAGCGTCGTCAGCCCGAAGGACAGACCCGCATAGCCCGGCAGTTCCGAGGCGATCGTGCAGAGCGTGATCGACATGCTCATATTGAAGAGCACGAGTCCCAGCGCACATATCCAAGGAATCTGCGGCGCGAGCGCCAAACAGGGGATCGAGAGCGCCAGGCTGGCGACGCCCACGGTGCGCGGGCCAAAACGATCGGCCAGCAAGCCGCCCGACGCCTTGCCGACGCAGGCGCTCAAGCCCGGAACGACCGCCAAAAACGCTGTCGTCCGCCAGCCGATCGGCACGATCGAGCCCGCGAAGGAGCGGATCGCGATCGAAACGAACATCATCCCAATCACGAGCGCAAAGGCTCGGGACGGATTCGCGAAGTGGAATGGCTGCACAGGTTGCGGCTTGCCTGCCTCTTCGCGGCAAAACGCGATCATTGCGACGAGACTCAGCGCGATCAAGCCAAAAGGCAGCCAAACCGTCGCGAGGGCGGCCCGCCCGTAAAGCGTGCCCAGCGATACGCCCAGCGCGCCCGACGAGACGAAGATGCCGCTTCGCGCCGCCTTGCCGTCGGCCTTGTTCAGGCTGTCGATCCCACCGCCGACGTGAAAGCAAGCGTTCCCCAGCGCGATCGCGACGATCGCGATCCACGGAAGCCCGCGCACAGCCAAGGCCAGCAGGATCAGCACCGCCCCGAGGGGCGCGACCGCCACACTCGGACGCCGATCGCAGGCCCAACCGATGATCGGCTGCAAACCAAAAGCCAGCGCGTTGTAGAGCAAAAAGCCCACCGCGGCCGTTTGGCCGGGCGTTCCGCGCGACAACCAGGAAAAGAGGAGATAAAAACACGCGAAATCGACACAAAAATGCGAAGCCGTGTAGGTCGCCAGACTGCGTTTCGCCCGCATCGTTTCCACCCCTTTGTCAAGGTTTGTGAACATATCCATTGTATCACAATCGGGCGCTTTAGTCGACAAAAGCAACGGAAATCCAGAAAACGTCGAATGACGGCAAAACCGTTGCCTCCCGCCACGCGCTGTGTTACACTCGATCCCACTGGAAACCAGCAATCCGCACGCACGACACGATCGGAGGCTCTCATGACGACGACAGAAAGTTACCACCGCCTCTTGGCACAGCACGTCATCGAAACGATCGGCCAGCACAACCTAACCGGCACCTACTGCGAAACGAAGGAAGACGCCCTCACACACGCCCTTTCCCTCATTCCGGAGGATGGCAGCGTGTCGTGCGGCGGCTCCGAAACGCTGCAAGCACTCGGCCTACGCCCGGCGCTCAAAGAAGGCGGCTTCCGCTTCCTCGATCCCCGCGCCGGCGAAACCGCCGCCGACAAAGCCCGCATCGCCGTCGAAGCGATGTCGGCCGACTGCTACTTCATGAGCGCCAACGCCATCGCCGAAAGCGGCGAGATCGTCAACGCCGACGGCATCGGCAACCGCGTCGCCGCCCTCGCCTACGGCCCGAAACGCGTCGTACTCATCGCCGGAATCAACAAGGTCGTCCCCACGCTCGAAGCCGCCATCCAGCGCGTCGAAACGACGGCCGCCCGCCAGGCCGTTCTCGCCTACCAGCCGGACGCCGCCTCGTTCGATGCCCTCTCCACTGCGGCGCACGCCAGCATCAGCCACCTCGTCATCACGCGCCAATCGGTCTTTCCCGGCCGCATCCACCTCATCCTCGTCGGCGAAGACCTCGGGTATTGATTCGAATCGCTCGTTGCAACAACGCGCGATTCTCGTCCAACAAAAGCGCCTGTGCTGAAAAAAAAACAAGCCTGCTTGCCCTTCTTTCGATCGGACGGCCGTGCTATAATCGGCTCAGATTCGACACGCAGGCGGGATCGCCGCGGGAAAGAGGGACGAATGAAGGTTTGGGAACAGAAGCCGGTCAACGATGAAGGGCATCTGCTCTTCGGCGGCTGCGACACCGTCGCGCTCGCAAAGCAGCACGGAACGCCGCTCTACTTGATGGACGAGGATCGCATACGCGAGGCTTGCCGCGCTTTTCGGCGCACCTTTGCCGCGCTCGGCGTGGACGGCATGGCGCTCTACGCCAGCAAAGCCTTTTCCACCCTGGCGATCTATCGCATCGTCGCGCAGGAAGGGCTGGGCGTCGACGTCGTGTCCGAAGGGGAACTGCGCACCGCCCTCGCCGCCGGCACAAACCCTGCCGACATCTACTTCCACGGCAACAACAAAACCGAAGACGATATCGCCGCCGCACTCGACGCCGGTGTCGGCAGCCTTGTGATCGACGCGTTTGAGGAGATCGAGGCCATCGCCGCGCTCGCCCGCGAACGCTCGCAAATCGCGCGTGTGTCCGTTCGCGTCAAGCCGGGCGTCGAAGCTCACACCCACGAATACATCACGACCGGCTCGGACGACAGCAAATTCGGTTTTGGCCTCGCCGATGGCTGCGCCATGCGTGCCGTCGAAGCGATCCTCGCCCAGCCGTCGCTCAAGCTCATCGGCCTGCACTACCACATCGGTTCCCAGGTCTTTGAGCGCGAACCCTATGCCCTCGCCGCCGATCGCACGATGCACTTCGTCCGCGCGATTCGCGACACACTTGGCTTTGAGATCGAGGAGATCAACCTCGGCGGCGGCTTTGGCATCCACTACGTCGACGCCGACGCCCCCATCGAAGCGGTCAAGCACATTCAGATGATGGTCGAGGTGCTGCGTACGCATTGCGACAAATACGGCCTCCCTCTGCCGCGCATCAAGGTCGAACCCGGCCGCAGCATCGTAGGGGAAGCCGGCCTCGCTCTCTACACCGTCGGCACGGTCAAGGAGCTCCCGGGCATTCGCACCTATGTCAGCGTCGACGGCGGCATGGCCGACAACCCGCGTTACGCCCTGTACCAGGCCGAATACAGCGCCTGCCTCGCCAACCGCCCCCACGATGCCAACGAAACGACCGTCACCGTCGCGGGCCGCTGCTGTGAGTCGGGCGACATTTTGACCAAGAACGTCGCGCTCCCCGCTTGCCGCCGCGGCGACACCCTCGCGATCTTTACCGCCGGTGCCTACCAGTACGCGATGGCCAGCAACTACAACCGCCTGCGCCGCCCCGCCGTGCTCCTCGTTCGGAACGGGCAAGCCGCTCCCATCGTCGAGCGCGAAAGCTACGAGCAGATCATGCAAAACGATCGCCTGCCCGACTGGCTCGGCTAAGAGACACGCCAAGAGAAGCAAAAAAGTGGCCATTGCGACCACTTTTTTTATGCCGAGAATCGCTATACGCCTGTCCACTTGCCACCCAGCGCGACGACGGTGTTTTTGCCGACGATGCCGTCGATGGTCAGGTTCTTTTTCTTCTGGTAGGCCCGCACCGCCGTGTCGGTGTCCTTTCCAAAGTAACCGTCCGCGCCCGCCTTGCCAACGCTGTAGCCTTCCCGCACGAGCGCCGCTTGCACACCCTTGACATCCGCACCGTTCAGCATGGGGGTCAAGAACTTTAAGACGCGGTTGCAGGTGAAACTGCCCGTCGCGCCGCCCGTCGTACCGCCAGTGCTGCCCGTCGTCGCGAAGTTGATGAAGTCGGGCTTGCCCCAGTGCGTCCAGATTTTTTCGGTAAAGGTCGTTTTCATGACGCCGGACGCGCTGTCGCGGCTTTCGATGACGTTGCCGTTGCCGATGTAAGCACCGACGTGGATCATGCGGTTCGTCGTCGGATTGATGCGGAAAAGCAGGTAGCCGATGTCCTTTTTGAATCCACCGCCCGCCGTCGTGCCCTTGCTCAGGCAGCGGCTGTAGTAGTCTTGCGCGACGATGTTCTGTCCACAAAACGCTTCGAGCAGGCCCGAACAGTCGGCCACCTTGTGGCGTGCCCAGCGGTTCCACTGCGTCGTGTAGTAATAGGTTTTGTCGTAGGTCGAGGTGCGGAAGTTGTTGTAGAGGAAGTCGCGCTCGGTTTCGTTGTAGAGTTTGCCATTGCCGCCCCAGACGTAGCCCCACTTCTCCGCGACGCACTTGTTGAGAAAATCGGTGAACTCCTTGAGCGTCTTTTGGCTCACCACCACCTGCTGGCTGGCCGCCGCTGGTGGGCTTGGCGATGCCGCCGACGCTTGCACGCGCCGTTGCGCGCCGCGCTCGACGGAGTCGTCCGGCGTCACAACGGCATAGCCCCGCTTGACCCAATCTTCCATGTCGGCGATTGCGGTCGTGATCTCGTTGACTACGGTTCCGGCTTCGAGTCTTCCATACGATGTGTCGCATGACTTGAGGATCCTGACTTGCATGGTGCGCCCCTTTCCACCGACGACGCGAAGAAACATTGATATATTCGATTTATTTGATTATAGCCAGTAACCGATTTCACGTCAAGGATACCCCTACAAAAACAATACATATTCTTTTTGTCTGCATTCATATCGCTTCTTTTTGGCTCTTTTTTCGCTCATTCTTCGCTTTTTTATTCGCTTCACCGTCTGTGTTCGCAGCAAAAGCACGGATGCAAATTTTGCCTTTGCGTCCCATGAGGCGCTGAACACCCCCTTTTCGCGGGACCCTTTTTGATGTATCATGAAACATAAGAATTCGGAAGGGAGAACGCGACATGGGCCAAAACGTCTTCATCGGCATCGACATCGGCACGTCGGCGGCCAAACTGGCGGCCTTTGACGAGGCGGGGCAGATGCGTTTTTGCGATCAACAGCCCTATGCCATCCACCACCCGCACACCGGTTGGGCTGAGCAGGACCCCGAAGACTGGTGGCGCGCCATCTGCGCCGGTCTCCAATCCCTTTGGGCGCAGGGCTGCGATCCGGCGGATGTCGCCGCGATCGGCGTCGATGGGCAGAGTTGGTCGGCCATCCCGATCGACAAAGACGGCCAAGTCCTCGCGCGGACGCCGATCTGGATGGACACGCGCGCACAGGCGACTTGTGACGACTGGATCGAGCGCCTCGGCGAAGAACGCCTCTTCGCCGTCGGGGGCAACCCTTTTTCGCCCACCTACACCCTCCCCAAGTTGCTGCACTGGATGGACACCCAACCCGATCTGGTCGCGCGCGCCGACGCCCTCTTGCAGAGCAACGCCTTTGTCGTGCAACGGCTGACCGGCGCGTTGACGATGGACCTCTCGCAAGCCTACGGCTGGCAGAACTTCGATTTAACGCGCATGCGCTACGACGAAGCCCTGACGAAGGAACTCGGCGTCCCGGAGCGTTTCTTGCTCGAACCCGTGGCCTGCGACGCTGTCGTCGGACGCGTACACGCCCGTGCCGCGGCCTCGACCGGCCTCCTGGAGGGCACGCCCGTCGTCGCGGGTGGCCTCGATGCGGCTTGCGGCACCTTGGGGGTCGGCGTGATCGAGTCCGGCCAAACCCAGGAGCAGGGCGGCCAGGCAGGTGGTATGAGCATATGCCTCGACAGGCCCCTCCCCCACCCGCAGCTGATCCTCGGCGCGCACGTCGTACCAGAGCGCTGGCTGCTCCAGGGCGGCACGGTGGGCGGCGGCGCAAGCTTGCAGTGGTTCGCCAAGACCTTGGGCGCGGCGCGGGAAGCCTCCGACGACCTGACGCGGACCGCCCCCGACATCTTCGAATGCTTGAGCCGCGAAGCCGAAAGCGCCCCTCTGGGCGCCAACGGCGTCGTCTACCTGCCCTACATGGCCGGAGAACGCACCCCGATCTGGGATCCCCAGGCGTCGGGCGCCTATGTCGGCTTGGGCTTCGGCACGACGCATGCCGACTTCGTTCGCGCGACGATGGAGGGTGTCGCGTATGCGCTGCGCCACAACATCGAAACGGCGCTCACGACCGGTGCCACACTGACGGAACTGCGCGCGACCGGCGGAAGCGCCAACAGCCGGATCTGGACGCAGATCAAAGCCGACGTGACAGGCCTACCCATGCTCGTGCCCGCCTCCGACACGGCGACGACCTGCGGCGCAGCCATGCTCGCCATGGTGGGCGTCGGCTGCCACCGCGACTACCGCGAAGCCGTCGAACGCATCGTGACGGTGCGCCGATCGCAAGCGCCCGACCCCAACGCCACGGCCGCCTACCTGCCGTGGTATGACGTCTACAAATCGCTCTACCCCGCCAACCGCGCCGCCATGCATCGGCTGTATGCGCTGCGGAGCGAGACATAAGTTTTCGACCCGGAAGGAGACGCCCCATGAAGTACGCACCTGACCCTTTCGCCCTCCACCCCGAGGCGATCGCCCCCGCCAGCGTTCCCAAACGCACGCTGCACAACGGTCTTGTCCTCCCCACGATCGGCCTGGGCACATTCGGTTCCGACCGCTTTTCGCCCGACGAGATCGCGGCCGCCGTCAAGGGCGCCATCGCGCGCGGCTATCGCCTGATCGACTGTGCGAGCGTCTACGGCAACCAAAAACAGATCGGCCAGGCCCTGCGCGAAGTGTTTGAATCCGGCCTCGTCAAGCGCGAAGACCTCGTGATCATGTCAAAGATCTGGAACGACCGCCACCACGACGGCGACGTCCTTGTCGACTGCGCCGAAACCCTCCGCGATCTCGGCCTGGATTTCCTCGACGTCTACTTCGTCCACTGGCCTTTCCCGAACTTCCACCCGCCGGGCTGCGACGTCGACTCGCGCAGTCCCGACGCGCGCCCCTTCTTCGTCGAGGAATTCATGGGCGTGTGGCGGCAGATGGAGCGCCTCGTCGATATGGGGCTCGTTCGTTCGCTCGGCACGTCCAACGTCACGAAAGCCAAGATGGAAGCGATCTGGCCCCTCGCCCGCGTCAAACCGGCGCTGAACGAAATGGAGATCCACCCCCACTTCCAGCAGCCGGAGCTCTTCGACTATATGACGCAGCTGGGCATCCAAACCGTCGGCTTTTGCCCGCTCGGCAGCCCCATGCGACCCGACCGCGACAAGACCGAATCGGACACCGTCGACATCGAGGATCCCGTCATCGTCGAGATCGCCAAAGCCCATGGCGTCCATCCCGCGATCGTCTGCCTCAAGTGGTCGATGCAGCGCGGCACGATCCCCATCCCCTTCTCGATCCACGACAAGAACTACACCGCCAACCTCGCCGCTTCGGCCTCCATACCGCTGAGCGATGCCGAAATGAACGCCATCGCCGGCATCGACAAGGGCTGCCGGCTGATCAAGGGACAAGTGTTTCTGTGGCCGGGCGCGACGAGCTGGGAAAACCTCTGGGACGAGGACGGCACGATCGATCGCAGCGGTTGGAACGAAAAGGGATGAGGAAGCAGGCATGCGAAACACCCTGAAATGGATGGCTCTGACGACCGCACTTCTTTTGACGGCGTCTTCCTTCGCGACGAGATCGCTTGCCGCGGAGAAGACAGCAGCAACGGCCTATGAAGCGCGCAAGAGCGAGATCCTAGCCGTCTGGGCCAAAGCGAAACCCCGCTTTCCGGCGGGCGAATCGCCCTACGCCACCGCTCCTTCGATCCAGTCGCCTTACAAGGCCGGATCGCTCAAACCCACCTTTGTGGAAGACGGCCTCAAGACGCTCAACTTTGCACGCTTTTTGGCAGGCTTGCCCGACGACGTCGCTGCCGACGAAGCACTGAACAAAGAAGGCCCGCATTGTGCTGTGCTCTTGGCGGCGCTCAATCGGCTCGACCACAGCCCCTCCAAGCCGACCGACATGGATGCAAGTTTCTACGCTGTCGGCAAAAAGGCGGCCGGGGACAGCAACCTCGGCGTAGGTCGCGGTCAGACGACAGACGGCGCGGTGCGCATGTTCATGGACGACTCCGACGCCTTCAACATCGAGATGCTCGGCCACAGGCGTTGGGTGCTCCACCCGCGCATGAAGCGCGTCGGTTTCGGGCATGCGACCAGCACCAAAGGGGTATCCTATGTGCCGATGCTGGCTCATGACGCGTCGCGCAAGGAAAAGGTCGATTACAACGCCATCTGCTGGCCGAACGGACCGGCTTTCCCGTCGGACTTCTTCGCGGACGACATGGCTTGGAGCGTCACGCTCGACCCAGAGCGTTACCAGACCCCGCAAGCCGCGTCGATCACCATCACGCTGACCGAGAGCGCCACAGGCAAAACCTGGAAATTTTCTAAAGCGACGAAGGACAAGGCAGGCAATTACTTCAACGTGAACACCGAGGGCTACGGCGTTGGCAACTGCATCGTGTTTAGGCCCGACGGCGTTTCGTCCTACGACGGCACATACAAAGTATCGATCAGTGGCCTGAAAAAGAAGGACGGCAAGGCAAGTACCCTCTCGTACAGCGTGCGCTTTTTCGCGCTGGACTGACAACCGAAAAACCCGAAAGTGGCCGTAAGGCCGCTTTTTTTCGCGTATCACGGCAAAGCCGCAGCTTTCGCTGCGGCTTCGGTCCGGACGACCCTGGTGTAGGGCATCAGGATGTATGTGGGGTGGTGGTGTGGCAAAAAGGGTTATTTGCAGTCCTTCGCGGTGAGCGTGACCTGCACTTCCTTCGAGAAGGTGTAGGAGGACGTCGCGTTGCGGACGGCGCAGCGGAAGGTGTAGGTGCCGGGCTTGAGGCCGGTGACGGTGAAGACGGAGGAGTTGGCGCCGAGAATGCTGATCCACTCGTTGGTCTTCGTGTCGAGGTACTGCCACTGGTAGTAGAGGCCCGAGCTGTTCGGCGCAGTCAGCGAAAGCTTGACTTTGCCGCTGCCCTTGGCTTCGGCTTTGACGTCGGTGATCTCGATGCAGCCGGACTGCGAGAACGGCGTGATGAAAGCCGCAACTTCGGTCTTGCGCTTGTTGGTATAGACGGCGTAGGCGGAATCGTCGAGGCGGTGGTCGATTTCCTTGACTTCCTGCTCCACCTTCGGCGCTTCGATGTAGTTCTGGGGAATGCCCTTGGAAACGAGGTCGCCGTGGAAGTCGCGGTACTTGACCATGAAGCTGGAGAGCAGGCCCTGCCATACGTTGGACTGGTCGGCCGGCGCGTCGAGCTTGACGTAGAAGGTCAGAGAAGCGCTGCCGCCGGTCGCGCCGATGTCGGGGATGGACCAGCTGATGCTCTGTCCGCCGCCGGTCGCGCTGCCATTCGTGGCGTCAAAGAGGGGTTGACCCGCCATCTGGTAGACGCTGAAGTACTGGCCGAGCTTGATTTCGGGGCTGATCTCGCTCGCGGCGTAGATGCTCTTGACGAATTCGCGGAAGGCGTTCATGACGCCCGCCTTCGTGTTGGCGCGGTAGTAGTTGAGTTTGGCCAGGTCAGCGTCGCCGCCGGTCGTGATGGCGTTGACGTAATCACCGTAGCCGGTGCCGGATTCAACACCGAAGCTGGCGTCGTTCGTGTACTTCATCCAGAAATCCGAACCCTTGATGGGTGTGGAGGTGCTGTACTTGGATTTCATGTAGGTCGAGCTTGGCTTCAGCGGCATCAAGATGCGCAGAAGGTGCTGCTCACCGGCGTAGAGGTCGGTCTGTTGCGAAGGAGCGGGTTCCGGAGCCTGTCCAATGTAGTCGAGGATGCTCGTCGGAGCGGGGTTCGCAGTACCAAGCGACTTGTGCTGGCTGGGGACGAAGCGGTTGTCCTGGAAGACCGACGAGTCGGGTTCAAGGATGCCGCAGCCCGTCATGCTGACGCCAAGCTGTTTGAGGTTGGCGGCCGTTGCGATCGACTCGGTGTAGCTGTAGTTCGCGGGCATGGTCGTGCCAGCGCGGTTGGTGAATTCGCAGCCGTCCGTGAGCACAAAGACGTACTTCTTGGCGTTGGCGCGGGTCTTCGTGACGGCGGGATCCGTGAAGATCTGGTAGGCAGCCTGGAGACCGGCGGCCGTGCCCGTCCCTTCCTGGCGGCGGACGAGTTTTTCATCGATGGCCTTGAGCAGGGTCTTGTAGTTGTCCTTGGTCGCCCAGCTCGCGTTCGTCGGGGTGTCGATGGAGGCCGTGCTGCCGGTGAGCATGTTGCTGTTGAAGGTGATGTAGTCGGTCGTCGTGAAGGCCGGCTGGACGTTGAATTCGACGCCGTTGAGGTTGTAGTTGTTCGCCCAGACGTGGCCGGCGCTGCCTGCCACAGTCGGGTAGGCCCAGTTGTAAGCGGTCGGGTCGTAGGCGTCCCAAGTCCCCGTTGCCATGGGCTTCATCGTGAGGTTGTTCGACGTGCCGTCGGTCTCGGTGCTGCCGTCGCCAAACGCGAAGACCGAAACCTGGTTGAGTTCGGCTGTACCGTTCTTCACCGGATCGAGGAGCATCTCGATGGCTTCCATCAAGCCTTCCTTCATCCATTCAAAGCGGTAGCCTTCGCCGTTGAGAATCGTGCTATTGTCCGGGTTTGCGAACATGAGGGACTCGCCGATGGCCACGTTCTGCAAAAGCTGTTGGTCGTGCTCAGCACCCCACTTCCAGGCGCCGATGCCGAAGAGGCGCTGGCCGCTGGTAGGGTCACCGGCGTCGGCCGTGTTGTCCCAGCCGTAAACGGTGTCGAAGGCGCCGCCGGGAGCGCTCATGCTGGAAAAGGGCGTCGGCATCGCGCTGGTCGGGACGCCGGTCGGCGTGTTGGCCGCGCCCCAGGCGACGAGGTCGCTGTTCAGTGTGACTTTGCTGCCGGTCGCGGGGTCGGTGTATTCGTCTTCCGCGGGATAGCCCATCGAACCGGAGTTGTCGATGACGAAGACGATGTCGGCGGGCTCGATCAAGGTGTTGACGTCCATGGTCAGCTTGACCTTGTAAACGCCGTCGATGCTGGTTGGCGTCGTGTAAGAGTGAAGACTGACGTAGCCGGGCTCGCCGAGCTTGATGTTCTCGATGGCATGGGCGGGGGCCGCTGTGCCAAGGAAGAACGTCCCCGTCAAGGCGAGTGTCGTCAGCAGGGAAACGAATTGTTTGACTTTCCGTTTTAACATGTTGTGTTACCTCCACATTCAATCAAAGAATGAACGTGCTTTGTGTTGTGAGTGGGTCCATGTGTTGTGCTTGCTGTCTCCAAATTGCTTTCTGTGCTAGAGGAAGCAATGATAACAGACGCTGTGCGACCCCGCATGGCCCGAGAGCCATGCGGGACGCAGATGGTGTTAGCGTTTGCCGAGCGCTTTGGACAAGGAGTATTTCGCGGTCAGGGTCATGTCGCCCGTGACGGTCCCACTGGTGAGCTGCGCCGCGGTGTAGTTCGTGCCAGACTGACTCTGCCAGTAATCGATGTTGTAGTTCGTGCCCAGTCTCGTCACGGCGTTAGACGGCTGCGTGCCGATCGCCGCGCCCTTGGGCAGGTTGCGGGTCTCGAGAACGGTGCCATTGAGGACGAACTTGACGTCGTAGGTCTTGGTATCGAAGTCGGTCGAGAAGGTGACGTCGCTCGTGAGGCGGAGGGCGGTCGGGCTCATGCCGACGCCCGGCGTCGAGCTGATACCCATGACGCTCGAGGACCAGCCTTTCGCGATCAGTTCGGCGTTGGCGTTGCTGACGGTCGGGACGGCGTAGGGGCCGTTCACGACGTTTTTGTCGGTCAGCGGAACGTTGTCGCCCTTCTTACCGCCGATGAAGGTGTAGCTCGTCGTGCCCTTGAGCGTGGCGCCCTGTGTGCCGACGAAGGTCACCGTGTACTTGTTCTGGAGAATGTCCGGAATGCCGTCCGCGTTGATGTCCGCTTCGAAGCGGGCATAAATCGTCGTGTTGCCGGAAATCACCTGGTTCGGGAGCGACGTGATCTCGTTGCCGGCAGCGTCTTCCCAGCGGTAGAAGCAGGTCAATTTGTCGGCGGGGACGGGCGTCGGGGCTGCGAAACCGCCGATGGCCGCGCTCAGGGGCGCCGATGCGCTCGGGAGTCCGGCGACCGTGCCGTTGACACCGTAGACGGTGAAAGCCAACTTGCCGGTCAAGCTGCCCTTGCCGCGGACTTCAAACTTGACGCCGAATTTCTGTTGCAGGCTGTCGGGGGTGCCGTCGTGGTCGTCGTCGGTGTCGAAGAAGGCGTAGACTTTGCAGCTCTTTTCGACCGAGTACTGCTTGAGGTCGGCGATCTTCTGGCCGGCAGCGTCTTCCCACCACCAGAACTTCGCGGTCGGATCGGAGGCGGTGTTGGGGATGAGCTTCGGTTCGGTGAATCCGCCGAGCGCGTCGCTGAGCGGCGCTTTGCCGGTGTGCTGGCGTTCGATGACGTCGAAGGCTCTTTTGTCGGTGGCGCCGAAGCTGCCGGGGCCCTTGACATCGAGTGTGACATTGAAGCGGGTCTGGGTCTTGTCGGCGACGCCGTCGTTGTTCTCATCGCGTGTAAAGTTCGCGGTGATCGTGTCGGCTTTCGTGACGAGTGTGCTGCCCGGGGTGACGATGGTGCCGGCGCTGTTCGTCCAGTTGTCGAAGACGTATCCGGCGGCAGGTGTGGTCGTCGGGGCGGCGGGCAGGGGCTGGTTGAGGACGGCGCCCGGATGGCTCGTCGTGCCGCTCAGGCTGCCGTTCGCGCCAGCCACGTAGTCGATCTTGACGCCGTTGAGCACGAAAATTGCCGTGATGGTCATGTTCTTGGTCGGGAGGATGTTCTTCAGGTCGGCGGTCTGGTACTGCTTGCCGCTGTCATCGACCCAGTGGGAAAACTTGTAGTTCATATCGGGCGTGACGCCGGGCGTGACCGTGACGGCTTGGCCGGGCGTGACGCTCTCGGAGGTCTTGCCGCTGACCGAACCGTTGCCGCCCGAGACGAAGGTGACGACGGGGTTGACACTCCACTGCGCGACGGCCGTCGTGATGCGGTTGATCGGCGTACTTTCGTCGAAGTTGTCGTTCGAACCGTCGACGGTCGTGTACCAGCCGAGGAAGCTGTAGCCGGGGCGCGTCGGCGCTGCCGGAAGGCTCAAGCCCATGTCGCGGATGGATTTGCCGGGCTCGATGCCGTTGATGCGATCGGCATCGGTGCCGTTGGCAAAGGTACCGCCGTTGGCATCGAATACGATGTCATAGTTGACCGACATCTGCATCTTGCTGAACTTGATGTAAGACAGCGAGGAGCAACCGTGGCTGCCGTAGTTGACGTAAGGACCGTAGTTGTTGTAGTTCGTGACGGTCGGGAGCGCGATGTTGGCAATGACCGGATCGCCGAGGTTGCCAACGGCGTCGTAGGGTGCGATGCTGACCTTGACGGAATTGCCTCGGATGTCGAGGTCGACGCGTGAACGGCCGACGGCCTGGTATCCGGCAAATTCGGGAATGGGGGTCGACGGCCTCCCATAGGTGATGGTTTGCGTGATGTAGTTGCCATCATCGTCTAGGAGGTACTCGCCGGTTTCCGGATCGTACGCCCACTGTTCGTACTCCTGGTACTCCTGGAGTTGATAGCCGTTGTGGAGTTTGTTGGCGTCGATGCCTTCCGAAAGGTCGTAGAGTTTGACGCCATAATAAACGCTGAAGTCGAGGAAGTAACCTTTTAGGATGCCGTCCGCGCCGATGCCGGCGTTGAAGAGGATGCCGTAGCTGTTGAGCGTATGGCTATCGATGGCATTGGCGTCGATGTCGAAACCGACCGATTTCATGCCGCTTTCGGTGACGGGCGCCAGCGCGAAGTCGGTAAAGGGGGATGTGCCGTAGCCCAGGAAGGTGATCGTCGCGTCGTTGGCCGTACCCGTCGTGTAAATGTGCTTGGAAAAATGAGCGACGTGGCTGGAATACGCCCCCTGCATGTTGGTGGCTTCCATGAGGGCGATTTGCTGCGGATCGTCGAGGTCGTAGTAGACGTTGTTGTTGCTGTAAAGTTGATCTTCATTCCATACCAGGAAGGGATGCTGGCCTTGCGCGTTGACGGTCGTATCCCAGTTTGCGGGCTTCGGCGCGGTATAGATGTACCAGCTGCCGTACGCTGGGTCGGGGTCGGTCAAAACTTTTGTGTATGTCCAATTCGGATTGTAGTAGTTGGTAAAGACCGTCCAGGTGCTGAGGTCCGAAGCGTCGATCGTCCTCTGGCCGCCCGCCGTCGCCATCAAGCGGTTTTGTTTGCGGACGGTCGGCTTGTAAGCTTCGGTTTCGAAAGGATGCGGTTGGATGGCATTCCCCGTGTTGGGGTCTGTCTTGACCTGCCGCTTGGGAGCCGAAGGGGTCGCGGCTTTTGCCACGGTCGGATCGGCCTTTGCCTCGCTTGTACTTGTGCCGGCTGTCATCGTTTCGGTCGGTTCGCCTTCGGTGGCGAGAGCGGGGACGCCGGCTGTCATGGCCGTGCTGATGGCGAGAGCGGAAGCGAGTGTCATCGAGATGACGCGGTTTTTGATGTATTTTGAAAAAGTCATATGGTTGAGTGGTCTCCTCTATGCGTCGTGTGTTGGCAAATGAAATCGTTGGCATTGCGTCCTTGGATAAAAATGGTCCACATCGACTGCGCGAAGCCCTTCTTTCCGTGCCGCCTTACACCGGGCGGCGAAGCGCTTCATGCGTGTCACAATTACTCACCCCTGAATGATTGTGTGCGAGTGTCAAAATGAGCTTCACAGAGGCCGTCCGCCACTCCATGCAAGGACGGACGACCCATGAACGCGTTGCGATGGGCGGCCACTCGCGCGCCGCGTTTGCACATCCTCCCTTTCATCTCATGTTCAAATCAGCGAATATCATTATAAAGTCACAGCTTGCGAAGCTATCCTTCTGTTTTGCATAGTATTTTTATAGGACACTTCACGTACAAAGTATACGACATTTATTCCCAGTAAGTCAATGGGAAAGGTGAAAATGGAAAAAGATTATCACACGACTTATAAATCCATGGTGATCATTCTTACATTCATAAATTGCGAAACTAGATTACATGATGAACAGAATAAACGTGAAAGGAATGGCCATAGCGCCAGAAATGCGATCCATGAATTGGCGAAATTTGAAAGGCTTTGCCATCGCTGGTGTACTTTGGGGCCGCTCCAAGGCGGAAAATCGTTGCATATTTATGCTGTTTTTTGAAGCACAATAACTTCCTCGTTTTTCCATTTAGGCCAAGCTGCTTTGCGCGAAATGCGCCACGACATTGACAACGCCGCCCCTCGCGCGATCGCCCCCAAAACGCACCGCGACCGCCCGAAGGCGGTCACGGTCGCAATGTGGGGTTTAACGTTCTTGGAGGCGCTTTACTTGACGGTCACTTTGACTTCCTTCGTGAAGCTGAATACCGACGTAGCCGTGCGGATGGCGCAGCGGAATGTGTAATCGCCCGCCTTCAGGCCCGTGACCGTGAAGATCGAGGCGTTCGCGCCCTTGATGCTGATCCATTCGCCCGTTTCGGTGTCGAGATACTGCCACTGGAAGTAGAGTTTGTCGCGGTCGGGCGATTCGACGGTCAGTTTGGCTTTGCCCTTGCCGATTGCCTGCGCCTTGACGTCGCTGACGGCGATGTCCCCCTTGGAGGAGAGGCTCGCGATGAAGGCCGGCGTTTCCGTCTTGCGCGTGAGCGAGACGGGGTACTTCGAATCGTCGAGGCGATGGTCGATCTCCTTCACTTCTGTGTCGGGCGTTCCGGTCGGCAGGACATAGTTCTGCGGCAGGCCCTTGGAAGCGAGGTCTTCGTTGAAATCAACGTAGTCGATCATGAAATGCTCCAGCAGACCTTGCCACATGTTGTTCGGGTCCGCGTTCGCCGGATCGACCTTCACGTAGAAGGAAAGGCTGACGCTGCCGCCCGTCGCGGCGATGTTCGGAATGCTCCAGTTGATCGAGCGGTTGCCACCCGTTGCCGTGCTGCCACCCGTGCACTCGAAGAGCGACTTGCCCGGCATCTGGTAGATCGAGAACGCGTTGCCCAGCGTGATGTCCGGCGTGATGCTGCTGGCCGCAAAGAGGGATTTGGCGAATTCTTTGAACACGCGGATGACACCATTTTTATCATTTGCGCGGTTATACTTGATTTTCGAAAAATCGCCGTAGTCAACGAGGTCATTAACCATCGTGTCATATCCCGGTCCAGCGAAAATTGGGAAAGATGCGTCTCCGCCAAGAATCATATAGCTGGAGCCCCGGGGGAAGGAGCTTGCCGTGTAGTCGGAGGCAGTTTTAGCCATGATAGGCGCGTTGCTCTTCAGTGGTGTCAACACTCGTAGGAGGTGCTCTTCTCCGATATAGGGGTCTGTTGTGTTCGACGCGCCTGCTGGTGTGCGGATATACGGCTTTGCGAGAACGTAGTCGCGCAAGTCGAGTGGAATCTGAACCGGGTGTCTCGTTCCATCCAAAACGAACAAATCGTTGGCATAAGTTCCCGGAAGTGCTTCATCATAAGTAAGTGAGTATGACGAATCAAATTTACTTGCATCAAAGGTGCCATTCACAAAGACAGAAGCTTCTTGTTCGAGAATGCCCAACCCATGCATATTAACGCCCATCCGTTTTAGGTTGGTTGCCAAAGCAAGCGATTCCGAATAATCCATCTCAGGCCAGTTGCTGCGGTTCACGGTATCCGTACGCGCAGAAGTTTCTGTCCCGTCGGTCAGCAAGAAGACGTACTTGTCGCGGTCATCGCTGCTTGACTTCGAAAGGAGTTCATAAGCGGCAGAAAGTCCGGCAGCCATCGTCGTTCCCTCTTGACGGCGTACGAGGTTGGTATCGATCGCTTTCCCAGTTCCGGTCAAGTTGGTATAGTTCGCGGTCGTTATCCAGCAGTTTGGACCGATGTTCGCAATCGAGCCGCCATTTGCGATGTTACTGTTGAATGTGAGGGCGTCTGCCCATTCAAAGGGATCGCCTTCATTGTACGGGTAACTCCCTGGAGTCAGTCCGTCTGCGTACCACTTGTTGAAGTCATTCGCCCACACAGCGCCCGCATCTCCAGCAGCAGTACCCCAGTTATATCCATATTGACCACCACCCCAACCTACGTAAGGACCCCAGTCATAGGCAATAGGATTGGGACTACCCTTCATCTCGATGGTATTTGTTTGGGCAGAGTTGTCCGAATCACCCGATCCGAAACCGAACACAGCAATGCGATTCATGCTCGCCGCACCATTTGTCGGGCCGAGCAGAAGGTCAATCGCTTCCTTAAGTCCTTGCTTCATCCATTCGAATCGGTAGCCTTCCCCATTGTTGTAGTTGGGCAACTTATGCGCACCTGCTTCGCCAGCAGGGTAGCCGAACACACTGCTCGTGTATTCGTAACCGTATTCCCATGATCCGGCAGGTATGGGCCACAGATTACCAGGCGCTGCTACCGTTGGGTCTTCCATTCGAATGTCATCGGCGAGGCTCAGTCCAGCAGTACCCAGACCCGTACCAGCCGCGCCGCCCATCGTCGCGTAGGTGGATGGGGCGCTGGGAGAGCCGCTCATGACGTTAGACACCCAGTCATCGAGTTCCTGCGACAGGTCTTCCGGCAAGCCCATCGACCCGGAGTTATCGACGACGAAGACGATGTCCTTGGGTTTGAGAAGCGTGTTGACGTCCAAGGTAAAGGTGACCTTGTGGACGTTTTCGACGTCGGTGGTCGACGTGTAGGAGTGCAGGCTGACGTAACCCGACTCGCCGAGCTTGATCTTCTCGGCAGCGCTCGCGGGGGCCATCGCGCCGAGCGCGAAGCTGCCCGTCAGAGCGAGGGTTGTCAGC
>JAVBLF010000037.1:0-40089 GCA_031553675.1 Eubacteriales bacterium | reverse complement strand
GGCGATCATCGAGCCGGAGCTGTTCGACCTGGTGCAGTATGAGTTCACGCGCCGCCGCGAAATCGGGCCGCATTCGAGCAAAAGCTGCTTCTCCAGCAAAATCGTTTGCGGGCATTGCGGCGGCTTTTTCGGAAGCAAGGTTTGGTATTCGACGAGCAAGTATCGGCGGACGATCTGGCAGTGCAACCAGAAATACGCGGGCGATACACCTTGCCCGTCATCGCACATGCTCGAAGAGGCTGTGAAACGAGCATTCGTCGAGGCGTTCAACAACCTGATCGACGACGCCGACGCCATCATTGAAAGCTGCGGTGCCTTGATCGGGGCGCTGTTGGACGACACGCGGCTCGATGAAGAGGCCGAGAAGCTGAGCGATGAAAGCGAAGTCGTGGTCGTATTGCTGCGCAAATGCGTCGACGAAAACGCCCGCTCGGCGCAGGATCAACTGGACTACCAGCGGCGTTATGATAGCTTGGCCGCGCGCTTCGACAAGACGAAGCGGCGCTTGGATGAACTCGCCCAGCGCAAGCTGGAACGCCGTGCCAAACGCGAGAAGATCAACGCTTACCTGGGAACGCTGCGCGAAAGCGGCCCCTTGCTAAACTTCGACGAGGAGCTTTGGCTCGCGACGGTAGAGAAAGTGACCGTGTTCAGCGCGACGGAAATCGAGTTCAGCTTCAAAGATGGATCAAAACTGACATGGAAGCTATGACGTAGACAGATAGGGACTTGAAGTGGGGTTCGCAACCTTTTCGCGGCAGCAAGATATTTCCAGCGATGGCTGCATCTTTTCACGGAAACACTCCAATATTCGTCCAATATATTATCGATCGCAAATTGTCAACACGGCCAAAATGAGCAAAAGCCCTCAGATAGAGGGCTTTTGCCTTGCGCAAGAACGAACGTTCTGGTGTTGGTGCCGCTGACCGGACTTGAACCGGTACAACCGAAGTCGACAGATTTTAAGTCTGTTGTGTCTGCCATTCCACCACAGCGGCGGGTGTAACGAGACGCCATCACCAATTATAAAGCGGAGACAGGGCTGAGTCAAGCGAGTCGAACAGGAGGGGAGGGACATGGAAAGCAAAAAAGAAGTGGCGAAACCACTTCTTGCATGTGCAGTTCGATTCGAAGGGCAACTGTACACGGCTCACGCTTCAACGGCTAGGCGGTAGTCGGACCATTTTCCTTGCGTCGCTATCCAATGCCCGAAAAATTCGCGCTCATTGCGAACGTCGGTGTAGAGTTCAAAAAGGAGGTCGGTGCAGATCTGAAGGGAGGCGAAGTAGTCGAGGGCAGTCAAACCTTCCGCATGCATCGCATGCTCGTAGATGCACTTCACGAGCCAATCGGCTTTGAGGAAGCGAGAGCATTCGTCGTTCAACAATTCGGGGACGCGCGGCAGATTTTCGGCCAACGATTCGTAGAGCGTGCGGCCGTCAAGGTCATACGCGAGCGACAGGCTGGCGATGTCGTAGAGGTAAGGTGCGTTTTCCTTTGTGACGCCCGCCATCAAGGCAAGCGCGGCTTCGGCAACCTGGTATTCCGGTGAAACGCAAAGCAGCGATACGCCTGCGATCGTGCGCCTTTGCGGGCGGGTCGGAAGAGCGCGGTCGAAGAGCACGTCGAGCGTGATCCCATCGAAGTCGGCGCTGATGGGAAGAAGCGCGCTTGCGGCGATCGTTTCGAGAGCGATGCGAGCGTCGTCGGGGGCGATGCGCGAGATGAGCGTCATGGATTGGGGCTTTCGGGCGCGGCTTGGGAGCAGGGCGTCGAGCAAAAAACTGCCGCAAAGGACAAAGGAGTCGGCCCAGCGGGACTGCGCGAGCTCGCGGAAGAACGGTGCCATGCAAAGGGGGTCTGCACTCTCAAAGCAGCTATGTAGCGATGCATTGCGTTTCCACGTCGTCTTCATGGTTACCCTCCAAATCGTGTTGTGGTGCGGAGCGTACGATTTTAATAATTTCATCACAGTGCAGTAGATATCCGTAAAAAGGCGCAACACAAATGTAACATATATGCCGCTATGAAACCAGCGGTAAAGTTCATCATGAACGGTAATTCGTGGCAAAGTGGAGCCCGAAAGCAGTGGATTCGCTCCTGCGCGATGCGCCGGGTACACAAAAAAGACCGGCCAAAGACCGGTCTTTGCGAAAACGAGTGCGTTACGCAGCGGGCTTTTCCGTGGCAACAGGCGTGGCGCTGGCTTCGGGTGCCGCGGTGGCAGCCGCCGTAGCCGCATCAGTCGTCGCAGCCGCATCAGTCGTCGTCGCCGCATCGGTCGTCGCAGCCGCTTCGGGCGTTGCGGTCGGAGCGGGAGCGGTTTCCTTTGGTTCGGCTACCGTCGTCGTATCGGTGCTGGGAGCAACGGCAGTCAAGCTGTTTTCATACGCTTCCAGGGCATCGGCAGGGACAGTGATGGGCGTCGCATTGTTGAGGTTTTTAAAGCAGACTTCGATGCGGTAGGTGTTAACCTGCACAGCGTCGGCCGCTTTCTTCTGGGCGGCTTCACTGCCATTTTTGTTCGCGACTTCTTCGGAAGCCATGCGCTTCATAAAGCCATTGAACATGTCGGTGAAGTCCATTTCGTATTTGACAGGGAAGAGGTTCCAGTCATAGACCCACATCTTGACTTTGATGCCTTGGGCGAAGAGCTCATCGATGAGGGAGCCGACTTCTTCGTCGCTGGCAACGTCGCCGAGGAATGCGATCATGCTGCTGCTTTTCAGGAAGTTTTTGATCGAATCGCCGTTGATCGTGCCTTCGACGATGGTCGTTTCGAGGCCGTTGTACACCGTGTCGCCGACGATGGCGAAGTTGTCGAGGTTGGATTTGACGAATTCGTCGCTCATCGCCTGGAGGTCGATGCCAAGCTCTTTCGACAGCATTTCGGGATTGAAGAGTTCCTCTTCGAGCGGCACGGCCAGCCACTCTTTATCGACATAGAGGTAGAGGACCATCGTGCCGTCTTCCGTAGGCGCGAGGTAGGTTTTGAGGTCGGTGCTTTTTTTGCCGTTGGTATCGGTCGTCATGACCAAGCCGACTTGCATGGGTTCGAAGAAGTAAGAAGCCTTCATCTCGCCCGTCATCTTGGTGCGTTCGAGATCCTCTTTGACGTCGAGCACGACCTTGCAGTCCATGTCATAGCTCTTGATCTTGCTGGCGTACTTGTTGGACGCAGCGATGTAATCCTCTTTGCCCTTGAGCTCGGGGTGGGATGCGCATGCGGTCAGCGAGAGGGCAGTGGCGAGCGCCAGGAAGGACGCGACGATTTTTTTGTAATTTTTCAAGGCTGTCTTCCTTTCAGCAAATTGCCACACCCGGCGGAAGGAAATCCAGGGGTGTGGCAACAGTCGTCATAGAAACCTTACTTGCTAGCGGGCGCGGTGGTGGCGGAAGGGGAGGGGCTCACAACGGCGTCGGCTTCCGGGGCGGTCGTAGCCGCCGCATCGGTCGCGGGTTCCGTCACGGCCGGCGAGGGGGAGGGATCCGCGGTGGCGGAGGGAGCGGGGGTTGCGGTGGGTTCGGTGGTCGGGTCGGCCAGTTTCACTTCACCGGTGGGGTTGACGACGGCTTTGAGGCCGGCGGCCGGGACGGTGACGTTCGTGGCGCGGTTCATGTTCTTGATCGTGAAGGCGACGGTGTACTTGCTGACCGAAGCCTGGTTGGCGGCGGCAGCCTGTGCGGTTTCGCTGCCCTTGGCGTCGGCGACCTTCTTGGTCGCGGCGGCTTTGGCGTAGTCGTTGGCCACCGTCGTCATGTCGGCGGTGACTTTGGCGACGCGCAGGGACGAGTCGATGACCCACACGCGGACGTCGACGCTGCCTTCGTAGGTTTCGGTGACGAGCGCCGTGAGGGCGTCGGCGTTGAAGAACTTCGCGACGTCATTGGCCTTGACGAAAGCGATCAGGGCTTCGCCCGTGAGTTTGCTTTCGAGAACCGACGTGCTCAGACCGCCGATGACATCGCTGTCGACGATCGCGAACTTGTCCATGTTGTCCTTGGCAAAGGTGCTGCCGAGCATGGCGGGATCGGAGCCCACAACGGCGGCGAGGTCTGCGGCGGCGTCTTCATCGGAAGCGACGGGCTTGCCGGCCCACTTGTTGCTCGAAAGCGTGTAGAGGACGCGGTTGCCCTCTTCGTCGGCTTTCAGATAGGTTTCGCGGTTGGGGACGGCGCGGCGGCCAGCGATCTCGGTCTTGACGACGGAGGAGAATTCCTTGGTTTCGAGGAAGACGGAGTTGTTGATCGTGAAGGACTTTTTCTCCTGGGTGGTGCCGTTTTTGTGCTGGAGTTCGGCGCTGCCTTCGACGTCATAGCTGGTGATCTTTTTGTTGTTTTCGCTCGCGGCCTCGACGAAGGCGTCTTTGTCTTTGAGGGCAGGATGCTGCGCACAGGCGGCCAAGGACAGCGCCATGGTCGCAGCCAAAGAAATTGCGATGATTCTACCGGACTTTCTCATGGTCGTTTTTCTCCCTTTCTTAACGTGCGTTGATGGGTGTTTGGGTTTGCTATGTACTCAGTTTCGGAAAACTGGAGCCATCGTCTTGATTGGGCGCTCGGTTAATACGAGCGGTCTTTTTTGGCCTCGGCCAAAAGGGGCGCTGCGGCCTTGGCGGCTTCGGGCGGGAGCGAAATGTGCGCGGCCTGGTTGTAGTCCTTGAGGGTCAGGTCGTATGTGAAACGGCGCAATACAGGCCGCGTGGTTTCTTCGCGCGGGAAGTGACGGGCCTGCTCGCGCATGAGCGCGTTGCAAACCTCGGTCATGTCGATTTGGTAGCGCAGCGGCAGGTGGCTTTGATCGACGAGCCACGCCTTGACCTTAATGCCGCAGGCAGGCGAATTGTCGTAGAGGGATTCCCAGGCTTTGTCCCAACTGCCGCGCCAAGCGTCGCTTTGCTGGTCGGGTTCGAGCAGGGTGTCCTGCAAAAGGCCGAACATACCGGCGTGTCGAACGAGAAAGGGCATGTCTTCGCCAGTGAAGCGGGCCTCGACGACGCTGCAACGCACGCCGTTGAGCACGTCGCTTTCGGCGAAGCGGAAGGCGCCGGCACGCTTTTGGAAGAAGTCGAGCGCTTCGTGGGAGTAAAAGGAATGGCCTTGTTCGAAGGAAGAGAGTGGTTCGTCGGTCGCGACGGACCAAGCGCCGCCGTTCTCCTGAAGGTAGCAGAGCGTGAGGCCGTATTCTTCGCGCACGATCATGCGGCCGGTCGTCACCTGGCCGTTGCAGCTCAGGGTGTTTTTGACGGAAAGTTCGATCGGATCGATGTGCTGTACAACGTCGGACACTTGCTTGATGCGCGTCGTGTCCGTGTCCTGCCGCAGCACGAGCTCGGTCGTGGCTCGCAGCGATACGCTTTTGATGGCGTCGAGATCGTTTTGGACTTGCGCAAACGATGCATCGAGAGCTGCTTCGTGTCCTGCGAAGGAAGGCGTCGCGGCACAGGACGCGAACAACAGGGAAGCGGCCGCACAAGCGGCGATCAGCGTGCAACGGAATCCGGTGTGCAAGCGAATCTCTCCTTTCATGGCGAAGTATGACGAGGTGCAAGGGCAACATACAAAAAACATTGTAATATGTAGGCGAAATATCCCGAAAACAGAGAGATTGCAGGCTTCCAAGCCTTTCCACTGCCACCATTATACACAAATATCATCACACGCTCAAGCGCTTTTCACGATTGTAGCGAGAGTCGTGGCGTGCGCACCGGGGGAGAAAAAAGGCATGGACTTCATGCGCAATTCGGGGTAACATAAGAGCGGAAACGAAGTATACCACTGTAACGAAGAAAAGGAGCGAACATACCATGTGCGGCAATAACATCAAACGACTGATCTCTGCAAGCAAAGCGCCTGCAGCGGTGGGTCCGTATTCCCATGCTTACCAGGCGGGCGATTTCCTGTATTGTTCGGGGCAGCTCGGCCTCGTGCCGGAGAGCGGCGTTCTGGCTGAAGGCGGCGTCGAAGCCGAGACGAAACAGGCGATGAATAACGTCGGCGCAGTGCTTCACGCAGCGGGACTCGACTACACCCATGTGATCAAGACGACGCTCTTCATCACGAACATGGCCGATTTTGCGGCGATCAACGCCATCTATGCAGAGTACTTCCCCTCGAACCCGCCGGCGCGTTCTTGCGTCCAGGTCGCGGCGCTGCCCAAAGGCGGCCAGTTCGAGATCGAAGTGATCGCCTATGACGACCACAGCACCTACTTTATGGGAACGGCGCCCCGCATGGAGCACACCCACGCCGACGGCAGTTCGCATGTGCACGAACACGGCGATCACAGCCACAACCACGGCGGCCACGAACACGAGCACACCCACCTCGACGGGCAGACGCATGCGCATGGGCACGACCACCCGCACGACCACACGCATGAGTGAGATGTTTTCATCCTTCTTCTTTTCTTAAAAGAAAAGAAGCAAAAGAAATTTGCAACGCCTACGGCGTCCCCGAAATCCCCGCACGATCATGGCGGGGATTTCGCCGTTTTGCGGGCGGGAGCGCGAGGGGTTGGGGGATGCTTGAAAGTGAGGGGAGATATTAGGATGATCGACAATGCGTTCAAAGCGCGCTTGGAAGATCTCATTCGGCGCGCGAACGAGCGCGGTGTGGTGGCCGCGACGGGATTTCTCGATCTCGCGGCGCAAGGCGAGGCGATCGCGCTCTGCCGCGCGAAGGGGTGCCAGTATGCGCTGATCGGCGGCTACGCCGGCGCGGAACGGTGCATCCTCGTTTGTTTGCCGCGCGAGGGGGGCGAAGAAGCGCTTGCCGCCGAGAAATATGTTGCGTGCGTTTGCTTTTCATGGAAAGGGCCGGACTTGCGGCACGGGGATGTGTTGGGGGCTGTGCTGTCGGCCGGTCTGCAACGCGCCTGTGTCGGCGACATCGTTTTCGAGCCGGAGGGGAAGGAAGCGCATGCCTTCGTCTACGTGACGGCGCAGACGGCGCCCCTGATCGCAGCGATCGACAGAATCGGGCGCTTGCCGGTCGTGGGGCGGATTGTCGATCTGGCGGAGGGGGGATCGGGGCGTGAAAGCGGAGAGCGCGTGACCGTGAACGTCGTTTCGCTTCGACTCGACGCGGTACTTGGGGCGGCCCTGCATCTGGCCAGGGGAAAGGCGGCGGCGCTGATCGAGGCGGGCGATGTGAGCGTGAACTGGAAACAGACCCTCGACAAAGGGAAGGCCTTGGGCGAAGGGGATACGATCAGCGTGCGGCGTTTTGGCCGCATCCAATTGGCGGAGATCGGCGGGCGTTCGAAAAAAGATCGGGTCTTTTTGACGCTCGAAGTATGGGGAAGGTGAGGGGCGTATGGGGGGACATACAACAAAAGGTGGTCGCTTGACCACCTTTTGTTAACATGCATTCAACTTGCCTGGAGGCGCTTTGTGATGGCTTCTTCGATCTGGGCGACGATTGCGTCGGCAGACGTGGCGGTGGAGTCGAGGGTCAAGTCGTATGACCCCTCGGCCTCGACATCGACGCCGTAGGCTTCGAGATAGCGTTTACGTTCGGAAGCGCTTCGGATCCGGTAGGCGACGATCGCGTCTTCGAGCCTGTCAAAGCTTTCGGCGGGGCCCCGCTTGTCCATCCAAATGCGTTTGGCCCCCTCTTCTTCCGACACGGTCAAGCGGATGCGGAAGGCATCGCGGATGAAAAACGCGGCCATGCGGCTGTCGATGATCAGCTTGTCGTGGCTGTCGTTGAGCGCTTTGAGACGCATGTCGATCGCCTCGTCGATGGAGGGATCGCTTTCCGCAATCGCGCTGAGCTCGCCGAGTGTCAGACCACGTTCTTCCGCGATGGCGCGAAACCAAGCGCCGGTCGAGACATAGGTGTAGCCGAGCTTTTGTGCCAAAGCTTTGGCGACGGTACTTTTTCCGCTTCCCAGGCTGCCGTTGATCGCAATCTTCATGTGCCCTCCCAGTATTTGCCTATTGAACTGCTATTTTGTCCCATTATAGCAGTTATTGGCGGCCACTTCAATCGTCCTTCGCGATCTCCCAGAGGTAGAGCGAAGCGACGCTGCCATATGGGTGATAGCGTTTCCGATACCGGAGGAAACTTTCCTTCGTCAGTTCTTTTTTTCCGTACAGGCGCATCATGCCGCGGCGAATGGCGAGATCGCCCCAACTGACGACGTCCGGACGGGCCATCGAAAAGATCATCAGCATTTCGGCCGTCCAGACGCCGACGCCGGGCAGCGCGACCAGGCGCTTGGTGACTTCGTCGTCGGGGAGGCCGGGGAGCGACTCGATGTCGAACCTGCCGTTGCGCACGGCTTCGGCGATGCCTTGAAGGTAGGCGACTTTTCGGAAGGATAGGCCGCAGCTCTGGAGTTCGTCGGTCGAGGCGGCGGCGATGCGTTCGGGGGTGAGGGCGCCGACGCGCTCGACCAAACGGCGTCCGACCGTGGCGGCGGCCTTGTTGGAGATCTGCTGGCCGACGACGCTGAGCATGAGCGCCGAAAAGAGATCGGGCGTCAAGGGACGGGCGATGGGGCCGATCGTTTCGATGGCGGCCCCGAGCTTTTTATCACGGCGGCACAGGTGGTCGGTTTCTGTGTGGCCATAGGGGAAGAGGGGGGGCGTCATCGTTTTTCCAGGGCGAGGAGGGCTTCTTTTGTGTCGAGTCCGCCGCCGAAGCCGACGAGTTTGCCGTTTTTGCCGATCACGCGGTGACAGGGGATGACGATGGGGATCGGGTTGTTGTGATTGGCCATGCCGACGGCACGGGCGGCTTTGGGGTTGCCGGCGGCAGAGGCGATGTCGCCGTAGCAGCGGGTTTCGCCATAGGGGATGTCCTGAAGGGCCCGCCAGACCTTTTGTTGGAAGTCGGTGCCGCTGGGGGCAAGTGGCAGGTCGAACTGTTGGCGCTCGCCCGCGAAGTAAGCGGAGAGCTGATTTTGTGCGGCGGAAAGGGTTTCTTGCTGCGTCGTGCGCGGCCAGGTGTCGAGGCCGTCGGGGGCTTCGTGCGCGAAATAGATGTGTGTGATGGCGCCGCCTTCTTCTATAATGCCCAAGGGGCCGATGGGCGTGTCGATCGCAAGCCGTTCTGCCATTGAGATTTCTCCTCCCTGTCCTTGCAAGCGGACGAGCGGGCATGGTGCAAATTTTGTTTGGAGGGATAGTCGTGGGTGATTTCAGAGAGGCTATGAACACAGGTTCCGTGCCGTTGCTAACAGCGTAATCCATCTGCTGTGCGCGGTCAAGTGGTGTTTGCGTTTCCTGAATAGCGAAGGATTTGGATGTTTCGACCTGTGAAAAGCGCGTGAGTGTGGAAAACGCATTTGGAATGTTGGTATTTTTGTCGCCTGTTTGCTTTGATGCGGTGTTTCTGTGATCCTTTGTAATTCTCGATTCGCTGTGGTATGATGAGTTCGTTATTCTAAATACAATTCAAAATGGAGGGGATTGCACATTTTTTGCTCCGTATGACCACTTTGCAAAATGTGAAGCACCGCTCCCACATCTCACACGCACCCACACCCCTCGCCATTCTGCATCAGGAGGTGATCCTTTGGCCAAAGAAGCAATCCTCAAAATCAAAGAAGCGGAAAACCAAAGCGCCGAGATTCTGAAAAAGGCGTCCGACGAGGCGCGCGATTTGCTGCGCGATGCCCAGGAAAAGGCGGACGCGAAGAAAAAGGCGAATCTCGACGGCATCCGCAAAGACCGCGCCGCGCTTTTGGAGGCTGCCGAGGCAACCGCAAAAGAGCAATGCCGTCCCATCATCGACGCGGGCAACGCGGAGATCCAGGCCATCCTCCACCCGTCAAACGACAAGGTCGAGGCCGCCGTCAAGCTTGTCATTGAAAGGATCGTGAACGTCAGTGGCAATCGTTAGGATGAAAGAGTTTACCCTGATGACCTTCGAGTCGCGCAGGGAAGAGCTCCTCAAACGCTTGCAGCTTTTTGAGGACGTTCACTTCCGCGACCTCCAGCAGGAAGAAGGGATCGAGGGACTCGAAGAACTCGAACGGGTCAACACGGGCGCGCGCGCGTCCGCCTGCGAAAACGACCTGGCCAAAGTCGCCTTTGTGATGGACAAGATCGCGCCCTACGTCGAAAAACCTTCGACGATCAAGGCGTTGACCTCGAAAAAGCCCGTCATGCAATTCGATGCGTTCGACGCGTTCAGCGCATCGTTCGACCACGAGGCGCTCTACGACAGTGTGAAGTCGCTCGACGAGTCGATCAAGACCTGCCGAAACGAGCAGAACAAGCTCAAGGCGGAGAACGAACTGCTCAAAAGTTGGTCAGCCCTCGACGCGTCCAATGCGGATTTCGCCGCGATCAAATCGGCGACGGTTTACGTCGGGACGATCGGCAAGATGCCGCGGGAGGCTTTCCTCGACGCGATCAACGCGCAGTTCGACGACGTCTATGTCGAGTTCTTGGGCGCGCTCAAGGACGAGACGGCTGCCATGGTCATCGGCCCGAAGGACAAGGACGACGAGCTCGCGGCGCTCATGAAAAACGTGGGCTTTTCGCGCAGCAACGTCCGGCTCGAACGGCTGCCCAGCGAACAGATCCGCGCAAACGAAGCGCGGATGGCGGAGTTGACAGCCTTGCAGGAGGACGCCTCGAAAAAAATCGCCTCCTACGCCGACAAGCAGGCGGGGCTGGAGATCTGCCACGACTACTACCAGACCACACTGACCCGTGAGCAGGCAGCCCAGAACTTTTTGCAAACCGGACCTGTCGTCGTGCTGGACGGCTGGGTGCCGGAAGAGACAGCGGGCAAGCTGACTGCCATACTCGACGAGGTCTGCGGCGGGGAGTATTACCTCGAAACGACCGACGTCGAAACGGACAGCGAGATCGTGCCGGTCAAGCTCAAGAACAATCCGGTTGCGCGCGCGTTCGAGAGCATCACGAGCATGTACAGCACGCCGCGCTACAACGAAATCGACCCCACGCCATTGCTCGCGCCGTTTTATCTGCTCTTTTTCGCCATCATGATAGGCGACATGGGCTACGGCTTGATCGTGACGATCGTGACGCTGATCGCCTACTTCAAGTTTAACTTGAGTCCCGGGATGAAAAAGTTTATGCTCTTTTTCTGCTTCCTCGGGATCACGACAGTTTTAGTCGGATTGTTGTTTGGCGGAGCGTTCGGCGTGACGATCTTCAAACCGATCCGCCTGCCGGATGGAAGTTACAAAGCCATTCTCGACACGGAAAAAGACATCATCACGATGCTGATTCTGTCGATCGTGTTGGGTTTCATCCAGCTCATCGCCGGACTGGTGATCAAAGCGTACATGTGTTTCCGCGATGGCAAACCCGGTGAAGCGATCTTCGATTCGATCTTCTTCATGCTGGTGCTCTTCACATCGGTCGGTATGCTGCTCGGCGGCATGGGCATTGCGCCCGCGATCGTCGGGACGATCAGCAGATGGATGTTCTTTGGTACCTTGGTCGGTTTGGGCCTGACGCAGGGTCGCATGTATCCGACCCTGATCGGCAAGATCGGCGGCGGCTTCTGGGGCGTGTATGGCTTGACAAGCTACGTCGGCGACTTGGTTTCCTATACGCGTTTGGTCGCGCTGTCGCTGTCGGGTGCCTACATCGCATTCTCGTTCAACCTGATGGCCGGACTCGTTCCGCAAGGCATTCCGCGCGTCATTTTCGGGACGCTCATCTGCTTGTTTGGTCAGCTGTTGAACATCGGTCTGGGGCTTTTGGGCGCCTATGTTCACTCCTGCCGCCTCCAGTACGTCGAGTACTTCAGCAAGTTTTACGAAGGCGGCGGCATTCCCTTCAAGCCGCTTTCGCTCCACACCAAATACGTGGACGTTAAATAGCTTGCGTCAAGTCGCTTCAAACAGTATGCATTCCGGCAGCGTCCGGTTCACAAATTTCTAGGAGGAATACTCGTATGCAGACTTTTTTGGAATTCATGACGAATTATGGCGGCATGATTCTCGCTGCCGGCGCGTCGGCGATCGCCGTTTTCCTGGCCGGCATGGGTTCAGCGCAAGGCTGTGGACTCGTCGGTAAAACAGCTGCGGGACTGATCACGGAAGAACCTGAAAAATTTGGCAAGGCGCTGATCCTTCAGCTTCTCCCGGGCACCCAGGGTTTGTACGGATTCATCATTGGCTTTTTGATCATGATGAAAATGATGGACGGCGTCAACCTGGCGCAGGGTCTCTACCTCGTGTTTGCTGCGCTGCCGGTCGGCGTCGTTGGCTGGCGCTCGGCGATTTACCAGGGGCAGGTTTCGGCGGCAGGCATCCAGATCCTCGCCAAAAACGAAGAACAGTCCACGAAAGGCATCATCTTTGCCGCCATCGTCGAAACCTACGCCATTCTGGGCTTTGTTTGGTCGATCATCCTCCTGTTCGTCACCTACGGCAACGTCCCCGCTTAAGAGCGCGGTCCCATTTCGACAAACAGGACGGTGAAGCATGTCTAGCCTTGAAAACTTAACGGCCAAAATCCTGCAAGACGCAGAGGGTCGGGCCGTAGAAATCGTCGAAAAGGCGCGCGCTGAAGCCGGACGCATCCTCGCCCAAAGCGAGGCTGAGGCAGACGCCCAGCGCGACAGCCTCATGGCACAGGCGCACACCGACGCAGAGCGCGCCAAAGAGCAGATCGTCAACGGCGAACAGCTCAAACTGCGCGACCGCAAACTGGCCGCCAAGCAAGAGACGATCGATCGCGTGTTCGCGATCGCGCTCGAACGGCTGAACGCCGGTATGAACGAGAAGGAGTACCTGCGCTTTTTGGAGAGCTACCTCGTCGACGCCCCGATCGCCGGAACAGAACAGGTCGTGCTTCCGGCGCGCTTCCAGTCTCTCAACCTCGCGCCGATCAACCTCAAGCGCATTGCCGCCGGAAAAGTCGGCCAGCTCACCGCCGCGCAGGACGCGCAGGCGATCGACGGCGGCTTCGTGCTGACCAACGAGGGCGCCCAGAACAAGTTTACATTCGATTCGCTACTGGACTACTACCGCGACGAACTCGAGCGCGAGGTCGTCCAAGCGTTGTTTTGAGTAAGGAAGGCACGCATTGAAAGCATCAGATTTTGCCAGCGAAACCGGCATGCTGCGGGTCCTGGAAAAGCGCATGCTCACGGGCGGCGCCCTCGACCGCGTTGTCGACGCGGCGACGGGCCATGAGGCGATGCGGATGCTGTCGCAAAACAGCAGCTTTGACTTTGCGCCCGTCGAACAGGACGGCGACTACGAAATCGTGCTGCGCCAGGAACTCGTCGCGCTCTACGACATGGCCTACCAGCTCTGCCATGACGAGCGCGCCGTCGACATCCTGGCCGCCAAGTACGACTTCCACAACCTCAAGGTCGCGTTCAAAGCCCAGCATACGGGCACAGATGCCGAGGAGCTTTACCTTCCGGTGTCACGGGTTTTGCCCAAGACGATCGCCCAGATCGTCGCCGACCCCCGCCAGGCGCCTTCCTGCCCGCCCCATCTGATCAAGGCGGCGGAGGGGGCTAAGGCGGCGTTCAGCGAAAAAGGAGATCCCCAGGCACTCGACATCGAGCTCGACCGCGCGCTCTATGCGCACATGGCCGATTTGGCCAAGGCGCTCGAGAACGAGTTGATCGCGCGCTACGTCGCGACCCTGATCGATTTCCACAACCTCAAGACCCTGCTTCGCGTCAAGAACATGCAGAAAGGGCCGCGCTTTCTGGCGGCACTGCTCGTTCCCGGCGGGACGGTCGAGCCGGCGGATTACCTCCAGCTCTACGACAAGCCCGTCGACGCGATCGGCGAAAGCCTGCACTACAAGCACTTCGGAGATGCGCTGCATGCGGCGCTCGAGCGCTACGACAAGACGGGGAATTTTGCCGCGTTGGAAAAGGCGGCGGACAACGCGTTGATTCGCATTGCGCAGGACTCGAAGTACGTGCCCTATGGGCAGGAGGTGCTTTTCGCCTACATCGCGGCCAAGGAGAACGAGTTCAAGCAGGTTCGCATCCTCTTGACCTGCAAGTTCAACCACATCCCCGACGACGTGATCAGAGAAAGACTGCGTGAGAATTATGCGTAAAATTGGCGTGATCGGCGACAAAGATTCCGTGCTCGCCTTCCGGGCGTTCGGCCTGGACGTGTACCCCGTTTCCGAAAGCGAAACGGAGAGAAACCGCAGGATCGTCGATCGTCTGGCCCGCGAAAGCTACGGAATTGTGTTCATCACCGAGGAGGTCGCACAGGCGATCCCCGAAACCATCGACCGTTACAACAAAGAGATTTTGCCGGCCATCATCCTGATCCCCAGCAGCAAAGGCAAGACGGGAGTGGGATTGCAGCGCATCCGCGACAACGTGGAAAAGGCCGTCGGCATCAACATTTTAGGTGAAGGAAGGTAAGAACCATTGGAGATTGGCCGCATTGTAAAAGTATCGGGCCCATTGGTCGTCGCCGAAGGCATGGAAGATGCCAGAATCTACGACGTGGTTCGCGTGTCCGACAAGCAGCTCATCGGCGAGATCATCGAGATGCGCGGCGGCACGGCCTCGATCCAGGTCTACGAGGAAACCTCCATGCTCGGCCCCGGCGAGCCCGTCTATTCGACCGGTGAGCCGCTTTCCGTCGAGCTTGGCCCCGGCCTCGCAGAAGCGATGTTCGACGGCATCCAGCGCCCGCTCAACGCCATCCGCGACGCGGTTGGCGACTTCATCGAGCGCGGCGTCAGCGTCGCGGCGCTTCCGCGCGACAAAAAATGGGATTTCCAGGCGACGGCGAAAGTCGGCGACGAAGTCTCGACGGGCGACATCATCGGAACGGTGCAGGAAAACGTGCTCGTCACGCAGCGCATCATGATCCCGCCCGACCCGTCGGGCAAGACCGTTTCGGGCAAGATCAAACGCATTACGTCCGGCAGCTTCACGGTCGAAGAGGCCGTCTGCGTGCTCGACACCCCGAATGGCGAGCGTTCCATCCCCATGTTGCAGAAATGGCCGGTTCGCCGCCAGCGCCCCGTAAAGCAAAAGCTCAACCCCGAGTCGCCGATGGTCACAGGGCAGCGCATCATCGACACGCTTTTCCCGGTCGCAAAGGGCGGCACGGCGTGCGTGCCGGGGCCTTTCGGCAGCGGCAAGACCGTCGTCCAGCACCAGCTCGCCAAATGGTCGGACGTCGAGATCGTCGTCTACGTCGGCTGCGGTGAGCGCGGCAACGAGATGACCGACGTTCTGAACGAATTCCCCGAACTGAAAGACCCGCGCACGGGCGAGCCGCTCATGAAGCGCACCGTTCTGATCGCGAACACGTCCAACATGCCCGTTGCGGCGCGCGAAGCGTCGATCTACACGGGAATCACGATCGCCGAGTATTTCCGCGACATGGGGTATTCAGTTGCTTTGATGGCTGACTCCTCCAGCCGCTGGGCGGAGGCGCTCCGCGAAATGTCGGGCCGCCTCGAAGAAATGCCCGGTGAAGAAGGCTATCCCGCCTATCTGGGCAGCCGTCTGGCGGAGTTCTACGAGCGCTCGGGCAGCGTCGTCTGCATGGGTTCCGACGGACGCCGCGGCACATTGACCGCCATCGGCGCGGTTTCGCCTCCGGGCGGCGACTTGTCCGAGCCGGTCACACAGGCGACGCTCCGCATCGTCAAGGTGTTTTGGGGCCTCGACGCCAACCTCGCGTACCGGCGCCACTTCCCGGCGATCAACTGGCTGACGAGCTACAGCCTCTACGCCGACAGCATCGGCTCGTGGATCGACGCCAATGTCCAGGAGGGCTGGACGGATCTGCGCGGCGAAGCGATGCGCATTTTGCAGGAAGAGTCGGAGCTTCAGGAAATCGTCAGCCTTGTCGGCTACGACGCGCTCAGCGAAGGCGACCAACTCAAGCTGGAAGTCGCGAAGAGCGTGCGTGAAGACTACCTTCAGCAAAACGCCTTCCACGAACTCGACAGCTACGCTTCGCTGGAGAAGCAGTACAGAATGCTCAGCCTCGTGCTGTCCTTTGGCCGAGAGGCGCGCCGCGCGCTCGATGCGGGCGTCTATCTCAAAACCATACTCAACCTGCCCGTCCGCGACTCGATCGCCCGCGCGAAGTACACGGCCGAGGACGACCTCGCCGCGATCGATGCGCTGCGCAAAGAGATCGCGACGGCCGTCAACGCTCTCATTGAGGAGGAGGTGAACGTCAGTGCTTAAAGAATACAAAACCGTATCCGAAGTCGTCGGCCCGCTGATGGTCGTCGACAAGGTCGACAACGTCAAATTCGACGAACTCGTCGAGATCGAAACCCAGACCGGCGAACTGCGCCGCGGCAAGGTGCTCGAAATCGCGGGCGACAAAGCCGTCGTTCAGCTCTTTGAAAGCGGCCAGGGCATCAACCTGCGCGACAGCAAAGCGAAGTTTTTGGCCCACCCGATGGAGCTCGGTGTTTCGACCGACATGCTCGGGCGCATCTTCGACGGCCTGGGACGCGTGAAAGACGGGGGCCCGAAGATCATTCCCGATCGCAGAAGCGACATCAACGGCGCGCCGCTCAACCCCGTTTCGCGCGACTATCCGTCCGAGTTCATTCAGACGGGCGTCAGCGCGATCGACGGCCTGAACACACTCGTCCGTGGGCAGAAGCTGCCGGTTTTCTCCGCGTCGGGTCTGCCGCATGCGGAGCTGGCCGCGCAGATCGCGCGCCAGGCGAGGGTGCTCAACACCGACACGAACTTCGCGGTCGTTTTTGCCGCGATCGGCACGACCTTCGAAGAGGCGCAGTTCTTCACCGAAGAGTTTACCAAGACGGGCGCCATCCAGAGGGCGGCGTTGTTCATCAACCTCGCGAACGACCCCGCTGTCGAGCGTATCTCGACGCCGCGCGTCGCGCTGACCTGCGCGGAATATCTCGCGTACGAGAAGGATATGCACGTGCTCGTCATCATCACGGATATGACGAACTACTGCGAAGCCCTGCGCGAAGTCTCGGCGGCGCGCAAGGAAGTTCCGGGACGTCGTGGATATCCGGGCTACCTGTATACTGACTTGGCGAACCTTTACGAACGCGCCGGACGTATCAAGGGCAGGGCCGGGTCGATCACGCAGATCCCGATCCTGACCATGCCGGAGGACGACAAGACCCACCCGATCCCCGATTTGACGGGGTATATTACCGAGGGGCAGATCATCCTCAGCCGCGACCTCTACCGCAAGGGCATGAACCCGCCGATCGACGTTCTGCCGTCGCTCTCTCGTCTGAAAGACAAGGGCATCGGCAAGGGCAAGACCCGCGAGGATCACGCCGACACGATGAACCAGCTCTTCTCGGCGTATGCGCAAGGGAAGTCTGCCAAGGAATTGGCGGTCATTCTGGGCGAATCGGCGCTGAGCGACACCGACAAACTCTACGCGCGCTTCGCCGAAGCGTTTGAACGCGAGTACATCGCGCAAGGCTTCGACTCGAACCGCGGCATCGAAGAGACGCTGGCGATCGGCTGGGAGCTTTTGACGATCCTGCCGCGTTACGAGCTCAAGCGCGTGCGCGACGAGTACATCGCCAAGTACATGCCGAAAAAGGACGACAAGGCGGAAGACGAAGAGGGTGAATAAATGCGCTTGAACGTCAACCCCAACCGCATGGAGCTGACAAGGCTGAAGCGCCGGCTTTCGACGGCGACGCGCGGCCACAAGCTGCTCAAAGACAAGCAGGACGAGTTGATGCGCCGCTTCATCGAGCTGGTGCGCCACAACTACCAGCTTCGCGAGCAGGTTGAAGAAGAGCTCCAGGCGGCCTACAAAGACTTCGTATTGGCGAGCGCCATCACAGCGCCCGAATTTTTGGAAGAAGCCGTCATGATACCGAAGACGTCGTTCTCGCTGGACGTGACGACCCAAAACATCATGAGCGTCATCGTGCCGAAGATGAGCATCCACCAGACCCAGGACGAGGACGCGAGCATCTTTCCGTACGGCTTTGCGACCACATCGGACGAGCTGGATCGCGCGCTCATCACGCTCTCCAAGATACTCGAAAAGCTGCTCGAACTGGCCGAGGTCGAGAAGACCTGCAACCTCATGACCGACGAAATCGAGAAGACGAGACGCCGTGTCAATGCTTTGGAGTACATGACGATTCCCCAGCTCGAGGAGACGATCAAGTACATCAAGATGAAGCTCGACGAGAACGAACGCGGCAACCTCACGAGGCTCATGAAGGTCAAGAGCATGATGCAGGCGGCCGAGGCGTAGGGGTTCGTCTCCTTTTTTGAAAAAAAGGAGCAAAAAACTTTCATACACCTACGGTGTCCCCGAAATCCCCGCCAGGACGATGGCGGGGATTTCGTTGTAGTGGTATCCGAATGTCCGACAGGGGTGGAGGGGACGTGGCGATTGGCAAAAAAAGAGTGGTCGTCGACCACTCTGGAAACGCGGAGGGGGAAGGTCGATCGAGTCAGCTGCCGGGAAGGGCTTGATTCGATTCGGTTCGGACGGATCGGTCAGCGGTATTTTTGGATGATGTATTTCGCAATGCTGCCGAGGTCACCCTCGATCGTGGACTGGTTGACGCCGAGTCCGTCGAGCTGGCGGATGATGGTGCGCTTGGTGTCTTTATCGATCCGAATTTCGTGGTCGACGTTGACGCGCTGCTTTTGCATGATGCCGCACTCGGGCTGGAAGAGATAGTCTTGTAGGATAAATAGGCTGTTTCGGCTCAGGCCGGAGCGGAAAGACATCACGGGGTTGTAGAGCAGCGGAGGGATCTGCGCGAAAAATTCGAGCTCGATCTCCGTTTTGGTTTGGGCGTTCGGCTCAGGGAGGATCGTGCTGATGAATTCCTCGATCGTATCGCACTGGGCAGACGGGGAATAGCCGTCGCTCGAGTCGTAAATGCTGCGAAGGACGTCGAGGTTCCAGTCGATTTTGGGGGTAAAGTCGAAGTCGAACAGGGAACCTTCGTCGTCGTTGAACATGATCTCGAAGTCGGCGCGACAGATCAAAGCGTCGGTGTCGCGCGTGATGAAGCTGGTGACGTCGCTGAAGAGGCTGCGCGCAAACAGCGACACATAGCCGTCCATGTCCATGTCATCGGCACAAGCGTAATACAGCGCCACCAGGGCGTTGTTGCTGATCTCGATGAGGTTGGTCGGTAGGCCGTAGTGCAGACAAAATGCCAGGAAGGCGTTGTCTTCCAACTGGGCGAATTCGCTCGACAGGTGCCGTTCGAATTCTTTTTTCATCTTCCGGTAGTTTTTCAGGCATTTATTTCCCTGCCGAAACAACGAAGCTTCGGTTTTTTCGTATTGCCGGGACGCGCCTCGAAAGTAAAATTCGGCATTGTGATTGTTTTCGCAGATCGCGTCGATCAACTGGAGGAATTCGCCGACGCTCTTAACTATATTTTCCATATTACTCCCTACAATACTTCTAGATAATTGAATTATATCATTATTCGCCGAAAACGACAAGTCATGGAAACCCCCAAAAAGCCATACTTCGCGCGGAGTTTGCAATTTTCGCCATGTCAGAGCCCTCGAAAGCTTTGGATGCATTGTGCGTGGGACGTGAGGGCTTGGAGTCGCGGGAGGATGCATTTCCACATATTCAATCATAATGATATAAATGATTTTATGAATGGCGATGCAACCAATATATTCATTGTAACAACCAAAGAGCGTGCGGTCAATCAACTTATGACAAAACTGCAAATCATTTGTGTGCGATATCGGCGATTGATGCGCATATGAAGGGTTTGAGGGGGTCGATGTTCGAGAAGGAAGGTAGGCTGCGTATTTCGACGCTTTCGAGCTTGCGATATTGCGAGAAAGAGATATAATGGATCTATCCTTCGTGTAGATGCATGCGAACGAAAGAAAGGGCGTTTATGATGGAAGAAGTATTGCAATTTTTGGCTGAAAACCCCATCTTTTACCTCGCGACGGTCGAGGGCGACCAGCCGCGCGTCCGTCCGTTTGGCTTCGTCATGGAAGCGGATGGGAAACTGTGTTTTAGCACGAGCAACCAGAAGCCGGTCTTTCAACAAATGACCCAGAATCCCAAGGTCGAGCTCTGCACCTGTTCGAAAGACGGCCGCTGGGTGCGCGTCTGCGGAACGATCCGCGTCGTTCCGGGCGACGCGATCCGCCAAAAAGCGCTCGATACGATGCCTGCGCTCAAGGGTATGTATTCGATTGGCGACGGCATCTTCGAAATTTTTGCGCTCGATAACGCGTGCGCAACCTTTTACAGCATGGCCGAAGCGCCCCGTACAATCGAGCTGTAGGGGTGAATCGGGCGCTTGAAATCGGGAACGAAGAAAAAAAGTGGTCGCAGGACCACTTTTTTGATCGGGCTTTTCTTGTTATGTTTTGCGTTTTCTTGTTATAATAGTAGAAAACTGAATTCGGGAGGGCGCGGATGTATACCTGCAAGCTTTGGGGCGATCTGCCCGTGCACACGCTGGAGCAAGCCCAATGCCATGTCAGCGTATACTTGGGCGGCGAAGAGGCGATGGAGCGTCTGCTCGACACACCACCCGCGCTGTTCGTCGTCTCGCTCGCTGGGGAGCCGCCGCTGGAGGAGATCTGCGAGCTGACGCAGTGGCTGCGATACAGCCGTGTCATCGCATATGGCGAAGCCGATGCACAAACAGCCAAGCTCTTGCTCAACGCGGGGGTATTTGCGATCGCCTCGGACGAGAACGAACTGTACGCGCTCACGCTTCGGGCACAGGCCGACCTCGATTTCCAAGTCGGCATGATGCGGGAAAACCGCCTGCTGCACGCCAAGGTACAAAGGAGCAGCAGTTTGTTGCGCGAGAAGTTTGTCGAGGACATGCTCTTTGGCAGCAACTTGAGCAGCATCGACATCCAACGTCAGCTCGAGTTTTTTAACATCGAGCTGGAGACCTTTGCGCTTCTCGCGATCGAGCTCGACCCGCTCGCCAACCTGGGGCACACGCTCAACGAAGACGACGTGAATACGCTGATTTTCATCGTGATCGATCAGATCGAGACGCTCTTGGAAGATCGGGGCATCGAAGGGATCGTGTGCGTGCGGTCGCGGCGGATCTACACGATCATCCCGAGCAAGGCGAGCGACACACAAAACCGTTACGACATGCTGACGCTGGCGGACGACCTGGGCGCTGCGATGGAGGATTTCGGGCGCTTTACGGTGTCGGTGGGCATCAGCCGGGTGCACGTCGGCGTGGGGCAGCTTCGGACCGCGCGCGAAGAGGGCGATCGCTGTCTGGCGGCGCGCTTTCACCTAGGCGACAATTGCGTGCTGCACATCGACGATCTGCCGCCCAGCCCCGAAGATTTGACGGCGGAGATCGACATCGAGCCCTTCCAGCGGGCGGTTTCGTCGGGGTCAAGCGTCATCGAAGAGGCGCAAAGTCTTGCGCGGCGCTTTTCGATCGCGGGGGATCCTTTGCGGATCAAAAACGTCGCGGTCGAAGCGATCACGGCGGGGGTGCTCGCGTACTGCGAGGCTTTTGGGACGATGCAGGAGCTGTTCGACGACGGGTCCTTGCCGCTCGACCGGGTGCTGCGATCCGCGACGGTCGAGAGCGTCGCCAGCGAGTTGATCGACGTCGCCGCGCGCATCCAGGCGGCGATCACGCGGAAGCTATCGAGCAACGCAGGCCGCGCGATCGAGAGCGCGAAAGCCTACATCGACAAGCACTATGCCGATGAGATCACGCTGGCCGAAGTCGCGGGCAGCGTGCATATGAGCCAGTGGTATTTTTCCAAACTTTTCCGCAAAGAGACGGGTACGACGTTTAGCGATTATCTGATCGAACTGCGGATTCGGCGCGCAAAGGAGCTGATCCGGAGCGACGCCGCGATGAAGAACTACGAGATCGCGGAGCGGGTGGGCTTTTCGGATTCGCGGTATTTCGGGCAACTGTTCAAAAAGACGACCGGCATGACGCCGGGCGAATACCGGCGGATTCCGACGGAACCCAAGATGGGTGCCGCTGAGGAGCCCACGACGCAGCGAGGCGCGACGTCCAACTGGGACATGCAGCGGATCAACCGTCACCGCATGGCAGGGTATCGGGCGTCTGAGCTCGCGCGGGAAGGCAAGAACCGTGCCTTGCCGCTCAACATCCCTCCAACGAGCACCGAGCAAGCCGAGGCCGGCATCGAAGACATCGCAGCAGCCGTCGAAGCGGGACGCAGCCGGGAAGCGCGTCAATTTGCGTTGCGCGCGCTCAAGGTGCATACACCGCCACCGGAGATCATCCGGGCGATGATCGCGTCGATGGATCGCGTGGGAGATCGCTATCGAAATGGCGAGGTCTTTGTGCCGGAAATGCTCCTGTCGGCGCGCGCGATGAGCGTCGTGCTCGAAGTGCTCCAGCCCCACCTCGAAAAGTCGGGCCGCGTGTTCGAGGGCAAGGTGCTGATCGGGACCGTCGTGGGAGATCTGCACGACGTCGGCAAAAATCTCGTCGCCATGATGCTGCGCGGCAGCGGTTTTGATGTCGTGGACCTGGGCGTGAATGTGCCCGACAGTGAATTCGTCGAGGCCGTCCGGAAGCTGAACCCTGACATTGTGGGGCTTTCGGCGCTTTTGACCTCGACGATGGGCGCGATCGGCTCGACGATCAAGGCGCTCGATCTCGCCGGTCTGCGAAACGAAGTCGCGATCATGATCGGCGGCGCACCGGTTCGAATCGAGGATGTGGCGCGCTTTGGCGCCGACGGTTACAGCGAGGATGCGGCAGAGGCCGTCGACCTTGCGCGCCGGCTGATGCGCGAGCGAAACGCTTGATCGATGCGCAGCGGGCGCGAGGCTTGCATGTGAGTCAAACAAAAATGACACCCCGATCCGTGTTTGGATCGGGGTGTTCTTGTTTTCGGGGTGGATTAGGTTTGTGTTGCGGCGGCAGGCGGCATTTCGGCGATTTGCTGCATCGTGACGATGTGATCGCAGACGCGTTCGGCGAGTGCGCGGTTGTGGGTGACGACGAGGAGGCCGCACCGCGCTTTCGCGACGAAATCATCGACCACCTGCCAGATCTGGGCTTGGGTGACGACGTCGAGCATGGTGCTGATCTCGTCGGCGAGCAGGAAGCGCACGCGCGGATCGAGCGTGCGGGCTAGGCTAAAGCGCTGGAGTTCGCCGCCGGAGAGTTCGTTGGGCCAGCGCTCCATCCAGGCGTCCTCGATGCCGAGCGCCCGGCAGAGCTGGGGGTCGGGATCGTGGGCTTCCGAGACGACGCGCGCCATCTTCCAGCGCGGGTTGATGGCCTGCTCGGGGTGCTGCCAGACGAGTTGCACCGGACAGAAACCGTGAGCGGGGAGGGGCTTGCCGTCGAGTGTGATTTGGCCCTCGTGGGCTTGCAGGTAGCCCGCAAGCAACTTGGCCAGCGTACTTTTGCCGCAACCGGAAGGGCCGATCAGCCCAAGGCGTTCGCCTTCCGCGATCGCGAAGTCGAGATGACGGAAGACCCAATCGCCCTTGCCGTAGCGGAAGCCCAGCCCATGCGCCTCAAGTCGCATGGCAGCACCTCACCCAGGCGTCGCGCACTTTGCGCATGCGGGGGGCGTGGGACACGCAGTCGCGGGTCTGATGCGGGCAGCGCGGCCCGAAGACGCAGCCCTGCGGGAGATCGAGGGCGTAGGGCTGGAAGCCGGGAAAAGGCGCGAAGCCGTTTTGCGGCAGGGCATGCCAGAGGGCTTTTGTGTAGGGGTGACGGAGGGTGTGATCGTGCGCAAAGTCGGCGATCGGCGCGACTTCGAGTGCCGTGCCCGCGTAGAAGACGGCGATGCGGTCGGCGACGTCGAAGGCGAGGTCGATGTCGTGGGTGATCAGCACGACGCCACGCCCCTCGTCGGCGAGTTGGCGGAGGGCTTGCATGGTTTCTTTGGCCAGGGCGGGATCGAGGCCGGGGGTCGGTTCGTCTGCGATGATCAGGGAAGCGCCGCCGATCATGGCCGACGACACCAGCACGCGTCGCGCCATGCCGCCCGAGAGTTGGAAGGGGTATTTGCGGGCGGCGGACGCGTCGAGGCCGAGGCGCTGGAAGACCCCGCGAACGGCGCTGCGGATGCTGGTGGGATCGGATGGTGCGCCCTTGGCTCTGTGTTCGGCTTCAAGGCCGCTCGCCACCTGATCGTCCACGCGCATCAGGGGGTCGAGGAAGTTGACCGACTGCGGCACAAAGCCGAGTTCTGCGCCGCGGAGCTTTTCCTGACGCTCGGGCGTCAAGTCCTCGCCCTTGTAACGGAGCGTGCCTTCGACGCGGGCGTTGCCCGGCAAGAGGCCGAGCACGGCGTGGGCAAAGAGGCTCTTGCCCGAACCACTTGACCCGGCGATCGCGAGGATTTCCCCGGCGTGAACGTCGAGGCTGAGCTCGTGGATCACGCGTAGATCGCGGCGACGCAAGCCGCTTTCGTACTGCGAAAAGGAGACGCTCAAGCCCTCCACTTCGAGAAGCGGCGGGTTTTGGCTGTGGTCGTGCAGTCGTGGATCCATATTCGTTCCTCGCAATCCAGTCATCGATAGAGATCAACAGCAGGGATTCAAAAAGGCAATTGACCTGTAAGCAAGATGTAAGAACACTACCCCAATCAGTAGGGATTCCAAAGGGGCTTGCCGCTTTGGCCAGGGGTTAGGGGACGAAGTCCCCAAAAACGTTCCTCAATCCTGTGCGCTGCGGGGATCGAGCAACATGCGGCAGTTTTCGCCGATCGCGTCGAAGAGCATGACGACGATCAGCAGTGCCAGACCGGGGAAGAAGGCCAGCCACCACTGTCCCGTCGAGAGGTATTTCATCGACTCGGACAGGATGACGCCGATGGCGGGGGTTTCGGGGGGGAGGCCAAAGCCGAGGAAGGTGATCGACGCCTCGTGCAGGATGGCGTGGGGGAAGAGGAGTATCGTCCCGACGAAAACCTGCGGCAATAGGTGGGGGAGGATGTGATGCCGCGCGATCCAGCCGGGGGACTTGCCGAGGTGGCGGGCGATCTGGACGTAAGGGGCTTGACGTTTTTCGAGCGTCTCGGAACGCAGCACCCGCGCCAAACTCGTCCAGTGGGTCAGGATGACGGCGAAAACGACGCCCTTGGCGCCCTTGCCGAGCATGAAGGAGATCAGGATCAGGAGGATCAGGTGGGGCAGGCCCATGACGAGGTCGATCAGCCAGGTGATGACCGCATCGGCCGTTTTCCCGCCGATGACGGCCAAGAGGGCCAAGCCGAGCGCGATCACGGCACTGACGGCACAGGCAGGCAGCCCGATGCCGATGCTGATCGTCAGCCCCTTGATCGTGCGGGCGAGCATGTCGCGCCCCATCCAGTCGGTGCCGAGCGGGTGTTCGAGATCGGGCGGACGATTCTTGGCCTGGAAGTTCGGGGCATAGGCGTCCTCGTGCATCGTGATTCCGGCGACGCAGACGCCCGCGAGCAGGAGGGTCGAGAGGGCGAGTATCAGCAGCGTGCGCGCCCTGCGCGACAGTCCCAAACGCCGCAGAAAGCCGTGCGGGGCGGCGTGGATGGCGCTACGCATGCAGCGCGCCCTCCCGAATGCGCGGATCGACGATGCCGTAGAGGATGTTGGCGGTCAGATTGCCGGAGAAGACGAAGATCGCGCTAAAGAGGGCGATGCCGAGCAGCAGGGGCATGTCGCCGCGCAGGCCGGCCTGGACGGTGGCGGCGCCCAGGCCGGGGTAGGAGAAGACCTGTTCCGTCAGCACGCTGCCGCCGAAAAGTTCGCTAAACGCGGCGAATTGCAGTGTGATGGCGGGCAGCATGATGTTGCGGATGCCGTGCTGCCGGAGCACGGAGAGGCGGCTTTTGCCGCGCGACCGGGCATAGAGAACATAGTCGCTTTCGAGGATGTCGATGAGTTTGCTGCGGGTGTGGAGCGCGATGTTGGGGACGCCCGCAACGCTCAGTGTCAGCGCGGGGAGGATCAGATGGTGGAGGCGAGCGCCGAGCGTGACATCCTGCGCGGCCAGACCGGCGGGCACACCCAGCGCGACGGGGAACCATCCCAGCTTGACCGAGAAAACCACGATTGCGACGAGGGCCAGCCAAAAAGTTGGGGTGGACGAGAGGGTCAGGCAGACGAACTTGATCGCGCGGTCGGCGGGTGAACCGCGGAGGCTGCCCGAGAGCAGGCCGAGCCCGAAACCGAGCAGGCCTGAGAAGACCCAGGCGAAGCCCATCAGCGCGAGGGAGGCCGTGAATTTTTCGCCGATGACGGCCAAGACCGGACGGCGGTAGATCATCGAGATGCCGAAATCGCCGTGCAGCAGCGCGTTGAGCCAGTGGAGGTAGCGCATGTGGGGCGGCTCGTTCAGGCCCCAGTAGGCCTCGATCTGGGCGCGCTGTTCGGCGGAAACGTAGGTTTCGGTGCCGACGTAGGCCTGCACGGGATCGATCGGCGAAGCGCTCATGAGCAGGAAGGAGAGCAGGCTGATCGCGAAGAGCAGCGACAAGAGCTTGGCGGTTTTGCGGACGATCGTCGAGAGTGCTTTCAAGCGTGGGCTCCTTCCCATCGTATGATCAGTCTTTCCAGGACCATTCGTCGATGTTCGTCAAGATCGGCCAGCCGTGGCCGTGCGGGTGGAGGGGCTGGTCGCCGATGTCGAGGCCGTCGCGCACGAGGTAAAGGTGATCGACGTTGACGAGCCAGATCCACGGGATGTCGGCGATGACGCCTTCCTGGGCCGCTTTCCATTCGGCGTTGGCGGCTTCGGCCGTCGTGGCGGCGAGGGCGGCTTCCATGTGCGCATCGACAGACTTGTTTTCGTAGCCGTTGACGTCGTTGTAGCCGACATGTTTGCCCGCGCTGTAGTAGAGGTTGAACATTTCGAGCGGGCTGCGGTCGCCCCAGCCGAAGAGCACGGGTTCGCTGTACATGCGCTTGCCAATGTCGTCCCAGCCCATTCCTTCGACGACGAGGGAAAGGCCGAAGGTTTTGGCTTGCTGCGCGGCCGACATGGCGACACTCTGGCGGGTGGAGTCGCCCGCGGGGTAGATCAGGGGCATTTCGGCTTTGACGCCGTCCTTTTCACGGATGCCGTCGCCATCGGCGTCTTTCCAGCCGGCCGCGTCGAGGATGGCCTGGGCTTGCGCGGCGTCGCCGTCCTGCACGACGCTCGCCTCGTTCCACCACGGCATGCCGTCGCAGACGCTGTACGCCGGGCGGCCGTGGCCGTAGAGCGCGTCGTCGATGATGGCCTGGCGGCTGATGCCGACCTGCATGGCCTGGCGGATGGCGGCGTCGGAGCTGACGGCGTTGCCGAAGGGCAGCCCGTCCGGCGTCGTTCCGCCCGGCGGATCCATCGGGAAGCTGATACCGCGGTTGTCGACCGTGTGCACCGGCACGAGCGTCATGCCGGGAACGGGCGTTTCGGCCATGCTCTCGGCGATCGCGACGACATCGACGCTGCCGGTTTGCGCGGCGGCGAGCGCGGCGTCCTGGGCGAGGAAGAGCAACGTCAGCTTCTCAAAGGCGGGCTTATTGCCGTAGTAGCTTTCGTTTCGCTCGAGGATGGCTTGCTGGCCTTTGTCCCATTGCGCCAGCACGAAGGGACCGGAGCCGATGGGGTTTTCAGCGTAGCCGGGGCCGTAGGACGCTTTCGGAACGATGCCCAGCGTGGCGGCATTGTTCAGGAAGGTCGATTGCGCTTTGCTGAGGTGAAAGACCACGGTGTGATCGTCCTTGGGTTCGGCGTCCTGGAGAAAGCCCAGGTCGAGCTCGGTACCGGCGTCGCGCGCGGCAAGGAAGCTGAACGCGACGTCTGCGGCGGTAACGGGCGTGCCGTCCGAGAACAAGGCGTCGTCGCGCAGCACGAATGTCCAGGTCAGTGCGTCGTCGCACGCCTCATAGGACACGGCGAGGTCGTTGACGAAGTGCATGTCTTTGTCGACGCGGAGCAGTGTGCTTTGGAAGAGGGGGTTGCCGTAGCGGCCCCAACCCGTGATTGGGTCGAAGCCCTCGTCGGGTTCAGACGCGATCGCCATCACAAGCGAGTCTTTGCGGGTGCTTACTTCGTCTGCGGCGGCCTCTTCCGTTGTGGCCGGGGCGGTTTGGTCAGCGGCAGCCGTCTCGTTGGCGGCTGGCTCGGCGGGACGTTCGGGAGGTTTGGCGCATCCGGTGAAGAAGAGCGCAAAGACGAGCGCACCCGCGCCCAGGCGGAGCAATTGAGCGGCACGATTTCGAAAAGCCATCATTCGATTATTCCTTTTCATGGTAGTAAGGCCTTGACAGCATTGTAACAGGTCGACGAAAGTGCGACAATAACCATACCCGGTAGGGGTATCCGGCGTACGCTTTGATGCTGCGGCTTGACTTTGCGCGCAAAACGGCTTTTAATGGGAGTAGTACCCGACCCGATGGAAGCCTTGTCAGAATCGACTGCTTTTGTGGCACCCATATTTGGCTTTTCACTGGGCCGGAACGAAAGACAGCGGCAGAGGGGCAATAGTGTTTCCGGCTTGTCCGGCCTGACGGCGCGTCGCCGCCGGGTCATGCTACCCCGTCCATCAGACCGCAGCCCGCTCCGAGGTACAACAGCACATTTCATGTGCCATCGCCTTCGGCTGGTACCCCTACACGTGCTGCGGCGGCCCTTTTGGTATTGCCCCGATGCTGCGCTTTGAGGCTTGTGATGTCCGACAGAATGCTTTGGAAATACTGCACGCCGGCGATGAGCCGGTCCTTTTTGATCTCGCTGCGACTTTTGGGTGGGACGGCGCTGTCCGAAGATGCGCAGATCGCGTGTTTGTACGCCGTGGCGAAGCACGCGGAAAGCCATTACCGCCCCATCGAGATTCCCAAACGCGACGGCACGGTTCGGCGTCTCTGGGAACCGGATCCCTTGCTCAAGACGATCCAGCGGAACCTCTTGCGCCACGTGCTCGAGGGACTCCGCGTTTCGCCGCATGCGACGGCCTACCGCGCCGGGCGAAGCATACTCGACAACGCGCAACCGCACTGCGGGCAGCCTGTGCTGCTCAAGCTCGACATCGCGTCGTTTTTCGACAGCGTGCGCTATCCGATGGTGTGGGCGCGCGCCTTTCCAGGGCATCTCTTTCCGCCCGAAGTCCGATCGCTGCTGACGCGGCTCTGTTGCCGCCGCGATCGCCTGCCGCAGGGAGCGCCGACCTCTGCCGCCGTTTCGAACCTCGTGATGAAGCCATTCGACGATCACATGGGTGTGTGGTGCGCGGAGAGAGGGATCGCGTATACGCGTTACAGCGACGACATGTCCTTTTCGGGAGAATTTGCGCCGCGGGACGTCATTCGCAAGGTTCGCCACTTTCTGGAGGCCATGGGGTTTGCGCTGAACGAAGGGAAGACGCGGGTACAGACGAAGCACACCCGCCAGGTGGTGACGGGCGTCGTTGTGAACGAGCGCCTGCAGGCCGATCGCGAGACGCGACGTTCGCTGCGGCAGGAGATTCACCACTGTTTTGCGCATGGAGTAGCAGGGCATCTGGCGTGGACGGGCGATGGGCGTGCGCCGGAAGTCTACCTTCGATCGCTCCTGGGGCGGGTGTCTTTTGTGCTGCAAGTGAACCCCGACGACGCGTACTTTCGGGACGCCGCCGCACGATTGCGCGCGCTGCTGGACGCGCAAACGCCCGCACGATGAAACGTGCGGGCGTTTTGACGCAAGCGATCGTTACGGTGTCAGCGTCTTGGGGTGGTGCTCCACTTCGAGCTTGATGATGGCGTTCGTCTCCTTTTCGACGACGATGTCGACCTTCTCCCAAATGTCGCCGTAGGTGTAGTAGTCGAAACCGGCGCTCGAATCCTGGCTGGTCGGCTGTCCGTAGGCCGCGATGATGTCTTCGATGTGGGAGGCTTCTGTGATGCCCTTGGGCAGCTCGAGCGGAATTTTGGTGTCCCAGACCGAGTAGAGCACCGATGTGACGAAGCAATTTGCCACTGGCTGTGCAGCGTCGGCGTAGTTGCGCACGGTGGTGCGGAGCGTTTCGTTCTCCTTGCGCAACACGATGCCTACCGTGCTGCTCTGTCCGGCGACGAGGTCGTTGGCGTTCGATTCGACGACCCAGCCATTGGCGACGAAGGCGGCGACCGGTGCCGGCAGGTGGTAGAGGGTGCCCGCGTATTTCACGTTGAACGCGTTCCAGTTGTCCCCCAGCGCGGCAGGCGCTTGGTAGGCACCGACGCTGGCGGGCGTCTCGGAGGATGCGGCGGGCGCCGCCGTCGCCTGGGCTTTGGCGTTGGGTTTCGGAATGAGGTTTTCGACCTTGATCTGGTACACTTGGTTGGTGGCGCTGTCAATATCGATCGTCACGACGGAATACGTGCCGCTCTGGTAGGTCAGCGATTTTGCTGTGCCGCTGTCAAATAGGTCGGTCGGCTGGCCATACGCGGCGACCACCGCCTCGTAGGTCGCGCCGAGCGAAATGCCCTTGGGGAGGACGAGCTGAGCGCCTGCGCTTGCCTGTGTGCGGTCGAGCGAGATGGATCCGACATTGCACTGATCGTAGGGCAGCACGTCCATGGCATTGTTGCAGAAGCTGATATAAATTTGCTGGGGACCATTTGCGACCACATCGAGCAGGGTCATGCTGCTCGGGTTGAGCGATTTGGAAGTGAGATTTTCGCCGGTCCAGCCGTTTTGCGCGAACTGTGCAAAGGGAGCCGGCAAGGTGTAGACGACGCCGTTGAGCGCGAGCTCGAAGCTATACAGATCGTCCGACAGATTGACTTCGGCGGCGGGCGAGGCAGGCGTGGGCAGCTCGGTCGGCGCTTCCGAAGGCTGTGCGGTCGGCGCGGCAGGCGTTTCGGTCGGCAGCGTCTCTGCCGTGGCGTCGAAAACCGGCGCCGAAGACACGTTGACGACCTCTTCGGCGACGGTTTCCGTTTCGTCTTTCGGCTTCAAAAGGCCGCAGCCGCTCGCCGAAGCCAGTGCGGCGACCAGCGCGATCGCCCGGCAAGTGTCTTTCGCGATTTTCATGGATCCTCCTCGATTGCCTACTGGGAATATATACTATTTTATGATACCATATTGCACCAGAAAAAACCATATATCTGTGAAAATGTTTTGGAAAATGCGGATAAAATTACACAATGCGAATATGCATCTATCGAAGTATCGGGTGTGCATAGCTGGGCGCGCGACGTCCATACTATGCGCGAGGTGATTTTCATGGCAAAAGACAGCCAGATCGATCCCAAAGACGTACGAGAACGGAAAGCGAACGGCGGCCCGACCAGCGCGCAAAGCGCGTTCGACAACCAGACCCACAACGCGAAGCGGCAGTCCGGCAACCGGCATCAACCGGGCGACGACAAAAAATAGCCCCCCAGGAGCTCTACGATGGAAAGAGAACACTTGATTGCGGAAGTCAAGCGGGAATACGAACGCTTGGCTTCGGATGAATCCCAACAGCATTTCTGGCAGACGACCGATCGGATCGCGCCCGACGCGTACTATGAAAACGTGCTTGGCATGGTGATCGACGAGATCGGGGACGGCACATTTGATTCCTTTCGCTCCGGACTGGAAGTCGTCGAGGCCGTCGCGAACGACAAAGCGCGATGTCTGTCGCAGTGGGACGAGAGACGATTGCAGCACTGACAAACGAGGCGGAGAACGTCATGCGAAATTTCGCATGGCGTTTTTTTGCGCGCCGTACATGTGCGGAGTGCTTGGACAATTGGGATACTGCGATTCAAATCTTTGCGCAAAATCCGACGGGAACTTTCTGTGTTCGACAATTTATGATACAATAAAGGGGCAAATGGGAAATCTTTGGAGGCGTAAGCGATGGGCATTCCAGCGGGCAGCCATATTCTCGTCACCGGTGCGACCGGCTTTTTGGGCGGACGCGCCGTCGAATGTCTGCGGCAGCGCTACGTCGTGACGGCGACCGGGCGCGACGAGACGAAAGCCTCCGCGTTTTGGAGCCGGGGCATTCGCTTTGTGCCCTGCGACCTCAACGACCGGAACGCGGCGATCGCGCTTTGCCGCGGCCAGGATTACGTCTTCCATTGCGCGGCGCTGACGGCGCCGTGGGAGCATTACCAGGACTATTACCAGAGCAATGTGCAGGCTGTCGCGCACTTGATCGAGGGCTGTGAAAAGGGCGGCGTGACGCGCTTCGTCCACGTTTCGACGGCGTCGATATACTTCGATTTTCAGGATCGCGTCGGCGTGAAGGAAAGCTTTTTGCCGAGCGCCTTTGCCAACGATTACGCCGCGACAAAGCATTTGTCCGAAAAGCTCCTGCTCGATGCCTGTGATCGCGGCTTCGACGCGCTGATTTTGCGTCCAGGGCCTTTTTTTGGGCCGGGGGATCGCGCCTTTCTCCCGCGCCTTCTCGGTTGGAATGAAGACCGCTTCATCCCGCTGATGCGGGGCGGATCGCCGCTTCTCGACCCGACCTACGTCGACAATGTGATCGACGCCTTGGTCTTGGCGGCCGGCGCGCCGGGGCGATACCGGGGCCGCGCTTACAACATCTCGAATGGCCAGCCGATCGCGTGGAAAGCGCTGTTCGACATGCTCTTTGCTTCCACCGAAATCCAGAGTCACTGCATGCCCCTCCCTTACCCGATTATGGATCTCTCGGCGCGTCTGATGGAATGGCGCGGGCGACGCTGGGATTTCAAACAGCCATGGATGACTCGCTTTGACGTCGGGCAGCTCGGGAGGTCGCTGACGCTCAACATCGAGCGCGCACAAAAGGAGATCGGCTATCAACCGCGCGTTTTGCTCGAAGACGGCGTCGCGCGCTTTGCCCACTGGTGGTGCACAAACGTCGCGCGTCCCGGCATGGTGCTCCCCAGCGCCGAACGGGTGCGCTTGCCCGAGGCGGCGATCGTCTGTGACGAGGATTACATCGAGCCCTATGAAGAACCGGGCGAGATCTGCGGCGCTTGATGCTGCGGGCGTTCGGGGGATCGGATCAACGCGTCTATGAGAAAAAAAGTGGCCCGATTGCGGCCACTTTTTTGCGTCTATACGTTTACAGGGGTTACATGGGGGTGCCTTCGCTGTCGAGGTTGAATTGCCAGTCGATGCCGTATTTGTCCGTGAGCATGCCGTAGCAGCCGCTCCAAAAGGTCTTTTGCAATTCCATTTCGACCGAGCCACCCTCGAGCAGCGCGTCCCACAGGCGGCGAAGCAGTGCTTCGTCCGCGTCGATGATCGCGAGTCCGACGTTCTTTCCAACGGTGAGCGGCATGCCCGGCGGCATGTCGGACATCATGACGTTGACGCCCAAGATCTCGATGCTGGTGTACATGATCCAATCTTTGGCTTCTTCTGGCAGCACCCAATCCGGATCTGGCGGCATGTCGGAATAGGACATGATCTCGGGCATGGGCAGACCGAATACGCCGGTGTAAAAGGTGAGTGCTTCACGGGCTTTGCCTTCGAAGGCCAACGAAACGTGTAATGCCATGGCTTCCTCCTTCGTGTCGGTGCGGGTGTCAGGCGTGGGCTATCGTGGTGTGCGCCGCGATCTCGGAGTCGATCGTGACGAGATCGTGTGTGCTCAGACTGTGGATGTCGGCGTGACCGGTGATGCGGCCGTAGGTCTTGAGCTCTTCGCGCGTGACGTGCAAAAAGTTGTACACGCGGTGGCTGGCGGCGTCCAGATCGATGCGCTTTCGCATTTCGGGGTCCTGCGTCGCGACGCCGACCGGACAGTAGCCGCTGTTGCAGATCCGGTACTGTTGGCAGGCGGCGGCGATCAGCGCGGCGGATGCGATCGCGACGGCGTCGGCCCCCATGGCGATCGCCTTGGCAAAGTCGGACGACACGCGCAGGCCGCCCGTGATCACGAGCTCAATGTCGGAACCCGCCGCGTCGAGGGCTTTGCGCGCGCGGTGCAGCGCATAGATCGTCGGCACGCTCGTGGCGTCGCGAAGGAGCTTTGGGCTGGCACCTGTCGCGCCGCCCCGTCCGTCGATCGTCACGAAGTCCGCGCCCGCATCGAGCAAGAAAGCCAGATCGCGTTCGATGTGTCCGGCGGCGATCTTGATGCCGATCGGCCGTCCGCCCGAACGCTCCCGCAGCTCGGACACGAGGGCTTTCAGATCTTCGCGCGTCCGGATGCCGGGGATGGTCGACGGGCTGATCACGTCCTGACCGACGGGTTTTTCGCGGATGCGCGCGATCTCCTCCGTCACCTTTTCGCCCGGCAGATGCCCGCCCATGCCCGGCTTCGTCCCTTGGCCGATTTTGATCTCGATCGCGTCGGAACGGCGCAGGTTTTCGTCGGTCACGCTGTAGCGGTTGGGCACGTATTCGAAGATGTATTTGTAAGCCGCGTCTCTCTCTTCGGGCAGGATGCCACCTTCGCCGCTGCACATAGCCGTTTTTGCCATCGCGGAGCCTCGTGCGAGCGAAACCTTCACTTCCTTGGACAGTGCGCCGAAGGACATGTGCGAGACGAAGACCGGCATGTCGAGCACCATGGGTTGGGCAGCCCGCTTGCCGATCACCGTCTCGACGCGGACGTCGGCATGCTCGTCGAGCGGCATGGGGTCGAGCTGGGCACCGAGGATCAGGATCTCGTCCCACGAAGGCTTGATAGGCCGCACGCCCATCGATCCGATGAGGCTGGTGCCCGATACAGCCATCGCGTGGATGTCGGCCATGTGGCGCTCGTGCTCGTCCTCGCGGGCGGTTTCTTCCGGATAGGCGAGGGTCTGCGGCAGCGGCGCGGGCGAGGCGGACTCCGGCGCCGTGTCCATCCGCGCCTGGGGGCCATCCGGCGAAACGGTGATGGGGGCCTCGTCGTCGGGCTTATAATTGCTTGCGTCCGTCCCGCAGAGCGGGCAGTACGCCAAAGAATGAAGCGGTTTGCTTTCCGTTGACTCGTCGTAATGATAGCCGCAAAAACGGCAGATGTAGCGCATGTTCTCGACCTCCCAAACAAAAAAATGGTGCGGTGAACGCCCCCATTCTACCATAGAACGCGTCCCACCGCACCCAATCAATTTGCGTGGCGATCAGTATTTTCCGTACTGCTCTACCGTTTCGAACATCGTTTCGAGGTTTTCGCGGCTGCATTGCTCGACAGACGAGCCCGTCGCGAAGAGATAGCCGCCGCCGGGGGCCAAGACGTCGATCGTCTCCTTGACTTTGTCAGCGACCTGCTGCTTTGTGCCGTTGGTCAGCGTGAACATCGGGAAGGCACCCATGATGGCCGCTGTGCCGCCCAACGTCTTTTTGGCCGCGGCGAGGTCGACTTCTTCGAAATGGTAGATGACTTTGCCCTTGGGGACGTCGGCGAGGTAGGGGAGGCGGGTCGTGTAGGAGCCTTCGGTGTAGACGACGGGCGTGAGGTCGGCGTCGATCATCGCGAGGATCCATTCCTGCAAATAGGGCCAATAGAAGGTCTTGTACATCTCGTCGCTGATGAAGTTGTCGAAGCCTTTGTGGAGCATGACCCAGGCGTACTGGCTGCCCAGCATGCGGCTGAATCCGATCGAGTGCTCGATGTGCTTTTTGACGAAGATCTGGAGGAGCCGCGTTACCTTGTCCGGCCGCTCGACGAGGTCGGGCATGAAGCCGAAGGTGCAGCGCAGTGTGTCGCCGATCATATCAAAGGCCGTTGCGCTACCGCCGCCCATGACCGACGGGAAGCCCAATTCGCGCACGAGTTGATCCGACTGGGCCGATGCGACGAGGAAACGCTGCTGTTCTTCGGCGCAGGCGATCAGCGCCTTGTAGGTTTCGATCAGCTCCGGCGTCGTAAAGGCGGCGATCCCGTCGAGGTAATGCCCGCCCGGCAGCGACGAAAAATCGATCTTCGCGAAAGGCTCAAAGATCGAAAAGACGCGCGGCAGGTATTTTTGGATGACGAATTTCTCGGCGTTGTCGAAATACTCGTCGTATTCGTCTTCTTCCATTGTGGGATATTCGATGTACTGGAAGGTGTTGTTGACATCCAGACCCTTCGGGTCGCCCGGCCAGCGCAGGCACTTGATGCCCGAATGCTCGAGCAGTTTGGCCGAGAGCGTAAAGCCCAGACCCGCCCCTGCGTCGATCTGCGGAAACTCGCGGTAAAAGCGTACAAGGGCTTCTGTGGCCTTGTCGAAATCCACCATGGATTCGGCCATCGTCACGCCGTATTCGTGGTAGGGGAAGGCGCCGATCAGGGTGATGTTGGGGACACGGTCGGGTTGTCCGAGTTTGGCGGCTGTCTCGATGCGGCGGAGTCGTTCATTGTACAATGCTTCGTTCATAACGTTCTCCTTTCGCGCAAAAGATGTGCATGGACAGGCTGATTTGCCTGCGATATAATGACGGGATGCTGCGAGATGGGACGATTTTGAACGGTGATTCATTCATTATAAAACGTCGCCATCGATTGTCCAATGCACAAAACGGCCAAAAAAAACGGCTTCCCGCCGCAGTGCCGTCTTTTTTTGTCATGAAAGGACGTTATGGTCTGTACAATTTGCCCGCGACGCTGCGACGCCGATCGCCAAGAAGTTTTGGGCTTTTGCCGCGCGCCGGAACATGCCGTAATCGCGCATGAAACCGTTCATCGCTGGGAAGAACCGCCGATCAGCGGCACGCGGGGATCGGGCGCGATCTTTTTCGCGGGCTGCAACCTCCGCTGTGTCTACTGCCAAAACAGCGCGATCAGTACATCTTGCTTCGGCGAGGGGATTATGCCTGACGTGCTGGCCGATCGATTTTTTGCGTTGGCCGATCGTGGCGTCCACAACATCAATTTGGTCACGCCCTGCCACTTTGCGCCGTCGATCGCGAACGCCATCGCGATCGCAAAAGGGCGCGGTTTCCCGCTGCCCTTTGTCTACAACACGAATGCCTATGAATGCGTCGAGACGCTTCAGATGCTCGATGGGCTGGTCGACGTCTATCTGCCCGATTTCAAGTACATCGACGACGACGCTGCTTGGCGTTATTCCAAGGCGCGCGGCTACGTCGAAACGGTGCGCAAAGCGCTGCTCGAAATGGCGCGGCAGACCGGAGAGGCGATACTTGACGGCGATGGCCTCATGCGGCGGGGGTTGATCGTGCGCCACCTCGTGTTGCCGGGCAAGCGCAAAGACGCGATCGCCATCGTCGATTGGATCGCGGAGCACTTGCCGCACGCTTACATCAGCCTGATGGCGCAGTACGTCCCGACCCACCGCGCCAGCGAGCACCCCGAGATCGACCGCCGCGTGACGCGCTTTGAATACCAGTCGGTCGTCGACCACGCGTGGGAGCTTGGCCAGACGAAGGTCTACGTGCAGGATCGCGACGCCGCGACACTTGATTACGTGCCGGATTTTGCTTCACCAGCCGCGGGAGCTGCCGCCGCCGCCGAAGTCGCCGCCGCCGCCCGAATAACCGCCGCCACCGGAACCGCCGCTCCATCCACCACCGCCGCCACCGCCGCCCCACCACCAGCCACCCCAGCGGCTGCCGCGCCTGCGATAGCCGGGGCGCAATGCGTTTACGATGACGTTGATGAATGCGATGAGAAGGAAGAGTATTACGAAGGCGTTTCTCGCAACGAATGCGAGTAGGCCTGCCTGCCTTTTTTCTTCGGGTGCTCGGATGGAGGAGACGTCGTAGCCGTTTGCGTCGAAGCTTTTGGGCTCGACGCCGTATTCGTCATATACCACCGCCGCAACTGCCCGAAAGCCTTCGCGGATGCCGGTGGAATAGTCATCTTGCAGGAAGGAAGGGATCATATACTCGTCCTGAATGCGCCCCGTCGCGATGTCGGTCAGGCAGCCCTCGAGCCCCCGCCCCACTTCGATGCGCGACTGGCGATCGCCGATGGAAACGAGTATCAGGACTCCGTTGTCGAGCGCTTCGTCGCCGATGCCCCAGCCCGTCGCGACGTCGTAGCTGTAGCTTTCGAGGTCCTGCCCGCCGAGGTCGGGGACGGTCAGTACGACGACCTGCGCTTTCGTTTGGTCGTAAAGGTCGACCGCTAGCTCCATGATCGCCGTTTCGTCCGCAGGTGCGATCACGTCGGCATAATCGTTGACAAAGAAAGCATCCGTCGGTTCGACCGGCGCCTTTTTGGCCGCCGATGCCGACCCGTACGTTTGCAGCGCGATCACAACGCAGATCAAGATCAGCGCTGCGAAGGAACGCGCTGTGTGTAGCCACCGTTTCATACCCATCACCCTCTACGTTGTGTGTCGATGCCGACGCGGATCAGGCGCCGAAATCGACCGTCGGCGCGACTTCGCTGCCCGGCGCGGCCTCGTAATAGGCGGCGGGGCTGAGACCCATCATGCCGGCCAAGAGACTGCCCGGGAAACCCCGGATCGCCTTGTTGTAGCGGCCAACCACCTCGTTGTAATTGGTGCGCGCGACGCTGATGCGGTTTTCCGTGCCTTCGAGCTGGTCTTGCAGCCCGATGAAATTCTGACTGGCCTTGAGGTCGGGGTAATTCTCGACGACGACCAGCAGCCGCGACAGGGCGCTCTGCATGGCGGCGTCGGCCTGGGCGAGTTCGTCGACGCTCATGCCCGACGGGTTGTTCATGGCGGCGCGCGCCTCGGCGATCGCCGTAAAGATGGCTTCCTCATGCGAAGCGTAGCCTTTCACGGTGGCGACGAGGTTGGGGATCAGGTCATTGCGCCTTTGCAGTTGGACGTCGATGTCCTGTCGCGCCCGATTGACTTCTTCGCTCTTACCGATCAAGCCATTGTAGCCCGAGACCGCAGCGCCCACGAGCAGGATCAGCACGACCAGCACAGCTACGAAAACAAGCAGCCCTTTGTGTTTCATCCTTCATTCCTCCTGTCGTCGGATTTGCACATCTTGATCGTAGTCTAGCCCAATTGTCCGCCATCGACCAGTGCAAATGACTGTAAACCGCATTCGAGCGTGCCAAGCGGCGTGATCGCGCCTCCAAAACGCGTCGCACTTTGAGATTTTCGCGCCGATATGCTATGATACATACGGCAAAAACCGCAAAGGATTTAGAAACGATGATCATACTTAGCGCCAGCCAAGTCGGCCTTTCCTTCGGCGAACGGACGCTCTTTTCATCCGTTTCGTTTGACGTGCAGGAAGGCGAAAAGATCGGCCTCGTCGGCGTCAACGGCTGCGGCAAAACGACGCTTTTCAAGCTGATCACGGGCGAAGCCAAGGGCGACGGCCAGATCCAGCGCACGAAATCGCTCGTACTGGGCTACGTCGAGCAGCACGTCAGCAACGACGACGCGACGACTGCCTACGAACAGGTGCTTTCGGTGTTCGCGCCGCTCATGGCGTTGGAAGCGGACTTGCTCTCTGTGGAAGCCGACCTGCGCACGGCACCGGAAACCGCGCTCGCCGCGCTGACCGTCAAGCAACATGCGCTGCAAGAGCGCTTCGAAAACGAGGGCGGTCTCACTTACCGCAGCCGCACGCGCGCGGCTTTGCTCGGCCTGGGCTTCGACGAAGCGATGTTTGACCGCCCCGTGGCCAAACTTTCGGGCGGCGAAAAGTCGAAGGTACTACTCGCCCGCATGTTGTTGTCGGGCGCGAATCTTCTGCTGCTCGACGAACCGACCAACCACCTCGACATCGCGGGCGTCGAATGGCTTGAAAACTATTTGAACGCTTACCCGGGCGCCGTGATCGCGATCTCGCACGACCGTTATTTTTTGGACAAGGTGACGAAGCGCACCTTCGAGATCGAAAACAAAAAGTTCAAGGCCTACCAGGGGAATTATTCGACCTATCTGGAAAAGAAGGATCGCGAACGCGACATTGACCAGCACCACTACGATACGACGACGCGCGAGATCAAGCGCATCGAAGGCATCGTCGCCCAGCAGCGGCAATGGAATCGCGAGCGCAACATCCGCACCGCCGAAAGCAAACTGAAGCAGATCGCGCGGCTCGAAAGGGACCTCGTCAAACCCGAAAAAGGTCCGGATGCGATCGCCTTCCATTTCAAGGCGCGAAACCCCAGCGGCCAAGACGTTCTCATGGCGGAGGGGCTCGCGAAGTCCTTTGGCGATCGGACGCTCTTTCGAAACGTCGATCTCCACATCCGTGCGGGCGAGCGCGTCTTTCTGCTCGGCGCCAACGGCTGCGGCAAGACGACGCTGCTCAAGATCTTGCTCGGTCGGCTCGCGCCGGAGAAGGGGAGCGTTTTTCTCGGTACCGGCGTGCAGCCCGGTTACTATGACCAAACCCTCGCCGCGTTGCACCCCGAAAAAAACGTGATCGACGAAGT
>JAVBLF010000098.1:0-10855 GCA_031553675.1 Eubacteriales bacterium | reverse complement strand
ATTGCTCTTCGTTGGTCGATAGGGCTTTTGCCGACGCGGGCTACACGTTCCAGACCGAGAACAACACGAGCTGCTACCTGGTCTACGACAAGGGGCTTGACCTGATCTACCCGGCATCGACAGGCGTACTCGGAAAGCAGCTCACCAGCATTGCGACGCTCGTAAAGCAAGGGTACACGCCCATGCCGGGCGACATCGTGTTCATCCGCACGAGCGATTCACGCGATGGCTGGAACAAGATTACACACGTCGCACTGGTCGAAAGCCCTGAAACGATGATCCACGCGCGCGGCACCAAGTACGGCGTTGTCCGGACAAGCATTGACCTCTACGGAGCCGCGATCGTTGCTGTGGCGCGGCTTCGCGAGGAAACAGCGAAAGCCGTCATCACGGAGCAGCTTGGCGAATGCATCGGCGACGAAGTGAAGATTCGGCAGAAGCCGAATGGCACCATCCTCGGTAGCGTTGATAAGGGACAGCCGCTTGTCATTGGCGAACGAAGCGGCGGCTGGTCGCGTGTGGTGACGCTGATCGGCGATGCGCCCGTGTCCGGATACATGTTCGACCAGTTCATCAAGATCAAAAAATGATGCGGAAGGTATGGTGGTGACAATGGAGTGGACGCCGATCATCAGTGTCTTGTCGGCATTGAGCGGGGTGCTTTTGGGATGGCTGGGTTTTGCCCGCACGCAGAAATCGCAGACGCATTCAGAGGCGGCAGCGGACGCGCTCTTGCGTACTGATGTGGAGTACATCAAGCGCGGCGTGGATGAAATTCGCGTCGAGCAACGCGCGCAGAAGAAGGAGTTTGACGTTCTGACAGAGCGCGTGACGCGCGTCGAAGAATCTGCCAAACAAGCGCACAAGCGCCTGGACGGGCTGGATAAGTAACGTAAATCGAAATAAGCGAGGTCATACGCCCCGCTTATTTCATTTTCGCCCCAGTAATTGAAATAAGGAAGGAAGGAAGGTATGGAAAACATGATCATGGAAGTCGTGACGACTCTGGCCGTCGCCATCGCAACCGGTGCGGTGACGCTCCTCGTCGCCTTTGTGCAGAGCAAGATCAAGAACGAGAAGATCAACCTGAGTCTGGCGCGCCTTGAAACGGCAACGAACGCTACCGTTGCGGCGTTGCAGCAAGACATCGTGGAGCGTTGGAAGAAAGAAGGTAACGGCAAGCTTACGAAAACACAGGTCGAGGAACTTAAAGGTATGGCATTGGAGCGCGTAAAGGCGTTGGTTGACGATCCGGCGGCTGAATTGCTCGGCAGCGTGGGCGTCGAGCTTGAAGGGTTGATTCACGCATTGGTTGAAAAAGCAGTTTTGAAGCAAAAGAGGTCAATTGCATATAGCTAACAGAATTTGCGCATAATAGAATTATACGAATATGAGCCCTCGCTAAAACATACGAGAAGCTCATATTCTAAATTCTATATAACCCATTCAGCATTTAAAACGGGTTAATATTATTTTCAACCAAAGTGCCATCCTTTATGTGATATTCCTTTCGGTTGTGTTCGCAAAACTCAATAACTCTATACGCTAAGGTGGTGAAAAAGTTCTTACGATCCGGGAATTTTGTCACAAGCGGATTATAATTAAGTTTCCCGAATATAATTCTATCAACAAAACTAATAGCATTCAATATTTCATCAAAATCTTGTTCCAAGATATTAGGTGTCGGATAAGGCTCGATACTTACCCATGTCTTGAATCCCGCATCGTGCAGTTGGCGAAGCGATGCCAGACGCATTTCATATGGAGCAGAACCTGGTTCATACTCTATTCGAAAATCCTCATTTAATGAAATGAGCGTAATGCCATATCGATTCATAGCCCGATCAGTATCTAATAACTCTGCGGGAAAAACGCCCTTTGTAAGCGCAGTACAAGAAATATCGCTTTCATTTAAGATTCGAATGAGTTTAATGCTCATATCACAAATTTCTGGATAGCGAAACATAAATGGATCTGTAGAAAAACACAGATGTACCGAGTCTATTTTCGAACGTTTCGCCGGGATTTCTTTTTTTAAGAGCTCGACCGCATTCGAAACCAAAGACGGTTCACACCACTGTTCGTAAGTTTTCGCTTTGCCAAACCGCTTAGCCATTAAGAAAGCGTAACATGGGTATTTGCACCCGTGTGAGCAACCAAATGCGTGATTAATCGTATAGTCGCCGTATTCAACACCTGTCTTGTATAAAAGGCTCTTCCGTATGATCTCTTTCACGGTACTCACCCCCTTATAAATCAACAATACCAAACAATTGTTCTGCTGTCAAGCTTTATGGAATTACTATTTGATCTTTCTCCTTAATTCCAGTTTTTGCCGATGAAATTCTATTAACTCTGATTGAACCCTCTTTTTCCAAAGCCCTGCATACTTTATTGTAAGTAGTCCTTGCAATAGGCAAATACCAAGTTTCTTCACGTAAGGCATCAAACCCGATAATTTTACCCTTATATTCATTCAGGATCATATTGCGAACTTGTTCTTCCTCGTTATTATACAAAGTTGTGTACCGTGTCTGTTGGTATTCATATTCTTTCGGCCCCAAAAAAGCAAAATTTGCATTCTGTTTAGCCATAATATCCTTCATTATATCTAACCCTTTAAAATGACCAGTTGCATAAATCATGTAATATATTTCGCTGTTTTTCTCATCTTCGCAGAATTTAAAGGGAATGCAATACTTTGCTCCTGTATCTAAAAGCAGCCTATTGATGTAAAAACTTAGCAGGGCATTTCTTCGTTCTTTTTCATCAATTAAATCCTTCCAATTACTACAGCCGAACAGCTCATCAAAATTCATACCTTGATTAGGATGTGTCAAAAACCGATGAACATCCCTTATCATAAAGTTGATAAAAACCTCAGATTTTTGTTTGCTTAACAATCTTTGAATTGTAGAAAATGGTATGCCCGTGTAACCGAATGGATCAATAAAGTAAAACGATGGCAGAATTACGTGGCGTTCATCAAAACGATCAAGGAGTGTGTTAATTGCAGTATCAAATCTATCGTTTTTGCAGTGTGCCTTCACATTTTCAGGGAGTTCGTGTTGTTCAATGGTTTTCTTTAAATTCGAGAAATTTTCTTTATCGTTCTCGACAAAGAAGCAAATCACTTCCGAATTTAAGTTGCTAATTTGTGCGAAAGTATTGATCGCTATAGAAGGAGAACCAGGAGAACCATCAATGTATTCGTTACGACCTGCAAATCCATCGACATAAAGCAGTTGTCTACTCCATTTGCCAATAACCCGCACCCAAGCGCCAATATATTTCTCCAATAAAATGTGTTTTACTTTTGAATGGTTACTTTTGGCCCACTTTTCGGGATGATTGTCAGATAGTTTAACCATGATGCCTCCAAATAATCTATAGCAGGAAATGCGAGAACGCAACTTTTATCATGAATAATATCACATCCAACTACAAATACTCAAGTAACTTCAATTATTTTGCAAAGTAATGCTATGGACGATGAAAGATCCCCGCTTGTTTATAGAATGTAAATAAAGAAAAGTATATGATTGCAAATCGTATGTTTGACCGGGATCGACCAATCTACTATAATTGAGGCATCGGACAGCAATTAAAGAGGCCGTGACGGACGAAAGTGGTCTGCCGCTAAACTTTCCACTTCTCGTCTAAACACAGGGCGCTACCGTTAAGCATCGACCCTATGCAACTCCTTTCGGAGCGTCACGACCCGTTTTGAGTATATCAAACTTTGTTCCGCCCCGCAAACGTCCCGCGCAGTTTGGAACAATAGGACGGCTCATAGGCGGCGTGGCGGCTTTATCCTGATGATAATGCGCGTGGGGTTCGACGAAGATCGTTATCGATTTTCGGCCTACACGCGCCTTTTGCTGCTCCGGTAGGGTAGCCTCTGGAGGCTGCGCGCCATCCGTTGGCGCGCACCTCTACGCTGCTTTACTGGTTGTCAGGATGGAAGCCGCAGCCGCCTTTTATGTACCCTTTTGGCGACTGCAAGAAAATGCCGAGGGGGTATTATGCAACGAAACGAGCACTACGACCGACTGAATGAGCTACGCTGCTTGATGAACGAGGAATACCGGCTGCACGGCATCAACGAAAAATGCCGAGCACTGAATGAAGAGTTTTCGCGGATATGCAAGGTGTACTTCGTTGACGCAACCGAGTACCATGCCTACATCGAGGATCGATTCTACGAATCCCTGCCGGACAGCCCAACGCTCGAAGAACTCGAAGACGCACAGCTTGCATTTTCGCCATTCCATGTGATTGATTTGCGGAAAAACTCCAGCAGCAAAAAGGCGGCAGGCCTCTAAACCTGCCGCTTTTTTGCTTGCCACGTTGCCACATATTTGCCACATCGCCTTTCGGTTTGCCTCGGAACAGCATGTCGCACGCTGGTTTTGCAATACTAAAATATCCCTCAGATAGGGCGTTTGCCGGATCGCCTTGGAGCCTTCTGGAGTGGCTTGCCGCCAATCCATTTGACTACGGACCAGAAGGTTGTAGGTTCGAGTCCCGCCATGCGCGCCAAGCGTAAAGCCCCTAACCAAACGGTTAGGGGCTTTTTTGTGCCATTGGGCGATTCTCAATCCCACTCGATCAAGCCGACGGATTCGAGGTAGACTTCCCAGGCTTCGAGGTAATCGTCGACGAAGCTGGCGACGAGCGCCTTTCGCGCCGGAAAGCGTTTCCGGAGGGCGCCGGAGATGGCGGAAAAGGCGTCGTCCTCGTCGTAGGGTGCGCCTTCTTCGACGCCGGCGTTTTCCATGTAGGCGATGTCGGCGGCGATGGCGGCGTCGATCATAGCGCGCAGCGTATCGTCATCGATGGTGCGCAGCCCCTCGATCGAGCGCAAGCCTGCGTAGACAGCGACGGCGCCTTCGCGCAGATCCAAACCTTGAATCATGGAAACCCCTCCCCCGGTGGCTATACAAGCGCCTCGAATTGTGTCAAAAGGTCGTCGAAGAGCGCGAGCGCCGACACGACGGGTTCAGGCGTCGTGAGATCGACGCCAGCGCGTTTGAGCAGCTCCAGCGGGTAGTCGCTGCCGCCGCTCGACAAAAAGGCGTGGTAGCGTTCGGCGGCCGGAGCGCCTTCTTCGAGGATGGCGCGGGAGAGCGCCACAGCCGCCGAGAAGCCGGTCGCGTACTTGTAGACGTAAAACGCGTTGTAGAAATGGGAGATCCGCGCCCACTCAATGCCGATCAGCGGGTCGACGATCATGCCTTTGCCGTAATAGAGGCGGTTGAGGTCGAGGTATTGCGCCTCGAAGGCCTCGGCGGTGAGGGCTTCGCCGCTTTCGGCCATGGTGTGTGTGAGCTTTTCGAATTCAGCGAACATGACCTGGCGATAGACCGTCGTGCGGAACTGTTCGAGGTAGTAGTTCAGCAGGCGGAGGCGGCGGGCTTTGTCGTTCTCATGCGCCAGCATATGCGTCATGAGAAGCGTTTCATTCACGGTCGAAGCGACTTCCGCGACGAAGATTTTGTATTGCGCGTTGGTGTAGTCTTGGGTGGTGTCGCTGTAGTGCGAATGCATGGCGTGGCCGAGCTCGTGCGCGATCGTGAACACGCTGTCGATGTTGGGCTGGTAGTTGAGCAGCACGTAGGGGTGGGTGCCGTAGCAGCCCCAGCAATAGGCGCCGCTCGACTTGCCGCGGTTTTCGTAGACGTCGATCCAGCGCGCGTCAAAGGCTTGCCGGAGCATGGCGGCGTAATCGCTGCCGAGCGGTGCCAGTCCTTCCATGACGATGCGCTGGGCATCGGGGTATTCGATGTGGAAGTCGGCGTCGGACAGCGGCGCGTAAAGGTCGTACATGTGAAGTGCATCGAGCTTGAGGGCGCGTTTCCGCATGTCCATGTAGCGCGCGATCGACGGCAGTTTTTCGTGTACGGCCTCGATCAGGCTGTCGTAGACGCTGACGGGGACGTTGTCGTCGTGGAGGGAGGCTTCGAGTGCGCTCGGGTAGTGGCGGGCGCGGGCGGCGAAGATGTCGCCCTTGATCGAGCTCGAAAGCGCGGCGGCGTAGGTGTTTTTGAGTCCAGTATACGTCGTGTAGAATTTCTCGAACACGTCGGCGCGCAGTTCCCGATCGGGGTTTTGCATCATATGGATGAATGAGCCGTGGGAAATTTCGGCCGGGCCTTCGGGGGTCTCGACGCTGGGGAAGCGGATGTCGGCGTTGTCGAGCATCTTGTAGATGGTCTGGGGGGCGGCGGCGACTTCTCCGGCCATGGCGAGGAGTTTTTCTTCCTCGCGGCTGAGGGCGTGCGCCTTGCTGCGGATCAGGTCGTGCAGCGTGTGGCGGTAGCTTGCCATCGAGGGGTCTTGGCGCCAGGTTTCGAGCGTGTTTTCCGGGATCTCGAGGATCTCGGGTACGATGTAGCTGGCCGCGCCGGACAGTTCGACCATGAGCGCCATCGATCGGTCGGCCATGCCTTGGTATTTGGCGTCAGCGTTGTCCTCGTCGCGGCGCATGTGGGCGTACACATAGAGTCGTTCCGCCAAAAGCGAAGTTTCGGCCTGCGCGTCGAGCGCCGCCTTGAGCGCGCCGACGCTGCCGCTCAGCGTCCCGGCGAAACGTCCCATGCCTGCGATCGCGGCCTTCGCCTCCGCAAATTGGCTTTCCCATGCCGCGTCGTTTTCCACCATATCTTCCAAGCGCCACTTGTCGCGCTCCGGAATTTCATTCCTTGCCTGCAATGCCATGCGGTCACGTCCTTTCCTTCTTAGTATAACCGATCTTTTTCCGCTTCTCTACTTTCTCGTGGCCCGCCAAACGGAATGCTCCAAAGATCTTTCAGGTGACAGGCGCGTATGCCCGCTGTGAATTATAGGCAAGCGTACCCACTTGGATTCCGCGTGGGGGCGTGGTACAATAAGAGAGCAGAATGTGCATTGCCGCCGTCAATGAATATGTGTTACGAGGTAACGACATGTCTGTTGCGATGAACCGAATCTTGATCCATGAGCTGTCCAACGAGCCCATCCCCATCCAAACCATTGAAGCGGACGACGCAAAGCCCAAGCCGCGTCGCACCGGAAAAGGTGACAAACACCACTCTGAAGCTTCTCCCAAAGTCATGGTATGTGTGACGAGGCAGAAAACCTGCGAACGTCTGATCCGTCAGGGCGCGGCGATGGCGCAATCCATCGGCGGCGAACTGATGGTGGTGCATGCCGTTTGCCGCGACGATTCCGTCCTTGGCAACGACGACGAAGCCGAAGCACTCGAATTCCTATTTCGCCTCACCAATGAATACGGCGCCGAAATGCACATGCTGCGCTGTGAAAACGCCCTCGACGGGCTGGCTGACGCGGCCAGCAAACACAACGTCGAACTGATGATACTCGGCGCGTCGCCGCAGAACGCTCAGTCGCTGAGCGACCAAATCAAAAAGCGCCTGCCCGATATGAGCGTCATCGTACTCGCGGCAAGCCAATGGGTGGACGACCAGATCGCCTGATCGCTCGTCAACCTCGAGGAGAATGATCGATGAAAGTGTCCCACATTGCTCTGTGGAGTCCCGATATCGAAAGGCTCAAAGCATTTTACGTCATGTATTTCGGGGCTGTGTCGGGCGAACGCTATGAAAACGAAACCTTTAACCTCTACGCGTCCTACCTGCTGACCCTCCCAGACGGCGGCTGCAAGATCAAGCTCATGCAGTGCGCAGACATGTTCCCCAACCCCCGCGAGGTCGATCAGGAGGGACTCACCTACATCGCGGTTTCCGTGGGAAGCCAGGAGGCCGTCGACGCGCTCTCCCAGCGCCTGGAGGACGATGGGACCATCATCGTCAGCGATCCCCGTTTCGACGAAGAGGGCGGCTACGAAGCCATCGTATTCGACCCCGATGGGAACCTGGTCGCTATCACGGTCTAAGTTGCAGAAATCCAAAAAGCGGAGGCGGGATCGTCTCCGCTTTCGTATGTCGAAACATTTGCGATTTTTCGCGCGCTTTTTTTGCGGACGGGCCGCCTTTGGAGTATAATAAATCGAAAGCGTTGAATAAAACGAAAAGAGAGGGATTCGCATGAAAAAAGCCGTCGTCAGCGTCCTGGGGCGCGACAGAGTCGGCATCATCGCGGCGGTATCGTCCGCGCTGGCTGCGCGCAACGTCAACATACTCGACATCACGCAAACCGTCCTTCAGGATTGCTTTACCATGGTCATGCTCGTCGACGTGTCGGCCTGCGAGGCTACGTTCGAGCAACTCAACCAGGAGTTGGATACACTTGGGCAAACGCTCGAAATGTCGATCCGCATCCAACACGAAGACATCTTCGACGCGATGCACCGCGTCTGATCGCGGCGGGAGGAATGCTTCTGTATGATTAACCAATATGAAATCATCGAGACCATCCGCATGATCGAGCAAGAGAACCTGGACATCCGCACGATCACGATGGGGATCTCCTTGCGCGACTGCTGCGATCACGACATCGACACGCTCCGAGCGCGGATCTACGAAAAGATCGTGCGTTGCGCGCGCGATCTCGTGCGCGTGGGGCAGGAGATCGAGGCCGAGTTCGGGATTCCGATCGTCAACAAGCGCATCTCCGTCACGCCGATCGCGCTCATAGCCGAGGGCACGCGCGAAGAAAACTACAACGCCATCGCCCGCACGCTCGACCGCGCCGCCCACGACGTCGGCGTGAACTTCATCGGCGGATTTTCGGCGCTCGTCCACAAGGGCTATACGCCGGGCGATCGCGCCCTCATCGCGACGATTCCCCAGGCGTTGAAGGAAACCGAGCGGGTTTGCGCGTCGGTCAACGTCGCGACGACCCGTGCCGGCATCAACATGGACGCCGTTGCCGAGATGGGGCGCATCGTCAAAAAGGCGGCCGAAGTGACGGCCGATCGCGACGGCCTGGGTGCGGCCAAACTCGTCGTCTTTGCGAACGCCGTCGAGGACAACCCCTTCATGGCGGGCGCTTTCCACGGCATCGGCGAACCGGACTGCGCGATCAACGTCGGCGTATCGGGTCCGGGCGTTGTGAAGTCCGCACTCGAACGGGTGCGCGGCCGCCCCTTCGACGAGGTGGCCGAGACGATCAAAAAGACCGCTTTTCGCATCACGCGCGTCGGCCAGCTCGTCGCGCAGGAAGCCAGCAAGCGCCTCGGCGTGCCTTTTGGCATCGTCGATCTGTCGCTGGCCCCGACGCCTGCCGTCGGAGACTCCGTCGCGCAGATCCTGACGGAGATGGGCCTCGAAATGGCCGGAGCACCGGGCAGCACGGCGGCGATCGCGCTCTTGAACGACGCCGTCAAAAAGGGCGGCGTCATGGCCTCCAGCCACGTCGGCGGACTGTCGGGGGCCTTCATTCCGGTCAGCGAAGATGCCGGCATGATCGCCGCCGCCGAATGCGGCGCGCTCACGCTCGAAAAGCTCGAAGCCATGACCTGCGTCTGCTCGGTGGGCCTCGACATGATCGCCATTCCCGGCGATACCCCAGCCGAGACGATCTCGGGCATCATCGCCGACGAAGCCGCCATCGGCATGATCAACAACAAGACGACCGCCGTCCGCATCATCCCCGCCCCGGGAAAAACCGTCGGAGATAGCGTCGAGTTTGGCGGCCTTCTTGGTCACGCCCCCGTCATGCCCGTCAACCGCTACGCCTGCGACGCCTTCATCAAGCGCGGCGGCAGGGTTCCGGCGCCGATCCACAGCTTGCGGAATTGAGGGGTTTGGTGGCGTCCTTTTCTTGAAAGAAAAGGACCAAAAGAACTTTTGCCGCATCCCTCAAACCTTCGATTTGAGGGATACGCGCTTCGCCGAAAAACCCGCCAAGCGTATGGCGGGTTTTTCGATGAAATGCAATCGGGGTTCCGAGGTCGATGCTCAGGCTCGCCACGCTCCGGCCTCATTTCCCGGGCAATGATGCGCACTGTTTTGGTATCCGCAGTTCTGCTTGATTCTTACAACTCAGTTCTGTCTTATGTTTCGCTTTTTACTTATGTTTATTTCTTTCTGTTTGGGTTCTTTCGCTTCATTCCTTCAAAATATAAACCTTGACATCGCGTTTCCGTCCCCATTTTCGGCATTCCGATTCGGTATCCATGAACAGATCGATCTGCTTTTTGCCGGAATGCCGGAATCCGCCGGTATCGTCGGCGATGCCGTAGCCGTAACCTTCGACGTACAGCCGCGTGCCGTATGGGATCTGCTTTGGATTCACGGCAATCGTCCCGATTTTCGGCCAATTCCCTTTGGCGGTCTTTTCGCCGGTATGGGTGTAGGCGGTCGCTTCAAAGCGCACGACTTTGGCGATCTGGCTCTCAGTCGGCGGATCGAGCTTTTCGCGCTTGTCGTTCTTCAGCTTGACGACAGCCATGACTTCGACAGGTTTTTCCTTCTTCGTCTGGGACTTTTTCTTGGTCGTGCTATTCTTCTTTTCGGTTTCGCTGTCTTTTTTGTCGTCGCTTTGCTTTTCATCTGACTTCGTTTCGTCAGACTTCTTGTCTTCAGGCTTCTCCTCATCCGACTCTTTTTCGTCGGACTTCTCTTCGTCGGACTTTGTTTTTTCCTGTGCGTCTTCGTCGTTTGGGGACGCGGTTTCGGACGAAGCATCCTCGCCCGAAGCGGGGATCAAGCGGTCTTCGTCGGGGATCTCGGTCGAAGGCGTGGGGGGGATCGCGGGGGGTTCGCCGTTTTCGGAGATCGCGATTTGGCTCGCAGCGATCTCGTACTCGGTCTGCGCCAGGAGCTGCTGCACTTCCACCTGGCGTTGCGCGGGCCAATACCGCTCGAGCGGGATAGAGAGCGTTTTGATCGGCGGCGTAACCGGCGCGGGCAATGGATTCGTTTGGCCCGTCACAACGACGTCGTCGCCT
>JAVBLF010000022.1:0-38162 GCA_031553675.1 Eubacteriales bacterium | reverse complement strand
ATCCCTTTGTTTATAAGGGATCCCGGTTGTGTCATTTCTGACACTCCTAGATGGTGCCGGTGGCCGGACTCGAACCGGCACGTTGTCGCCAACAATGGATTTTGAGTCCATCACGTCTGCCAATTCCATCACACCGGCGCGTCAGCCAAACCATTATAGCATGGTCGAAAGTCAAGCGCAAGAGCGATTGGGAGGAGTTTGGTGAAGGCGGCTTGAAGGTTTCCGAAAAATCCACCAAGTGCATCCTTATGGCTGGCCGGGGACGCTTATTGGACAGGGTCATTGAAGCGTGGCGTGGCAGTCTGCGAGTCACCGTTTTTGCGATCCATGTAGAACTGCACGATGTCTTTGACGGTGGAAGCGCAGTTCGCGCCGGATTTGCCATAGGGGATCATGACGGCGATGGCGATTTCGGGGTTTTCTTTCGGGGCAAAGGCGACGATCCAGGCCGTGTTTTCGATATCGACGTTGTTGGAGGCGTTGATCTGGGCCGTTCCAGTCTTGCCGCCGATGTATTCGACGTAGTCGAAGTCTTTAAAAGCGTTGCTGGCCGTGCCGTCTTCGCCGGAGAAAACCTTCGTCATACCTTCTTTGATCGCGGCGAGATTGGCGGGATCGGCGTGGAGTTCTTCGGCGATGACGGGCTCGGTCTTTTTGACGACATTGCCTTCCTTGTCGACGATGCGGTCGACGACGTGGACGTCGTAGAGCCTGCCGCCATTGACGAGGGCGGCGACGTAGCGGGCGATGGCGACGGGCGTGACGAGCACTTCCGCCTGGCCCATGCCGGTACGGACGGTATAGCCGATGTTCCAACCGAGCTGCGCGAGTTCGGCAGCGATCTTGGTGGACCACGTACGCACTTTAAATTCCGGGACTTTGAGGTCGTTTTTGAGGGTTTCGCGGATGGCAGGGCCCAGGTATTCGTCGGTGCTGTATTCGTCCTTCACGAGCTGAAGCAAGTGGATCGAGCACTCGTTGATCTTTTCGTCGTCGATGTCGTATCCGAGTTCTTTGCATATCTGGTTGAGGTAGGGGATGATCCGGTTTTTCTGGACGAGACCGCCGATGCCGCGCGTCGGGTGAAGGTAGTCGAAGTGGACCTTCTGCCCGCCGATTTGGCCGGTACGTTCGCCGGGAAGCTCGATGTTGGTCTTTTCGGCCATGCCGAATTTTTCGCCAGCCCACTCGTTGAGCTTTTCGATCTCGAGGCGATCGGCGACGGTGAAAAAGTAATAGTTGCAAGAGTTTTGCAGGGCGTCGACGATGTTTTGCTGGGCGTGTTTTTCCTTGTTATGTTCCCAACAGTAGGGTGCGCCCTGTTTGATGCGGGGGACGCCGTTTTTGTCAAACGCCCGATAGGGGCTATCGTCATTGATCCGTTCGTCAATCCTGATCAGCCCTTCCTCCAGGCCTGCCAGACCGACGGCCATTTTGAAGATCGAGCCGGGTGCTTTGGCCGTCGCGATCGCGTGGTTGATCAGGGGCAAGCGGGTGTCTTCCTGGAGCTGCTTCCAGTTGGCCTCGCTGATGCCGCCGATGAAGAGGTTGTCGTCGTAGCTGGGGTATTGGGCGGAGGCGAGCAGATTGCCGTTCTCGACGTCGATCACGACGGCGACGCCGCTGTCAGCCATTTTGATGTCCTTGGTCGGCTTGACGCGCGCGTAATTTTCGTAGTTGTCGATCAGGAGCTTCTCTTCGAGAGCGCGTATCTCTTCGACGTTTTTCTTCAGCGCGTCCGTCGTGACCTGCTGGAGCGCGAGATCGAGCGTCAGGTAGACATCGAGGCCGTCGGTGGCGGGTGTGGTGGCGGTGTCGAAGGTGCGGGTGATGATGCGGCTCTGGCTGATTTCCATCTGCTTTTTGCCGTGGTGTTCCTTCGTGCTGCCGGTCAGGAAGGCTTCCTGGGTCTTTTCGATGCCGTTCGAACCGATCAGATCGTTCGTCGCGTATCCGAGGTCGGCGATCAAGTTCACGTCTTTGGCGCGGCTGGATTCGGCTTCGGCGTCGAGAGGGGTGCCGTCCTGGGCGGCTTTTTGGCGCCGGGCAAGGGCCTGCTCTTCGGCGATCGCCGTGAGCTGGGTTTTGTTGAAGCCGCTGGCGGCCAGACTGTCTACGCTCATGGTCGTGTTGTTGATGCGCGAAACGTAGCCGATGATGTGGCCGACGAGGTCGCCTTTGGGGTAAACGCGCTGGGTGGACTGGATGGTCGAGATGCTGTCGAGTTCCTTGGAGCGGTCGGCGATTTCGGCGACGACCTTTTCGCTGACGTTGTAGGCGACCGTGACGGGATCGACCGTACCGCTGGAAAGCTGGACTTCCTGCCATATCGACAGGAGCTTGCGCGCCTGCTGGTAATCCATGTCTTCAGGGATGTAAAAGCGTTTGCGGAGCGTGTGGTAGATCGTCTCGGGCGAATCGCCCTTCTTTTTCAGGGAACCGTCTTCGTTGTAGACGTTCTGACTGACAAACATGTTCTTGCGCCAATTGTCCTCGCGGGTCTTCGAGAGCTCGGATTTGCGATCGTCGCTGATGTCCTCGCCAAAGTTGCCCCAGTCAAACGCGTACGTGTGCTTGACGGGGTCGTACTTGATCGCGAAGGTATCGATGGTTTTGCCCTGGTTGCGCTCGACGATCTCGATGGTCTTGATCATGATCTCGGTGTAAAAAGCGCGCCAGGATTCGTTCTTTTTGCTGTCGTCGTCGCGGCGGAAGAGCACGTTGTAGCTCGGGTCGTTCCGCGCGAGCATTTCGCCGTGCTTGGCGTAGATCGCGCCACGGTTGCCGCGGAGGATCTGGGTCGTCGTCGATTTGTCCTCGATCTCAGCCGAAAGCGCCTGCCCTTTGATCAGGGTCAGGCTGGCAAGCTGGGTCGCAAGCAGCGCCACGAGAACCAAGATCACGGAACAGTATAGAAAAAAACGACGTTTGAGATTTTCAAGCATGTCTAACACCTCTTCAGGAGCGAGGAGAAAACGCTCATTCGCGCTGGCCGGGCCAGGGGGAATAGCGATCCCAGCGGCTGCGCCGCAGGTCGGTGCGGTGGCTCCGCCGGTAGAAGTAGTAAAGCGGGATGGTCAACAGGCCCGTCAACACCGCGCTCGGCAAGAGATAGCGCCAAAAGGCGGTACCGACGACGAAGGTCGTGCCGGCGATGCGAAGCTGGAGGGCGATCAAGCCTTCTTTGAGAAGGCAGAGTAGAAACGCGACAATGGGCGGGAAGACCAGGTTCTGCGCATAGTATTGCCGCGCAAATAGCCCGGCAAGCAGACCGATCAGCATGTAGCCGAGGGCATAGAGCCCGAGGTAACGGCTAAAGAGGATGTCGAGTATCAAGCCGACGACCAGCCCGTATACGCCTCCGGCCAAGCTTCCGGACACGATCGCGATCGCCACGGTGAGCGCGACGACCGAGTCGGGCAAAAGCCCGTAGGGTACGACGTGCGGAAAAACGATGCAGTTGAGGATCAAATTGGCGAAGATCGCGCCAATATAGGTCAGTACGGCTCGGACGTTCATGCTTCCTCCGGGAGGCGGTGTGTGGGGGAGGGCCAGGCCGACGCCAAACAGCTCGCTCACAGCGGCGCGTGCGCCCACGGGATTCGGCTTCGCCGCATCGCTTCGCGCTCAGTCCTCCAGATGGATCTCGTCCCAGACATTGCGGATCACGATGACTTCTTCCAGCATCGAAAAATCGACGGCGGGCTTGAGCTGGGCGGTGCGTTCGCCGCTCGCTTCGCCGACGCGCGACGTCGACAGGATGGTCCCGATCACGAGGCCCTTGGGGTAGATGCCGTTGAGCCCGCTCGTCTTGATCTGGTCGTTCGGGAGCAGATCGTTGTCGATGGGGACGTAGTTGACTTTGCAGACGCTCTCGTCGGCGTCGATGGTGGTGTCGCCCTGCACGACGACGTAGTCGCGCGTGCGTTCGACGATGCCGGAGAGCTGACAGATCGGGTCGATGATCGATTCGACCTTGCTCCAGTTCGCGTTGACTTCGCTGATGCGGCCGACGAGGCCGTCGGGTGTGACGACCGGCATGCCGGCCTTGAGCCCTACGTTGCGTCCCGCCCCGATCAAAAAGGAGTCGAACCAATAGCCCTGACTTTTGCTGATCACGGGGGCCGTGATCGTGTCGTAGTTGCCGTTTTCTTCGACATAGCCCGCGATCTTTTTCAGGCGTTCGTTTTCTTTTTGGAATTCGCGCGTCGTGGCGGCTTCGCTTTGCAGTTTTTCGACCTGATCCTTGAGCGCCGCGTTTTCGCGCTGGATGTCGCTGACGCCGAACACGGTGCGGAACCAGTTGCCGGCGTTGCGCGTAAAGCTCGAAAAGCCACCCATGATGGGGGAAACGACGCTTCCGACTGCGTTCTCGGCGGGGGTGCCCGACTTGGAACCGTTTGTCACAAAGATCAGAATCAGAACGATCGTCACGGCGATCAGTCCGATCCAAACGGGATGCTTCTTGAAAAACGACATGTGTCACTCACCTTAACTGTCAAAGCGCTATGCGTGCATTATACCACATGCACACAAACAAGAGCCAACACGCATTGATGGCAACGCAGCGGCTTTTTGGATGGGACGAACGCGTTACGCGACGAAGAGGGCGCTGTAATAGCCGAAGACGTCGAAAAGCATGGCCAGCCCGAAGAGGATCAGCATGACGCCGGACGCGATCGAAACGGCGCGGGCGTGACGCTTGAAAAAGCGCAGGACGCCGCGCAGTTTTTCGTAAAGCAGCGCAACGATCAAAAAGGGCAAGCCCAGCCCCATCGCGTAGAAGAAGAGCAGCGCCATGCCCTTCCAAAGCACCTGGGTCTGTCCGGCGAGCAGCAGCGCCGCGCCGAGCATCGGCCCCGTGCAGGCCGACCATCCGAGGGAAAAGGCCGCCCCGAAAAGCATGGCCGAGAAAAAGCGCAGGCCTTCTCCGCTCATGCGGGCGTGGACGTCGCGGTTCAAAAAACCGATCTGGAGGGCGCCCATGTAGTGGAGGCCGAACACGACCAGCACAGCGCCGCCGATCCGCCGAAGCAAGGTCTCATGCGCCTTTAAAAGCGAACCGAGGGCGGTTGCCCCCGCGCCGAGCGCCATGAATAGCAGCGTGAAGCCCAGCACAAAGGCGATCGTCAGCACGACGCGCCGACCGAGCTTGCCGGGCGCGTCGCCTTCCTCGCCGCCCGACAGGTAGACGAGATAGACGGGCAGTGTCGGCAGGATGCAGGGCGACAAAAAGGAAGCCAGTCCTTCCAGAAAGGTCTGCAAAAAGGCGAGCGGACTCACGGCATCTTCTCCAGAAGGGCCTCGATCACGGACTTCTCGGTGGCGCCGGCGATCGTGGCATACAGCGTGCCGTCGGGTTTGATGATGAAGGTCGTCGGGATCCCGCTGAGCTGGTAACTGTTCCCGATCGCCAAGGTCGTGTCAAAGAGGACGTGGAAGTTGTAACTGTATTCGTCGAGGAAGTCGGTCGCGGTCTGTTCGGTTTCCTCCTGGCCGTCGGTGGCGTTGATCGTCAGAAGTTCGACCGGGCCGCCCCGCATCCATTCCTTGTCGAGATCGTTCAGGTCGGGCATCTCCATCTTGCAGGGGGGGCACCAGCTCGCCCAGAAATTGAGCACGAGTGTCCGACCCGCGAAATCAGCCAGCGTGACGGTCGCGCCGTCGCGATCCTTGCCGGAAAAGTCGGGCGCTTTGACGCCTTCCTTAAAGAGCGCGACGTTGGGCGCGGGCAGATCGGCCGAGCCGATCGACGCAGGGTCGATCATTTCGTTGACATTTAGCGCCTCGCTCGTCGTGATTTCCGTGGTGGGCGCTTCGGTCGGGGGCGCTGAGGTCGAGGCTTCTTCTGTGACGGTTTCGGCCTCGGCATTGGCAGCGGTGGGCGCGGGCGTCTCCGCCTTGGGCTGGCATCCGCCCAGGAACAGTGCCGCCGCCAATGCGGCGCAGATCCATTGGGATTTGATCATGGCTACGATCACCTGTCTCCTTACACGTCGTTGCGGTTGCGTTCGAATCATTATACCGAAAAACGCGTCCCGGCGCAATTGACCTGGGGGGCGCGCGTAGCATAACTGTTTTCAATGCGACGCGTTCCATGGTGGACGATCGGACGATTTGTGCTATAATATATGCGGATAAGTCATGTGCTTTGCAATCACAATGTCTCGGTGCGGCCGCATTTCACTGCCGCGCGATCGCGCCGAAGCGCTGGAGGATGCCCATTTGGAGATTTTCATCGCCGCAATGCTTGCGGTGTCATTGCTTTTGCTGGCTTGGGTGCTCGTACTGCTCTACGGCAACCGGCGTACGCAATCCCACGCCGATTCCAAAGAAAGTGAGCGGATGCGCGAGCGATTGTCCGCCATCGAGGCCGGCCTGACGCTCAACGCGCAAAACGCGCAGATCGGCTTCCGCGACGCGCGCCAGGAAAACGTCGCCCAATCGCGCGCCCTGCGCGAGGAAGTCGGCGCCCTCTTCGAAAACGGCCTGAGCGCCATGACCCGAAGCTGGACGGAACAAAGCCGCGCACAGAACGACCGCCTGAACGCTATGGCCGAGCAGATCTACCGCCAGCTCGGCGGCATTGAGCAAAACGCCCAGCAGCACCAGGAGCGCATGACGCGCCTCCTGAACGAGCGCCTGCAAAGCCTCCAAAGCGACAACGAACAAAAGCTCGAACAGATGCGGCGCACCGTCGGCGAAAAGCTCGACGAAACGCTGGGAAGCCGCCTGGAAAGCTCTTTCAAGCAGGTCGGCGAGCAGTTGGAGCGCGTCTACAAAAGCCTCGGCGAGATGCAGCAACTGTCGAGCGGCGTGACCGAGCTCCAGCGCGTGCTGACCAACGTCAAGGCCCGCGGAACCTGGGCCGAGCTCCAGTTGGGAAACCTGCTCGAACAGACGCTGACGAACGACCAATACGCCGCCAACGTCGCCGTCAAGAAAAACAGCGCGCAACGCGTCGAATACGCCGTCAAGCTGCCCGGCCCCGAGGCGGACGGCCCTCCCATCTGGCTCCCGATCGACGCGAAGTTCCCGCAAGAAGACTACCTGCGCATCCTCGACGCGTCGGAACGCGCCGACGCCGCCGCCCTCGAAGCGGCTGAAAAGGCACTCGAAACTCGCCTCTTTCAGGAAGCGCGCACCATACGCGACAAGTACATCTGCCCGCCTGACACGACTGATTTCGCCATCCTCTACCTGCCGACCGAAGGACTCTACGCCGAGCTCCTCCGCCGGACGGGTGTCGTCGAACGCTTACAGCGCGAATGCCGCGTGACGCTGGCCGGACCGACGACGCTGACCGCCCTGCTCAACAGCTTGAGCATGGGCTTTCGGACCTTGGCCGTCGAAAAGCGCAGCAGCGAAGTGTGGAAGCTACTGGGCGCGATCAAGAGCCAATACGGTAGCTTTTCCGAGCAGCTCGCCAAAGCGCAGAAAAAAATCCAGGAGGCCGGCCATTTCGTCGATGCCGCCGCCCGGAGAACCGACACGATCAACAACAAGCTCAAACGGGTCGAATCGCTCGACGCCGAAAGCGGCGAAGCCGTTTTCAGCGCGGCCGAAATGCAAAACGGCGCATTGGACGAAAGCGCCGCCGAAGTGTAAAGGGGCAAACGCACGGCATGAACGAGATGATCCCACCGCGACGAGGCGGCATTGTGACGCGGCCGCCCGCGCTCGATCCCAGCGATCGAAAGTCGTATTTTGACGCGCTGTTGACGCGCGTGATCTTCATCACGGGCGATGCGGCCATCCTGCGCGGCCATCTGCGGCCCAAGGACAAACTGACCATCAGCCAGTGGAAGACGAGCAGCGGCACCAACTACGTGCCGGCCTTCACGAGTTTGGGGCGGCTCCAGCGGGCGATCCTTCTTCCCTGCACGGCGCTGTCGATCCAGGCGCGCGACCTCTTCCGCATCCTTCGGCCCGCGCAGATCGTCGTCAACCCCGGCTCGCCCGACAGTGTGCCGCTGACGCCGCAGGAACGTTGGAAGATCGCTCCGCAGGGGTTTTGGAGCGCGAGCAGCAAGCCCGACCTCGAGGCCCTTCCGCTCAAGCGCTTTATGCTCCTGCCGCTCGCGCTGCAAGAGGATTTGCGCCGCTTTTTCCGGAGTATCAAGGCGGTCAAAAACGCCTACATCCAAAACATCGTGCCCGCCAAAGACGATCGCCCCACGCAGCTTCTGCTCGCGATCGATTTTCGCGGCGATGGCGAGCGCCTCGCGAGTAGTTTGGCAGAAATTGTCACGCGATCGATCGGCAGCGCAGATGCGCTCGAATTGCACGTTTCGTCTGGCGATTTCGGCCAGCTCTCCGAAGAGATGTACCAGCTCATTTACCGGCGAAAAAAAGGCTGGGATCTGTTATAAATGCGAACCAGGGATTGTATTCCGCTGGCGGAAGAAGATAGGTTTTCCAGGCGGGCGATCGATAATCGCCCCTACATCCCACAAGCCTTGTTCGTGCGAATGTAGGGGCGATTATCAATCGCCCGTTGTGACAGACTTACAAAACTCGATTGGCATGAGTAAGCAAATGCAGAAACCCCCACGCTACGATGGCGCGGGGGCTTTTTCTTCTTTCACGAGACCTGTCCAGCGTTGAGAAAGCGTCCGAGCATGCGATAGAGCGCGTGGAGCGGCAAACCCATCACGTTGAAGTAGCAGCCTGAAATGCCCTCGATGAAGAGGGCACATCTGCCTTGTATGCCGTAAGCCCCCGCCTTGTCGAGCGATTCCCCGCAGGCGACGTACGCGCAGATCTCGTCGGGCGTCATGGGCGCGAAACGGACTTCCGTGCGTTCGACCAGCGTTGCCGTCCGTCCATCGGCGCTGTCGATCAAGGCGAGCCCCGTGTAGACGCTGTGCGTTCGCCCCTGCAAAAGCCCGATCATGCGCCGCGCATCGTCTTCGTCTGCGGGCTTGCCGAGCACGGTTTCGCCCAACGCGACCAAGGTATCCGCCCCCAGCACGAGGGAGCGGTTTTTTCGTGCGCGCGCCACGGCCTGGGCTTTTTGTCGGGCCAGGTTCTGCACGAGTTCGGCGGGCGACAGGTCGTCCCAAATCTCCTCGACGTCGCTGGCCTCGAGCGAAAAGGGGATGCCGCTCGCCGCGAGAAGTTCTTTGCGGCGTGGAGAGGTGGAGGCGAGCACGAGAGGGCAGGGGAGGGTCAGCATGGCGGCGCTCCTTTCGTGTGGGCGCATTTTCGGGTGGCGCATCGGTATAGTCTGTCCATGGGCCGCATATCGTGAAACATGAGCTTCACCGCGCCCGTATGGCGCCGGCGCGCGCAGGGCATATTGGGTGATACGAAACCGAATCATGGAGGAATCAACATGCGAATGAATTGGTTATCGCGCGGGATTGGGATCGACATGGGCACGAGCTGGACCCGAATTGCCGTTCCGGAAAAGGGAGTCGTCTTGCGGGAACCGTCGATCGTCGCGATCCGGTCGGACAACAAGCGGATGATCGCCGCGGGGGAAGAAGCGCTCATGATGCTGGGACGCACCCCCGGAGAGACGGTATCGGTACGGCCGCTGAAGGAAGGGACGGTCGCGGACGTCGAGCTCGCCGTCGCCATGCTGCGCACCTTCCTGCTCAAAGCACTGCGAGATCTGCCCAAGATGCGGAGGCTCTTTGCCGTCGTATGCGTGCCGTCACACATCAGCTCGGTGGAACGCCAGGCCGTCGAGGACATCATGCGTCTGTCCGGCATACAAGAACACCTGTTGATCGAGCAGACGCTGGCGATCGCCATGGGGGCGAGGCTTCAGGTCAACCGCGCCATCGGCAGCATGGTGGTCAGCATGGGCGGTGGGTGCAGCGAAGCGGCCGTGATCTCGCTGGGCGGGCTTGTCGTCAAGCGGGCGATCAACTACGGTGGGCTCGAGCTCGACCAGGCGCTGATCTCCTTCATTCGGCAGAAGCACGGCTTCTTGATCGGCGAGCAGTCGGCCGAACTCCTGAAGATGCGCCTCGGCGCCGCCAAACAAGCGAGCAGCCTTAGCGAAGTCGTTCACGGCCGCGACCTCTTTTCGGGCCTCCCAATGACACGCACCATCCGCGGCGAAGAAGTGTTTGAGGCGCTGCAAGACCCGGCGAAAAAGCTGCTTTTGATGATCCGCCAGGCACTCGAAGAAACGCCACCCGAGTTGGCGGGCGATCTTTTGAAGACGGGCATCACTATGGCGGGCGGCGGTACGGCTTTGCGCCAGATCGGAACTGTCATCGCCGAGGATACCCAACTCCCCGTCATCCTCGCGCCCGATCCGGAAAATTGTGCGGCGCTCGGCACGCTTGCGGCACTCGAGATGATCCAAAGGAGCAAAGAACCTGCCATGCCCGACACACGCGCGGAGTCGAACGAACAGATCGCGTAGTGCTCAAGCAAACGAAACGTAGCTTGCGACGATTTCGGCTGAGGTGTGTGCCTCGATGTAGCGTTCGACCGCGTCGAGCATGACGCGCGCGTGGGTTTCGGAATTTGACACGCAGGCGACGCCCAATACGATGCTCTGGTGTTTGTCCTGGTCGCCGACCTCGGCGATCGCGACGTTGAACTTCGCGCGCACGCCGTCGACGAGGCTGCGGACGATCATGCGCTTTTCCTTGAGCGAGTGGCATTCCGGCGCGTAGATGCGCAGCTCCAAACTTCCCGTGATCATGGCTTAGAGAAGGGCGATGCCATCGCGCGCACAGGCTTCGACCATCTCGTCGGGCCAGAGCGACACCTGGACTTCGCCAATGTGGATCTTCTTCAGCATGAACATGCAGAGCCGCGACTGTCCGATGCCGCCCCCGATCGTGTAGGGCAAGTCGCCCGCGAGCAGCGCTTTGTGGAAGGGGAGGGCGACACGTTCTTCGCAGTCCGCGATCGCGAGCTGCCGCACGAGTGCCTCCTCGTCGACGCGCACACCCATGCTGGAGATCTCAAACGCGCGATCCAGCCAAGGGTGGTAGAGCAGGATGTCGCCGTTGAGCGACCAATCGTCGTAGTCGGGTGCGCGTCCGTCGTGGGGCTTGCCGGAGGCGAGCGCTCCGCCGATCTGCGAGAGGAAAAAAGCGTGGTGTTCGCGCGCATAGGCGTTTTCGCGCTCGGACGGCGTCAGGTCAGGGTAGCGGTCTTCGAGCTGCTGCGACGTGACGAAGTCGATCTCGTCCGGCAGATCGAATGCCTCGCCGAGTTGCGGATAGGCGAGCAGGAGGGTCTTCTGGGTCTTCATGAGCGCGGCGTAAATCCGCTTGACAGCGGTGGACAGCGTATCGAAATTGCGCTCGCACTTGTCGATCACGAGCTCCCAGTCCCACTGGTCGACGTAGAGCGAGTGGAGCGCGTCGGCGGTCTCCTCGCGGCGGATGGCGTTCATATCGGTGTAGAGCCCTTCGTCGCGGGAAAAACCGTAGCGTTTGAGCGCAAAGCGCTTCCATTTGGCGAGCGAATGGACGATCTCGGCCACTTTGCCGGTCTCCCGCACGTCGAACGAAACGGCGCGTTCATGGCCGGACAGCGTGTCGTTGAGTCCGCTTTCCGGCACGACGAAGAGCGGCGCCGACACGCGCTGCAAATGCAGATTTTCAGCGAGGCGGCGTTCGAAAGAGTCCTTGATCAGTTTGATGGCGTATTCGGTTTCACGTAGGTTGAGCGCGGATTGGTAGGGCATTGGCGTCATGCGGTCACTCTCCTTATAGAGCCTGTTTGGCATCTCCACTTTGCGCCTTTTCGGTGGGATTTCTGCCATGCTTCGTCACCGCCTCCTTGCAAAAATGCTTCGATTTTGCGTCGTCGGCGCATCCTCGCCTGCCAAAAATCCCACGCGAAAATCCATCAAAGGCGAGATACCAAACAGGCTCTTGGGCACAAAAAAAGCGCCGAACTGCGATTCATTCCCCATCGTAACGCGTTCGGCGCTGCCTGTCAATGAAGCGCGGCCAAAAAGTACACATCGCCTCATCTTGTGTTCATTTGTGTCAATGGATCGCCATGTAGAGCAGACCGACGAGGATCGACGTCGAGATGCCGTAGACGAGCACAGGCCCCGCGACGGTGAAGAGTTTGCCGCCGACACCCAAAACCAAGCCTTCGCGGCGGTACTCCATCGCGGGCGAAACGACCGAATTGGAAAAGCCCGTGATCGGCACGACCGAACCCGCCCCGGCAAACTTGCCGATCTTGTCGTAGATGCCCAAACCAGTCAAGATCGCGCCGAGGAAGACCATGAAGATGCTGGTCAATAGAGAAGCGTTGTCGTCGTTCAGGCGCAGTACGTATGCGCCAAAGTCGTGCACACCCTGCCCGATGCAGCAGATCAAGCCCCCGACGACAAACGCCTTGAGGCAGTTGAGGAAAATCGGGCTGTTGGGGGAAAGCTCTTTGACGCGCTGTTGGTAACGCGTTTGCGCGTCGATTTGCGATTGTTTCAAGCGGATCCGCCCTTTGCTTTTTTTCTAGTCTTCCTCGGCATCGGCCCGCCATGCCTCGGGAAAATTCGCCGCGCCATACATTGCTTTCCAGCTTGAAATGTGTTACTTTGTCTTTGGCCAATATTGACGCAAAGAGGAAGGAAGTCACATCGATGCAAGCATGTGAAACACTCGTCCGGGAGACGCGGGGCGGTCGAATCGACATCGTACACTACGGCTGCCTCGCGATCGTCGGGGAAAGTGGGCAATTGCTGTACAGCGTGGGCGATCCCGCTACCGATGTGTTTATGCGGTCCGCCGCCAAGCCGATCCAGGCGCTTCCGGTGATCGCGCGCGGTTTGGACAAGCGTTACGGTCTGACGGAAGAAGAGACGGCGCTCTTTTCGGGCTCCCACGCCGGAGAACCCTACCACATCGCGGCGATGGAACGCATCATGGAAAAGGCGGGTTTTTCGGAGGACATCCTGTGCATGAAGCCGGCGGCTCCTTACCACGGTCCTAGCAACAAAGCGCGCGTCCAGAAAGGACTCCCGCGCCACAAGTATTACCACAATTGCAGCGGAAAGCATGCCGCCCTCCTGTTGCTCCAACGCGAACTGGGCGGCGCGCCCGAAGCGTATTGGCAGCCCGGGGCGCTTTGTCAGCAGGAGGTCGAACGAGCCATTCGCTGTGTGAGCGAGACGGACGCGATCGGCATGGGCATCGACGGCTGCGGTGTGCCGGTCTTTGCGACCGCTTTGCAGCAAATCGCGATTGCCTTCAAGAACCTCGCGCATCCCGAAGCGATCGCCGACGAAGCCCTGCAACGCGCGGCGGCCACCTACATCCCCCGCATGCACCGCTACCCGCACATGGTGCGCGGCACTGGCTATCTTTGCACGATACTCAACGGCGACGAAAACATCGTCGCCAAATGCGGCGCGAACGGCGTCTACGCATTCGGCCTCAAGAAGGAGCGGATCGGCGTGGCGTTCAAACTGATCGACGGAACGGACAAGCCCTGGGCGCTGATCGCGAGAGAGGTGCTGCGCGGTTTGGGTGCGCTGACGCCGGAAACCGAAGCGCGCCTCGCGTCGCTGCATCCCGATATCATCCTCAACGACAACGGCACGGAAGTCGGACGTTGTGAGACGGGGTTTCACGTCGCGATTTAAAGAGCATGCCGCGCAGGAATGGCAAACAAAAACCTGTCGCCACATGGACGGCAGGTTTTTTTCATGCGCGCTGTGTTGCGCGTTTCGTCAGTTCGCATGCGAAAGGTCGATCTGGCCTTCGCGCGACGGCCCATCGTCCGACCAGCTTACTTCGGTGTAGCGCAGCGTCGTGCCGTCTTCGGATACGCGCAGATCGGCGATGAAAAAGCCCTTCGGCGTCAAATAAAGGACATCGCCCGCCGCGTTGACGACCTCGTCCTGCTTTTCGCCGGGATCGCCGAAATGCGGCGCCGACGAGACGTAATAGAGCGATTTGGCGTCGTTCGGATCGCGCCAAACGAAGTTGTTGCCGGCGTAGGCATCGATCGCCTTTCGGCTTGCCAAATCGTAGAATGTCAGCGTTTCGAGGCTGGGGTTGACGTGCGCGATCGCAGCCAAAGTATGTGGCGGGAAAAATCGCATGTCCACAAAGGCGCCGTCCTCCGCCTCGATCTCCCAGGTCACATCGCGCCCTGTTTCGCGCACGACGATCCGAGCCGCCTGCATGTCGAAGTCAAATCGGGGGCTGGCTGCTGGGGCGGGGGAGGGTGGCAGCAAATCCGGATCTTGTGTGTGGGACGCGCATGCGCTGAAGGCGAGCGCCAATGCCAGCAAAACGCTTGCGATTTCGTTCACGAGAATTCTCCTCTTTACGGGATTCCTTGGACTACGAACGGGATCAGTCGTGAAAATCGAGCCAGGCCGGACGCATGACGGTTTCGATCGGCACGAGCGTGCCGACGCAATCGGACAGGTCAGCGACGGCGGCAAAGGCGTCGAGCGTCTTCTGCCAACCACAGGTGTAGACGACGGGTTTGCCTATGCGGTCGCAAACGTCGTGGAGAACGGCTTGCGTGTCGAGAAGGTCCTGCGCGGTCGTTTCACCGGCGAGGTTGCCGTTGTTGATGAAACCTTCGATCGAAAGACGCGCGCCGCTCTGGATCTGATCGTAAAGCGTCGCGATCTCGTCGGCGGTCTGGGTCAGCGGTCGGCGGGCGTTGACGACGAAGTAGGCGTGTACCTTTTCCGATCCCATGCGCGCGAAGTGGGCGTGGTAGCGCCCAAGGGCTGTCGCGCCGACCGGATCGCCCCCGACGTCGAACACCACGAATTCCAGCGAGTCGTCGTCAAACGCGCGCGCGACCTCCGGCGAAACGACGGGCAGGTCGATCCGCCCGCCAAAGGGCGACGCGATCACGCGTACGCCGGCATCGCGCAGAAAATCGGCTTGCTCCGTGCTGCGGAAGTAGGTGTTGACGATGTCGAGGTCGACGAGGGCGGTGCACTTGCCTTGGCGCGCCGCATCGAGCGCGAAGTTGATCGCGAGCTCGGTTTTGCCGCTCCCGTAATTGCCGATGAAAACCATCAATTGCTTTCCACTCATGCGCCATAGTCCTTTCTCACTGGGATCCAAACGACGGTTCGTAGCGCCCGACGATATGTTCGGCGGCACGAAGGCCGTCGATGGCAGCGCTGACGATGCCGCCCGCATAGCCCGCGCCCTCGCCCGCTGGGTAGAGGCCGGGCCAGTGGGGGCATTGCCCGTCTTCGCCGCGCAGGATGCGAAGGGGGGCCGAAGTCCGCGTCTCGACGCCGGTCAACACGGCGTCCGGCCGGTCAAAGCCCGCGATCTGCCGCGCGAATGGTGGCAGTGCCTGTGCGATCGCGTCGGTGCAGAAGCGGGGCAGCACGCCGTGGAGATCGGCGCCGCGCACGCCGGGCCGGTAACTGGGCTCGACGCTTCCGAAACGCTTCGTGGGGCGTCCCACAAGAAAATCGTCCAACCTTTGCGCAGGGGCGAAACCTTCACCGCCCGCGATTTGGAACGCATGCCGTTCCAGCGCGCGCTGGAAGACGACGCCGTCGAGCGGCTTCGCGCCGAAGTCGTCCGGGCCGACCTGTACGACGATCGCGGCATTGGCGTTCGTGCCGCCACGATCGGCAAAACTCATTCCGTTTGTCACGACGCCGTCGGGTTCGCTCGCCGACGCAACGACGAAGCCGCCTGGGCACATGCAGAAGCTGTAGACGCCGCGGCCGTCCTTCGCCTTGCCCGCCAGACGGTAATCCGCCGCCCCGAGCTTCGGATGTCCGGCAAAAGCGCCGTACTGCGCGCGGTCGAGCCAGCTTTGCGGATGCTCGATCCGGACGCCGACGGCAAAGGGTTTAACCTGGAGCGCGATGCCGCGCTGCAAAAGCGTTTCGTAGGTGTCACGGGCGCTGTGGCCGATCGCCAACACGCAAACGGAAGCGTCGATCGTCTCGCGCGTACCGCCGCGCTCGATCGTGATGCTGCGGAGTGCGCCATCGGCGTCACTGTCCCAACTTTCGAAGCGGCATCCAAACGCATATCGCCCGCCCTTCGCTTCGATCTCGCGCCGCATGGATGCGACGATATGGCGCAGATGATCCGTACCGATGTGGGGTTTGGCCTCGAATGCGATCTCCTCCGGCGCGCCGTGGGCGACAAATTCGCGCAACACGCGTTCGGCGCGCGGATCCTTGCCGCGCGCGGTCAACTTGCCGTCCGAAAAGGTGCCCGCGCCACCTTCGCCAAAGAGGACGTTGGATTCGGGATCGAGCCGCCCTGTCGTCCAAAACGCTTCGACGGCTTCGGCGCGGCGCTCGACCGCTGTGCCGCGTTCGATGACGAGGGGCTGAAAACCGGCGCGTGCCAGCGACAGGGCCGCGAAGAGACCGCACGGACCGCTGCCGACGACGATCGGCCGTTGTCGAAGCGGCTGGCTTCCGCGCAGGGCTTCTAAAGGAGCTTCTTCATAGCGCGTGATGTTCGGATCGGCAGCTCGCCGGACGCGCTTGGCCTCGTCTTTCGCATCGGCGAGCGACAGGAGGACGTGGCAGTTGAAAAAAATGTCGGCATTTTTGCGGGCGTCGGTGGCTTTTCGGAGCAGGCGGCAGGACGCGACGGCGTCGGTGCCGATGCCCAGGCGGTCGGCGGCGCGTCGGATCAGGGCCGCCTCGTCTTCCTCGAGGCCCCAGCGGATGTTGCGAATTTCAATCGGCATAGGCTTCCTATTTCTGCGAGATCGTGACCGTCACATTCGACGGGACACAAGAGGCGGTGACGCCCGGCGCTTCTTCGGGCAGGGCGATCGACACGGGCCAGGTATAGATGCCTGCGCCCAGGCTTGAAACGTCGATGTAGACCTCGATGTCCTGCCGTCGGAGGGCGCGGATCTGGCTGAGCGGCCCCTCGACATCGACGCGGACGTTGTCCTGCGAAAGTGTTCCAGTCAGGTCGCGGTCCAAGCCGCGGATCTCGATCTGAAAACCATCGTAACTGTCCGTGCCGCGATCCTCGCTGATCGCGACGTTGATCGACGTACTCGCAAAGCTGCTCCACACGACGCCTTCGGGCAGTTGCAGCGGGCGGGAGGTCGTGACGGATTTGTCCATGTCTTCGATGTTGAGCATGTTGACAGGGATGCTCGCAATGCTGTCGAGAATTTCGCGCGGCGCGGCGATCTCGATTTCATTGGGCGAAGTCTGGATCGTGTCGACGTGGTAGCCGGCCTTGACATCGCCTTGTACGGTACCCTTTGTGTCGAGAGGGACGGTTTTTTTCGGGTAGACGTCCATCGTAACGCCGACACTCGATAGCATGTCCAAAAAGGTCGCATCGTCGATCGGTTGGCCGCTGGTATCGAAGAGCGAGACGGGCAAGGCCTCATTGATGTTGGATGTCCTGCCATCGAGCGAGAGCGTGCAGACGGCCGACTTGAGCTTTTGAATTTCGGATTTGGGGCCGACGAGGTCGATTTCGGCGGGGGTCAACACCGGTTCGGCGCGCCAATAGCCCTCGGGCAGTGCGCCCTCGAAATGGACGTCGATCGGGATGGCGAGTGCGGCCCTTTCGTCGATGTCGACGGTGACGTAAGATTGCGACTTTCCGACGACCTTTCCATAGGCCGAGTCAGGGTGGATTTCCAAGCGCTGGCCATCTCCGGCGGCGCGCACTTCGCTCAGGTCGACATAAGCGCTCACGTTGCCCGAGTTGACATAGCCGATTTCGTTGACCTTGGCCTCGACGGTGAGGTTGATCTCTTTGAGGATCTCCGAAGGGTCGTTGGCGACGATCAGGTTTTTGTCGAGCATGGCGGCGTTTTGGAAGTAGAGGCGGACCGTCACGGTCTTTTGTCGCATCGGCGCAGGATCCATGACGTTGATCACGTAAACCCAGAGCAAGAGCGCGATGAAGACCGCCAATAATTTGCCGCCGGGGTTGCGGCGCAAAAAGCCAGGGAGCCTGCTTTGGGTGTTGTCACCTTTCGGAGGAGAGGTGGAATGCTCGTCGTGGTTCATCGTCAATCCCCCTTCATGAACAGGCGGTAGAGCCAGCTGCGCGGTCCGCTTTCCGTCTGGTAAAACGCGACGATCGCCTCGACGATCGCCTCCGACCCGATCTCCCTTTCGAGGGCGCCGTTGCGCACCAGGCTGACGATGCCCGTCTCCTCGGAAACGACGAAGGCGAGGCAATCGCTGATTTCACTGACGCCGAGGGCGGCGCGGTGGCGGGTGCCGAGCAGGCGGGAGATCTCCTGGTTGTCGGACAGCGGCAAAAAACAGCCCGCGCTGACGATGCTGTTTCTTTGCAAGATCGTAGCGCCGTCATGGAGGGGGGTGTTGGGTTCAAAAATCTGTTCGATGAGCGCCGGTGAGATCGCCGCGTCGAGGCGGGTGCCCGTCGCAATGATGTCGCCGAGAAGGGTCTGCCCTTCGAAAACCATGAGCGCGCCGATTTCCCGTTCGGACAGGTTGGCGATCGCCGTCGCACACGCCCGCGCCATGCGTTCGACATCGGTGTCCTCGTCACGACGCGCAAAAGCCGCGCCGCGCCCCAATTTTTCGAGCGCCCGACGCAGTTCCGGTTGAAAGATCACGACGAGCGCGATCGATCCCGCGCGAAGGGTTTGATCGAGCAAAAACGCGATCGTATTGAGTTGGAACGTGGAGGCGAGGATCTGTCCGACGACGATGGCGAGCAAGCCCTTGATGACTTGGGCGGCGCGGGTTTCTTTTGTCAAGAGAATGAGCTGGTACATCACGACGGCGACGAGCAGGATGTCGATGATGTCACGCACGCCGAACTGCAAAAAGCTGCCTGTGAGCGCGTCGATCGCCTTGGACCAAAGCTGCAAGCCCGAACACCTCCCCCTCGTCGTGCTGTTTGCGTGCACGCAGCGCGTGCCAGCATCCGAATTCCATTATACAGCAAATACTTGTCCGGCAAAAGCCGAAACTGCCGATCAAAAAAATGGTCATATGACCACTTTTGCATGCGATTGCCGGGGCTGCCGGACGCATGAACGCGTCTCGAAACAAACCCCAAATCGAAATACCATGACTGGGATCTGTGTGAAGGGCGTCTAATCGGCGTCGTCTGGCGCGTCCGACAATTCGTCCGTGTCGCCGCCACCCGCTTCTTCGGTGTTTTTTTGCCGTTCATAGCGGGCGCCTTCTTCGAGGAGGCGGGATGCAACGTTGTTGAAACGCTCCATTTCTTCTCGGACGCGCGGCGTGTTGAGATGGCCGGTGTTTCGAAACTCCGCTTCCGCCACGCTGTTGAGGTTTTCGCGCTGCTTGGCGAGCTGGTGCTTGAGCGCCGTCAGCAAAACGGACTTCCCTTCGTCGTCGTCGCTGTCGGAGAGCGAGATACTCAGCGGGACGACGTCAGTCTTCGTTTTGGGCTGGGTTTCGAGTTCGTCTTTCTTGTCCTGTTCGTCACACATCGCTTTCACCTCGAACGTTATGATACGGAGCGGTTATAAGTGCTTTGCAATGCTTCGTACGAGGCATGCTATATTAAAAGTTCGACAGTATTCGACATTTTCCCTTCGATATTTCCATCGCGTTTTTTATTTGGTTGCTCGGTTTGTTTTCTTGCTGTGGTAACGCATGGAAGCACGCAAAAACATACTTGCTTTTTCCGTGTATTCCGTATATCATATATATTTAATCGAATTGGTATGCTGGCGGAGGTGGACCATGCGCGCTGTTGTCGAACGCGTTCAGGGAGAGACGCTGACATGTTCGCTCATCGGGTACCCATGCGCACCGATCTATCTCTCTATACAAAAACTTCAAAAACCACTTGCAGAAGGAAGCGCTATCGTATACTATGAAAGTAAATGGTTCTCAAACATAAAACACCAGACGGAACGTAAGCGATTGACCCGCAAGTTGGTCGATGACGCATTTGCGTGATGCGTCCATCGCAGCCCAGCCGCCGCCCATGCCGCTTGATCGACATGTGAACCTCGCGCGGCGTATCCCGTACGGTTAGCGTTCCCGCACGCGCTCCCCGTATGCGTCGCGCGCCCATATAATGACCATCCCACGAACGAAGGAGGAAAACACATGAACGCAGAACGCAACGCCGAGGCGCAGATGATGCATGAAGGCGACATTGCCCAGCTTTTGACAGAATACCATCTCGTCCACCGCAATCTGTTCAAAGCGCTGATCAAATCTTCGACCATGCCCCTGACCCAGTATCACATCCTCGACATGCTGAACAAAAACCGAAACATTCGTATGGGCGAGATCTCCCAGCTCATGGCGATCTCCCGCCCCAACTTGACGCCCTTGATCGACAAGCTCGTCAGCCTTCAGTACGTCGACCGCATCCCCGACAGCCACGACCGCCGCGTCACTTACATCAACATCACGGACGCCGGGCGCGCTTCGCTCGAAACCGAACGCGCCGCAATCGAGAGCAACGTCATGCATTTCTGCTCTCGACTCTCGAAAGAAGATTACGAAGCGTTTTGCCAGTCCATGGAGACGCTTGTCAAGCTCTCGAATAAGCTTTGAACGATTCAGGCGCTTGTGCCGTCATGCCGGGCGCCTTTTTCATGGACATCCGGAAAAGCGGATGCTATGATCGAAGGGCCTGTTTCGTGCCTCAAGTTGCGTCTTTTGGGTGTTTTCCATACTTTGCGCACATAGCGAGATACACAACGGGCCCCCAGCAAAATTTCCAGCTTCAGACATAGAGGAGACAGCTATGCACTACCAGGCGCTTTATCGCCGCTTTCGGCCGCGGCGTTTTGACGAGGTCGTCGGCCAAACGCCGATCACGACGACGCTGCAAAACCAGGTCAAGGGCGGGACGATCAGCCACGCTTACCTCTTTAGCGGCACGCGCGGCACGGGCAAAACCAGCACGGCGCAGATTTTCGCGCGCGCGATCAACTGCCTCGCGCCGGTGGATGGCGAGGCGTGCGGCTGCTGCGACGCCTGCCTCAGCACCGCCAGCCCCGACATCATCGAGATCGACGCGGCGTCGAACAACGGTGTCGATGAGATCCGCGATCTGCGCGAAAACGTGCGCTTTGCGCCGCTCGAAAGCCGCCACAAGGTTTACATCGTCGATGAAGTCCACATGCTGTCGGGTGCCGCCTTTAACGCGCTGCTCAAGACGCTCGAGGAGCCGCCGACACACGCCGTCTTCATCCTGGCGACGACCGAACCGCAGAAGCTGCCGGCGACGGTGCTTTCGCGTTGCCAACGCTTCGACTTTCACCGCATCTCGCTCGACGACATCGTCGCGCGGCTGGAGAAGGTGCTGTCGGAGGCGGGCGCGCATTTCGAATCCGAAGCCCTTCGTAACATTGCTTTGACCGCCCAAGGGGGCATGCGCGACGCGCTGAGCTTGGCCGACCAGTGCATTGCGTTTTGCGGCAGCGAGGTCACGAACGAGCAAGTGCTCGCGATCCTCGGCAGCATGGACGCGTCCTTTCTCTTTGCGACCGCCGACGCGCTGCTGCGGGGCGATGCCGCCGCCGCCCTGACACAGATCGACCGCGTCGTGCAAAACGGGCGCGATCTCGGCGTCTTTTGCCGCGACCTCAACGCACACATGCGCGCGCTGCTTCTCATGAAGGCGACAAAAGGGGCGGCGCAAGACCTGCTGTCCTGCACGTCGGACGCGGCGCAACGCTATAACGGGCAGGCGAACACAGCGCCGATCGAAACCCTGCTTCGCGCCGTCTCGCTTCTTGTCGAAGCCGAGAGCGATATGAAGCGGCTCGACCAGCCCCGTGTGCTGCTCGAACTCGCCGCGATCCGCATCTGCCGCCCCCAGGACGAGGCGCTGACCAAAGCGCTGGGGGATTCGCGCGCCATACTGGAATCCCTGCTCGAACGGGTTGCGCTCCTGGAACAGCGTCCGGCGATCGCTTCGCCGCCCGCTCCGCTCGGGGAAAGCGCGCCCGGGTCGGATGCATGGGAGCCCGCTCCGGAACCGGCGAGCTCCCAAGTGAAACGCGCGTCTGTGCCGGAAGCCGCGGATCTTGCGCCGGATCGCGCAAAACACCCAGAGGAAGCTTCGAATCCAGCGCCCACCCAGGCAGACGAGACGGACGCACGTGCCGCCGCTGCGCCTGAGCCCAGCGCCGAGGACGTGTTTGCGGCCCTTCAAGCCCGACAAGGGGAGGCGATCCGACAGATCTTCCGCCTCTACACCTGGCGCACCCAGCTCAATGGCGCCGTACTCGAGATCGAAGCGCCCGCCGCCTGCTTGCCCGCCTTCCTGACGACACTGCGCGCCAAGGAAAGCGACATGGCTGCTTCGGTGCACGATCGCTTTCCAGGCTTGCAGCTTCGTTTCCTGGAGCGCTTATCGACCGACACCGCGCCGGCACATGCATTTGCAGCGCGAGAGGCGACTCCGGCAAATCCGGAGTCAAATCCGGAGACGCCGCTGGCGCAAGCCATAAAATCCCTTTTTGATGAAGAAAAGGTTATTTTCGAATAATTTGTAAAATTATTCTAGCAATTTTTCCCAACCGCGTGCTATAATGTCTGTGACGCATTTGGAAACATTCCATGAACAAGCGACCGCCCAAAACCCGATTCGTTTTGTCAATTTGCCAATTTTGGACTTGCAAAACAGCGAAATCCACAAAGTTTTGTGCCAAATGATTCTTGTTTTTTGATATAATGTTGGCAAATCCGATGCAGAAGGAGGCCAAACATATGGCAAAAGGCGGATATCCACGCGGCGGAATGGGCGGCGGTAACATGAACGCCATGCTCAAGCAAGCCCAAAAAATGCAACAGGACATGATCAAAAAGCAAGAAGAACTCGACGAAATGGAGTTCTCGGCGTCTGTGGGTGGCGGCATGGTCACAGCCACCGTATACGGAAAAAAAGAACTCAAATCGATCGACATCAAGCCCGAGGTCGTCGATCCCGATGACGTCGAAATGCTCCAAGACCTCGTCCTTGCCGCCGTGAACGAAGCGCTCCGCACCGCCGGCGAAACCGTCGCGGCCGAGATGGGCAAGTTGACCGGTGGCCTCAACTTGGGATTCTAACCGGATGGGCAAAGGCATCGAAGCGATCGAAAACCTGGCGCGCCAGCTCGCGCGTTTGCCGGGCGTCGGTCGCAAAACGGCGCATCGGCTCGCCTACTTCATACTCGATATGAGCGCCGACGAAGTGGCGCTCCTGGCAGAGTCGATGCTCACAGCCAAACAGAAGGTGCGTTTTTGCAGCGTGTGCGGCCACTACGCCGTCGAGGATCGCTGCGCGATCTGCCAGGATCCACAGCGTTCGAGCGCGATACTCTGTGTCGTGCGCGACCCGCGCGATGTTCTCGCCATGGAGCGCATGAACGATTTCACCGGACGTTACCACGTCTTGCACGGCGTGCTTTCGCCGATGGAGGGCGTCGGCCCGGACGACATCCGCATCAAAGAACTGCTCGCCCGGCTCGAGCCGGAGGGGGTCGAAGAACTGATACTCGCGACCAACCCCGATGTCGAGGGGGAGGCGACGGCTGCCTATATCGCGCGCCTCGCCAAGCCGAAGGGCGTCACCGTGACCCGCATCGCGCACGGCGTTCCGATCGGCGGCAACCTCGAATACATCGACGAGCTGACACTCAAACGCGCGCTCGCTGGACGGCGCGCGATGGACGAATGACGCCATGCGGACATGGCGCATCGTTACGGCAATCCGGTAAATCGGTTTCTGGATGACTGCGCGTGACTGCGTCGCGCGCCAGGCGAAGGATTGGGTGGGTACGTGAAAACGATGGAGAAAGGGGCGCGTTGTCTGCTCCGTTACGGGGCCGGAGCGCTGACGCTCGGTTTGCTCATGGGCGCGACGGGCTGCATTCGTCCTCTCGATCGCAATGGCTATGAGATCATGGGGGAAATCGCGCTCGAAATGCCGAAACGCTACGATTTCAACCAGACACTTCGCCTTCTTTACGCGGAGGACGTCGACATCGTTCTCGGCCGCCTGTCGCACAACGAAGAGGGCCTCTTGGTGTTCACCGTGCAAGAGTCGCTCGCCGGCAAGCTTGAAAACGGCGAAGTCCATTCGCTCGAATTACCGCCTTACCTGATCGCTGAGGGCAGGGAAGCGAAGCTCCTCGACATTCCGGCGCCCGAAGATGCGACGTCGATCCTCCTCTTTCTTCGCGAAGAAGGGGGCAGCTACCGCCCGCTGCTCGACGCCGAGCTCTGGCTCATGGTCGACGACGTCGGCACGATCACGACAGAATCCGACAGCATCATCCTTCTGAGCCAGGCACGCTTCGAGATCGAAAAGATTCGCGAAGAAATCAGCCTGCCCGCCGATTTTCTTTACCTCGAAGAGATGGAGACACTGGTCCAACAGAGCAATTACGTCTTCATCGGTTCCTTCCAGGGCATACGCGATCTAGGCCAGCGCAAGTTCGACATCTACAGCGCCAGTATGCGCCGGTCGGTCAGCGGGGACAGCAAACTCTACACGCTCAACGTCGAGCGCGTGCTCAAGGGCGATTTTCCGGATCATGCCGAAGAGATGATCGTCTGCGATGCGCCGGACGTGATGCTGCAAAACACGATCTACTACAAGAGCGGCCAGAGCGTCACATACCTGCGCGATGACGTGCCGGAGATTTCGCTCGAAAGCGGGAGTAGCTACCTCTTTTTCCTGGTGGATCCGCCGCTCAACATGCAATCGGCTCCCAAGTATTTCGTCAACCCGATCCAAGGCTTTGTGCCGATTACGGGGGATGTGACGGCGCCGCTCTTTTGCAACTCGGTCTTCGTCGATCAGATGTACCTCGACGACGTGACCAGCGTCATCGAAGGCATCGTACAGGGCAACGCCGGTTCATTCGAGTACGACCCCAATGATCAGCAGAACCGCGCCGACTTCGAATACGACCCCAACGCACAATGACCGCAAGCAAAACCCCCTGTCGAGTACGGCAGGGGGTTTTTGAACGCAGTGTGTGGCGCTCGCTCTTATTCGAGCGTTCCTTTGTATTGGATGCTTCGGAAGGTGAAGCCCCATGAAGTCGTCTTGCTGGGACGCAGAACAGCCGTGATCGTCACGCCTGAATCGATTGCCGTGCCGTCGTCAGCGGGGATGCGGTGTTTGGCTTTCACTTGGATGTCGCCGTTTTTCAGTTTCGTGGCACTCGTGACCTTTGGGGCAAACGTTTCGCCCATATCGCCGCCGATCGTGTAGCGGCCCGTCTTGTAGTTGTAGCCCCAGACGGTATAGGCGTGCTTCTTGGGGGTGACGCCGAAAATCTCGCGGCACATCTTCGCGACGGTTTCCTTGCTGAATTGCTGGCTTCCGTCGCTCGTCTGCTTGACTGGCTTCATCCAGGACGGCGTCTTGTCCACGACTGCGCCTGGGTAGTAGAGCAGTTCGACGGCAGCCGTAATCATTTGCGCGTCGACGGGCTTCGCGGCGTCGAACGCGATCAAAGCCCGTTGCGGGGTGGGGTCCTTGCCGTTTTTTTCCGACAGGTAGATGCAGTATTCCCACATGCTGTACTGGTAGATGTCCAGTATGCCCTCGACGCGGCTGATTTGGGCTTTGCTGAGAACCGCCGCCGATGCAGTCCCGGCCATACAAACTGCGAGCAGAAGCGCGAGTATGAGCGCCCAGATACGGGTTCGCCTTTTCATCGTTTCGCCACCTTCTTTCAAGTTCGGGATGAGGCCAAAGCGATTCGTTGCGCGTTACATCTTGTGCTTGGAGAGGAACTGTCCCCATTGGCCGTTGCTCTCGACGTCGTCATAGAGGAAGAGCCAGTTTTTCGCGATGTAGATGCCTGGGTAATTGCCCCCAAAAACCTGACTCGAGGCGTCATGGAAGGTCGTCACTTTGCCGTTTGTCGTCATTTTTTTCACGACGTAACCGTTTCCCGACTCTTCGACGAAGTAAAACGCGCCCTTGCCATAGACGAGGTCGGTGTAGAAATGGTTTGCGAGCGCAGGGATTTTGGCCTTCTTGTCGCCGTTCAAGTCGTAGCGGTAGAGGGTGTAGCGGTATTCGCCGTCGGTCTTCTGGTGCTCCCAGGCGAAAAGGTGGGTCTCTCCGACATAGGGGTAGCCGGAAATGGTCTTCTTTGTGCCGTCTTTGCGCGTGATCGTCGTCGTCTCTTTTTCGTAGTTGTAGGCAAAGCGGGCGCCGTTCGGGAGGTCTTGCGGGCGCTCAAAGAAGGCGTCGTAGCTCATATACTTGGCGGAACCCGTGCCATCGTGCTTCATGCGAAGGGTATTTTTACCGTCCGCCGTGTAGTAGAAATACGAGGCGTCGGCGAAGAGGAGCTGGTGTCGCAGGTTGCTCCGAATCGTCGTGGCCTTGCCGGTTTCGGCATCGACGCGGATCAGATCGATGTGGATCACGCCGTACTGGGTTTCTTCGTCTTCCTTGTCCGATGCGAGTGGCTTGAAATGGGTCGTTTCGCCGGTCACGTACACATAGCGTTCGTCGCAGTAGAGGATGTTGTGGAGGCCCTGTTTTCGGGTGTAGAGTGTCTTGTCTTTGCCGGTGGCGTCGATGCGGATGAGAGATGAGGCGTCTTCCTTGTCGAGCAGGTAAAAATCGTATTTGGAATTGTAGCCCACCCAGGCCTGTGCGCCCGTTTTGGCGGCGGCTTGGGCGCAGACGCCCAGAAGCGCAAACGTCATCAGCGCCATCGCAAGCGCCAACGCACGCCGCCACTTTCTTGTCTTCATCGGGTGTCCTCCTTTTGGCTGCCCGCCACCGCGGTCGATCGATCGCGAGGCGGCGCATCGGCGGTGTTCTCGGAATCGTGCAAGAAACGCGTGAGAGAAGAAGGTCGAGCCATTGCAATACAAGCATATTTCATTTTAGCATTTTTCTGCCGCGCACAAAAGGCAATCGCCAAAGAACACGAAAAAGAGCCCACGGAAACGAGGCTCTTTCAGGGAAACGGATGGTCAAGCGCTGTGTTCGGCCGTCAGGGCGGCGTGGGGCCAGCGAATCGAGTAAAAATCAATGAGTACGTGTTGCCCGTGATCGTTCCATGCCACTTGTTTTTCGAGCGTCATGCCGATGCGCTCCGCAACGCGGCGCGATGTGTCGTTCTCGCCGTGAATCAGAGAGCAGACGACCGGGCTTTCCAGGGTCAGATGCGCGTAATCGACACAAGCTTTGGCGCACTCGGACGCGTATCCTTGGCGCCAATGCTTGCGCTTGAAAAAGTAGCCCAGTTCGAGTACGGATTCACCTTCGATCACGTGCTGCGAAAGGCCGACCTCTCCCAAAACTTCGCCATCCGACTTGCGTTCGACGACGAAAAGCCCGAACCCCAGCCGCTCATAGCGTTCAAAGGTCCTTTGCATCCAGCCGCGAAGTTCTTCGGGCGTGAAAGCGCCGCGTCCTTTCGCCATCGCTTCGACATCAAAGTGGATCTCCGCAAGATCGTCGTAGTCGTCGGGCGTCATGTAGCGCAGTATCGTTCGTTCGGTTTCGAGAATCGTCATCAGAGTAGCATCCTTTCGCGGCGAGCCTGCCAAATTCACAGTATGACTATAGGATATCAAAAATGGGTTATCTTGGCAACCGCTATTCGACGATATGAACCCATTTTGGCATAAAAAAAACGGGCAATGGCGTTATCGTATCATTGCCCGTTTTTGTGGTATATTGATAAAGCATGATTGGCGGCGTGTCCAGCGCGAAACGCCGCTTTGCCTGAAGCTGATTTCGCTTCTCTGCTTTGCGTCTTTTGGACGGTATGTTTGCCTCGTTTTGTCAGCGCCAGCGCGTTGACGAAATCCCGCGCGAACAACGAAGCGAGATCCGAGACAAGCTCTGAACAGACGGGAGGATTCGTATGCGAAACTACCAAGAAGAATTTGGCGCGCGCGTCGCCTTCATTCGCGAGACACTCGCGCGCGCGCATGCGCATGCCATCGTATTCGGAAACAGTGGCGGCAAGGACAGCGCACTCGTCGGCATTCTGTGCAAAGCCGCCTGTGAAGACGTCCTCGGCGTCATGATGCCCTGCGGCTCGGCGCAAAACTACGCGTCGGACATCGACGACGCGATCGCACTGGCAGATCGATTCGAGATCGCGAACATTCGCATCGATCTGACGTCGGTCAAGCAGGGCATGCTCGAAGCGTTGGCCGAACAGATGCCGAGCGACGCGGCTTCGAGCAACATCGCTCCCCGCCTCCGCATGACGACGCTCTACGCGATTGCCCAGACGCGCGGGGCTTTGGTGGCGGGGACAGGGAATCGGTCGGAGCGCTACCTGGGCTATTTTACGAAGTGGGGCGACGGCGCGTGTGACTTCAACCCGATCGCGGATCTGACCGTCGAAGAGGTTTTCGCCTTCCTGGATTTCCTCGACGCACCGGACGCCATACGGCAAAAGGCGCCGTCAGCGGGCCTGTTCGAAGGGCAGACCGACGAAAAGGACTTGGGCCTCGCCTATGCGGACCTGGACCGCTACCTGCAAACCGGACAGGGCGCGCCTGAGACGATCGCGAAGATCGAAGACATGCACAGCCGGACTGAGCACAAGCGCGCGCCGATTCGCCTGTATGGGAGCGAAGCGTAAAACCAACCCAACGCAAAAAGTGGTCGCGAAGACCACTTTTTGACGTCGATGTAGGTGCAAGCGAGAATTGGCTGTGAGCCTATTCTTCGACAGCCGCGGCTTCCGCGGTAGCGCCGCGGTAGATCGCCTCTTTGCCGTTGGTGACGACGCGGAGGGTTTTTCCGGTGAACTCGAAACGCTCGGACGAGGTCTTGCGGAAAGCGTCCCAGCTCTCATATGGGCTCTTGACGCGGTTGGCTTTGAGTTCGGATTCGGTCATGACGACCTTGCTCATATAGACGCGACCCGCGCCGATCATGATGCGGTAGACTTCGTAGTTGTAGACGCGCGCCTTGTTGCTGCTGCCCGACAGGAACGCATACTGCGCGAAAATGAAATTGGCGCCGGGCACGACGTCGATGGCGTTGACGAAGTGCTCGTGATCCTTTTTGGTGTTGTTGCAGCAGACGCAACGGTTTTTGATCCAATATTCGCGGTTGAATTCACTCGCTTTGCAGAGCAGCTTTTTCGAATTGGGGTTGATGCTGTAGTTGACGTAGAAGCGGCCGGTCGGCACGTTGAAAGCGGCGCGGATCTTCGAGTAGACACGCTCGTCCACCCAGCGGAAGAAGCCGTATTTGTAGGCGACAAGTGCGTCTTCCGAGTAGAAAATCTCGCTTTTGACGTCGAAAGCCGAGTCTTTGGTCTGCATGGGGGCGGCCGTCGCGAACCTGTCGAGGTCGCCATTGGCTTCGGCGTAGAAGCTTTTGAGCACGCCGACGTATTCCGCGATCCGTTCGTTGCTTTCGTCAAAGTTGTCGGTCAGGAGGAATTCGTCGAGCGATTCGATCATCGTTGTGTAATCGGTTTCCAGACGTGCCTGCGTTTGAGCGGGGGTGAAACGTGCGGCGGCAAAGGCTTGGCTCGCAAATGTCGTCACGAAGAGGAGAGTCAGCAGGATTCCAAGCAGTCGGAGCGAGCGTTTGTTTGTCATGATTACCTCCTTGTTGCGCATGCATGTGCTTCGTGCGAGTGTGTCGATAGTCCGGCATTGCAAAATACAAATTCAGTAGACTATAATTTTAGTATACTACGTTCTCGCGATTTTGTGTAGATCTTTGTTGCGCATTTTTGCATGTACTCTGCAACATAACGGCATACATTTGTAACAATTAAAAGAAGCCCGCAAGCGCGGGCTTTTGGTCGGCAGAGCGGTCATTGGGCCGCTTTCGCCGTCAGGGTGAGCAGCCAGGCGATGTTCTCTCCCAGGCGGCGCATGGTCTCGACGCCTTCGTCGTCCTTTTCAAACGCGCCGATTGCGCGTGCGAGGCTCATGTTCCAATAGGAGCTGCCCGGGACGATCATGTCGTTGATCAGGAAAAAATGCTGCATGGAGTCGAGCGCATGGATGCCGCCCGCACGCCGCACTGCGCTGACCGCCGCACCGACCTTGCGGCTGAGGGAAAAGCCGTCCGAGCGCGACATGTAGCCGCAGCGATCGATCACGGCCTTTGTTTCGGGCGTCATGTCGGCAAAGTAGGTCGGCGAACCGAGCAGGATCGCGTCGGCTTCTTTCATTTTGGGATACAGCTCGTTGATCCAATCGTCCGTCGCGCAGCGCCCCGGATTTTTTGCACAGGCGCCGCACGCTTTGCAGCCGTGTACGGGGCGTCCGCCCGCCTGGTAGAACTCCGTTTCAAACCCCGCCGCCTCGACGGGCACCAGGACGGCGCGCAGCATCGCCGCCGTGTTTCCGTTGGCCCGCGGGCTGCCGTTGATCGCCAATACGTTTGCCATGTGGATACCTCCTAGAGATGGATCTAGATGATCGTTTCGATGTGAAGGCCATTTCGGCATGCAACCGAATCACAGGCGATTCGCGCCGATCTCTAACAATATAGCGCATGTGGGCGTAGATTGAAAGGGAAGAATGCGCGCGTCTCTTGCGACGTGAGGATGAATGGGTTAGAATAGGGGTCATGAGCGCACACGCGCATCAACGACGCAAAGTCCAGGAAGAAGGCAAGAACATGCGAATCGTCATCGTCGGCGACGGAAAGGTGGGCTATGCGCTCACCGAAGAGCTCTACCGCGAAGGGCATGACATCACCGTCGTCGACACCAACGCCGCGCGGCTCGACAAAATGTCGGGCGTACTCGATGTATCGGTGATCGTCGGGAACGGCGCGAGCATGAAAGTACTCGATGAGGCCGGTGTGCCGCACGCTGATCTCGTGATCGCAGCGACCTCGACAGACGAACTGAATATGGTTTGTTGCCTTGTCGCGAAAAAAATGGGGGCCAGACGGACGATCGCACGCATCCGGAACCCCGAATACAACGAGCAGCTCCGATCTTTATTACAGGAAGAACTCGGCCTGAGCCTCGTGATCAACCCCGACCACGCGGCGGCGCGCGAGATCTCGCGTTTGATTCGCTATCCCTCCGCTTTGCAGGCAGAGGTTTTCGCCCACGGCCGCGCCGAACTGATCGCGCTGCGGGTCGAGGCGGGATCGCCGCTCGACGGCCTGACGCTCAAAAACACCATCCCCCATCTCGGAACGAAAATACTCGTCTGTGCCGTCGAACGCCAAAGCGACGTCTTCATCCCGGGGGGCGATTTCACGCTCCAGGCCGGGGACTCCATCCACGTCACGGGCACGCCGGGTGAGATCAGCCGCTTTCTCAAACGCACCGGCCGCATGACGGGCCGCATCCGCGAAGCGTTGATCATCGGTGGCGGCTACATCGCGGTCTATTTGGCCCATCTGCTCGCAGAGATGAACATCTCGGTCAAGATCATCGAGATCAAACCCGAGCGCTGCGCCTGGCTCTGCGAAGAACTGCCCGAAACCATGATCATCGAAGGCGACGGCACCGACCAAGAGCTGCTCGAATCCGAGGGCATCAGCACGGTGGGGGCTTTTGTCGCGCTGACCAACATCGACGAAGAGAACATCATCATCGCGATGTACGCGGCCGACCGCGGCGCGGACAAGGTCGTCGCCAAGGTCAACCGCCTCAACTACCCGAACATCATCGCGCGCACCGGCATCAACGGCGTCGTCAGCCCCAAACTTTTGACGGCCAGCCAGATCATCCGTTTTGTGCGCGGCATGCGCGAACACGGTGAGGGCGACGGCGAACTGCGCACCCTCTACCAGCTCCTCGGCGGGCGGGCCGAAGCGCTCGACTTTCGGATCGTGCGCGACATGAAGTACCTCAACATACCGATCGCGCAACTGCCGCTCAAACCCAACCTGTTGATCGCGCTGATCGTCCGCGGGGGCAAGGCCTTTTTGCCCAACGGCCAGTCGCGCTTGCTTTTGGGTGACTCGGTGATCGTCATCGCGCAAGATCAACGCATCAAGTCGCTCAACGGCATCTTCAAAGGATAGGGAATATGAGCCACCTACGCTATCTGCTACGTTTCATGAGTCCGGTGATGATCCTCACGTCGGTCTCGATGTTGCCCGCGTTTTTCATTTCGTTGTACCACGGCGAAACCGATGGCGCCCAGGCATTTGCGCTTTCGATCGCTCTCCTCGCCGTGACGGGTGGATTGCTCCTTTTGCTCAAGCCCAATTCCAAGAAAAATATGTATGCCAAGGAAGGCTTCCTGGTCGTCGGACTGGCCTGGATCTTGCTGTCTGTGATCGGAGGGCTTCCCTTTTTCTTCAGCCGCAGCATTCCATCTTTCGTCGATTGCCTCTTCGAGTCGATTTCAGGCTTTACGACGACGGGCGCCAGCATACTGACGAACGTCGAAGGCTTGCCGTTTGGCATGCTTTACTGGCGCTCGTTTACGCACTGGATCGGCGGTATGGGCGTTCTGGTTTTTTTGCTGGCCTTCAGCGCACCCGGGGGTAGCCGATCGGTCTATCTCATGCGCGCCGAATCGCCGGGACCCTCCAAGGGCAAGCTCATGCCCAAACTGAAGGACACCGCCAAAATCCTTTATGCGATCTATTTCGCGCTGACCTTCCTCCAAGTCTTGTTGCTTCTCGCCGGGGGGATGCCGCTCTTCGACAGCGTTTGCACCGCGTTTGGCACAGCGGGCACCGGCGGCTTCGGCGTCAAAAACACGTCGATCGGCTACTACGACAGTGCCTACATCGACGGTGTGGTCACGGTCTTTATGCTGCTCTTCGGCGTCAATTTCAGCGTCTACTTTCTGCTACTGCTGCGCCGCTTTTCCGAATGCGTCACCCACGAGGAAGTGCGCGCTTACTTCCTGATCGTCGCGGTGGCCATCGCCGTCATCGTCATCGACCTCGTCGCGACGATACCGGATACGACGATCGCGCACGCTTTCCGCCTGAGTAGCTTCCAGGTCGCTTCGATCATCACGACGACGGGATTCGCGACGACCGACTTTAACCTCTGGCCAACGCTGAGCCAGATCGTGCTCGTCGCGCTGATGTTCATCGGGGCGTGCGGCGGTTCGACCGGCGGCGGCATCAAAGTGGCGCGCACACTGATCATGTTCAAGTCGGCCCGTGGCGCGACCAAGCGCATGGTACATCCCGGGGCCACCCAGATCGTTCGCATGGATGGGAAGTTGCTCGACGCCGAGACAGTCGATCGCGTCCACGTCTTCTTTTTCATCTACTGTCTCATTCTGACCGCCTCCATCCTGCTGGTATCGATCGACAACGTCGATTTCGTCACCAGCGTGACGTCGGTCGTCGCCTGCCTGAACAATGTCGGGCCGGGTCTGGGCCTGGTGGGACCGGTGGGGAATTATGCGGCGCTCTCGGATATATCCAAGATCCTGCTCTCACTCGACATGTTGATCGGTCGGCTTGAGATCTTTCCCATCCTCATGGTGCTGTCGCCGTCGGTGTGGCGAAACCGCTGACGGTGGGCATGCGGCGTCGGAGCTCTACAAACGGATGAATGCCATTGTCGCTCAACGGCAAGTTGCCTTCACGTGATGCAAATTGTGGAAAAGATTCCACTGTTCAAATAGGGAGAAGTACGTTATAATTGTTTCAGACCCATTCTCTTATGTATGGGATTTTGGGACATAGCAGGTCGGGCTGCGCGGGGATCGCGTCCTCGCGCGTTGTGCCCGATCCGAACAAACGTCCCCATCGCAAGCGGCCGTGTGACCGCTCTTTTTTTGTTCTTTTGATCACAAATGTTTCGTTTTTTGCGTAAAGGTAGAATTCGATGGCGCGTTTCGCTTGGGACGGCCTTTTTCAATTGAATTGCAGGAAATCGGTCTTGTAAATGACGCCCAAACACGCTAGAATGGGTATACGATACAAATCTTGCAGCGTATACATTTGTTGATCGCCTGCGTACACGCGCATTCTGACCCGAACGAATCCTCCACTTGCTACCTAAGCGCGAAACCTATTTTGCCGTAGAAGCGGTTTTTTTCTTTTGAATCTTATTTTTGAATATTTTCTGGGAAGCCAGATACGGTTTGAGTTCCCTAAAAAAACGTGTTGCTTTGCAACGAGAGGAGTATTTCTGTGCAAGTGGCCTACTATCTGACTCCCGCATTTGGTCTCGCGTCATTGTTGGTTGCGTATTACCTCGCGACGTGGATCGCGAAACGCAACGAGGGCAATGACCGCATGAAAGAGATCGCCGGCTACATCCGCGGCGGCGCGATGGCATTTCTCAAACGCGAATATCGCATCGTCGCCATCATCACCGCCATCATGTTCGTCCTTCTGACCGTGACGATCAGTTTTGTCCCGGCCTGTACCTTCCTATTGGGGGCGATCTTTTCGCTGGCTGCCGGTCTTTTCGGCATGCGGACCGCGACGAACGCCAACGTCCGTACGGCGAGCGCCGCGCAGGATTCCGGCATGCCCCTCGCGCTCAAAATTGCCTTTCGCGGCGGCGCGGTCATGGGACTGTCGGTCGTCGGTCTGGGCATCCTCGGCATCGGTATCATTCTGATTGTGCTTCAAAATTACGGCACGAACGCGCTGACGGGTTTTAGCCTGGGCGCATCGTTTATCGCGCTCTTCGGGCGCGTCGGCGGCGGCATCTACACCAAGGCGGCTGACGTCGGCGCCGACCTTGTCGGCAAGGTCGAGGCGGGCATCCCCGAAGATGACCCCCGCAACCCTGCTGTCATCGCGGACAACGTCGGCGACAATGTCGGCGACGTCGCGGGCATGGGCTCTGACCTCTTCGAATCCTATGTCGGCTCGATCGTCTCGGCGATCACGCTGGCAGCCGCCATGCAGGAAGTGCCAGTCCTCGGCGGATCGCTCTTCCCCGTGCTCCTCGCGGGCATCGGCATCCTCGCGTCGATACTGGCCGTCTTCATGCTGCGCTCGGGCAAAGACAACAACCCCGCTCGCTCACTCCACATGGGCACCTACATCAGCGGCGGCATCGTGACGGTCGCGTCCTTTTTCCTGAGCAAGTGGCTGCTCGGTAGCTACGGCGGCTTCTTCGCCGTCGTGATCGGACTGGCTGCCGGCATCGCGATCGGCATGCTGACGGAATTCTACACCTCGGCCGATTATAAACATGTCAAGGGCATCGCCCAGCAATCGGAAACCGGCCCGGCCACGACGATCATCGACGGTTTTGCCGTCGGCATGACCTCGACCGTCTTCCCGATCCTCTTGATCGCCGCCGCCATCCTCGGCGCATACTATTGCGCGGGACTCTACGGCATCGCGCTCGCCGCGGTCGGCATGCTTTCGACAGCCGGTATCGTCATCGCCGTCGACGCGTATGGGCCCATCTCGGACAACGCTGGCGGCATCGCCGAAATGGCCGGCCTGCCCAAAGACGTGCGTAAGATCACCGACAAGCTCGACAGCGTTGGCAACACGACGGCCGCGATCGGAAAGGGCTTCGCAATCGGCTCGGCGGCGCTGACAGCCTTGGCGCTCTTCGTTTCCTACGCACAGATCGCAAAGATCTCGACGATCGACCTTCTCATGCCCCAGGTCGTCGCTGGCCTTCTGATCGGCGGCATGCTGCCCTTCCTCTTCTCGGCCCTGACCATGAAGTCGGTCGGCAAAGCCGCCTTCCAGATGATCGAAGAGGTGCGCAGCCAGTTCCGCAGTGACAGCGGCATCATGGCCGGCACGAGCAAGCCCGATTACGCGCGCTGCGTGGACATCAGCACGATCGCCGCGCTCAAGGAGATGATCATCCCGGGTCTGCTCGCCGTGCTCAGCCCGATCCTCGTTGGTCTGTTGCTGGGTGTTGAAGCCCTGGGTGGACTCTTGGCGGGTTCGCTCGTTACGGGCGTGCTCCTCGCGATCACCATGTCGAACGCGGGCGGCGCTTGGGACAATGCGAAAAAGTACATCGAAGAGGGCAACCACGGCGGCAAAGGGTCCGATCCGCACAAGGCCGCCGTCATCGGCGACACCGTCGGCGATCCGTTCAAAGACACGTCCGGCCCGTCGATCAACATCCTGATCAAGCTGATGACGATCGTTTCGTTGGTCTTCCTGCCGCTCTTCCTGAAATAAGCGATCTATCCGGATACAAAAAAGCGGCCATCACGGTCGCTTTTTTTTCTGCACACTGATCAAAAAATGTCTGTATCATCCATATTATCATCGCTTGGACATGGAATTGGAAGGGGTGGATGCTCATTGATAAATAGGGATAGACTTCCTTTTTCTTGGCAAAAAATATCGACGCTGACATCATGCCCCGCACGCATGTGCCGAATGATGAGCTGGCACACGTTTTGCGGAGCGTCGATATAGCCTATGTTTTTCTGCCCTATGTTCACTAAGATTCGTCCTGTTTCGTCAACTTGTAGTTCAAAAAAGTCGGCCCGATGGTAGAGATTTGGAATCGTTGTGACTAATTCGTCATTTTCGACAGAGCGTAGATACATATTGCGTCGGCCAAAAATGGAAGGTTCATTGCTTTTTGTGATTAAAATATTGTGCTTTTGAGCCAATCATATCACTCCACTACGATAAAGTTGCGCGCAATTCAATGAAACCACATTTGTTCGACAAGATCTAGTTGCAATACCTGGCAAACGCTAGAGCAGCCCGACTTCCAGCCCAATCGGGCGGTCGGGCGCTGGAAAGGGTTCGCCCCAGGAAACATCGTAGAGACGGCTTCGGTAGGGGAACGATTTGCGACGCTCAAAGAGTGCGTTGAGTGGGTTGCTCTCGTGGAAACCGAGCAAGAAGACGCCGAATTCCGTGCGGGCGGCGGTAGCGCTGTCGACGACGGCGCGCGCCCATGCCGGATCGCCGTTTTCCGATCGAAGCAGCGCGACGCTGGCGTAATCGACGAAAGAACCCGGCTTCGGGAGGTTGGGGTAGCCGAACGCGCGCAATGGCAGATGGGAAGCCGCGCGGTACAAGCCGCCATACTGCGAGATGCGGTAGGGCTTCCAAGCGCGCTGATCCCAGATCGCGCAGGCGGCGCGAATGCGTCCGCCTTGTTCGAGCGCAAAAAAATCGCCGCTTGCCAGCCCCGGCAGATCGATGTGATCCGGCGCACCGTCGCATTGGAAGAGCGTTTCGGCGTAGAAGGCGCGAACTTCGTCCGTCAAACCACGCAGCAGGCGGCACCCTTGGGGCAGCCTCGGGCGGACGGGCGCGAAACAGTGAACGGTATACACGCCGCGGAAGGTATAGCGCGGCATGGAGGCGCGCGGTTTCTCGAGCAGCTTTTGCGCCGCGGTGTTGGCTTCGAGTATGGTCGTCGTGTAGCGGTCAACGTCGCCCTCCGTCAGATCGTGAAGGATGCGGTAGATCTGCGGGATGTGGGGCATGCGCTTGCGGTAGGTGGGCAGGATCTTCAATCCGGTGAGATAAGCGGTGCGGACGGTACTGCCGCCGTGTGTCTCGCGCCGGATGACGCAGGCGCCCATCCCGACCACGCAATTTTCTTTGTCGTCGCGCAACAGAAGCACGATCGCGCGTTCGCCGTCTTTTGCAAGCGAAGTGAGGGGGTTTTGGCCGCGCAGGTATTGCACGCCGATGCCTCCTTCAAATGCGTCGCTCTCGTAGATCGCGCGGAGAAACGGGTCGTCGTCTTCGGTCGCGACGGCGATCGAGTAGCGCTCACTTAGGGAAATCATCGAGGTTCTCTCCGATCGGAACTCTCATTTTTTGGTCCACCTCTTCGCCGAGCCGCAGATTCATCGCCCAAAACAAGCTCCACATCGAAACACTGGAGCGGCGCATCGAGGCCAGACCGCGTGCGAGGACGCTTTGAGGCGCTGCGAATGCCTTGCGCGCCTGGCGGCAGAGTTCGCTCATGCGATCGGCGCTCATGTTTTGCGGCGCAAAGGCGAGTTCCCCGTAGCGATAGCCGTCAGCCAGCCACCATGCGGGGTAAAGCAGGCGTCCTTGCGCGCGAAGCCGCGCGTAGAGCGGCGTGCCGGGGAAGGGGAGCAGGTGGTTGAAGGCGGCGGTGTAGAAGCGGTGCTTTTGTGCGAAGGCCATCGTCGCGTCGAAGCTCGATTCGTCGTCGCCGTCGTAGCCGAACACGAAGGTCGCGTAAATGCCGATCCCCGCGTCGTGGATGCGCTGTACGAGTTCGTCCCGCTCCGACAGCGCGAGGTTGACCGATTTTCCCATCTGGCGCAGGTTGTCTTCGTTGAGACTTTCGAAGCCGATCAGCATCAGCTCGCAGCCGCTTTGTTTCATGGCGCAGAGCAAAGCTTCGTCCTTGGCCATGCTGAGTGTGCCCTGACCGCCCCATTTGATCCGTGCGGGCGCGAGCGCTTCGAAGAGCGC
>JAVBLF010000009.1:0-7493 GCA_031553675.1 Eubacteriales bacterium | reverse complement strand
CCGCTGACGCTGATCTACGGGGCTGCGGTCGTGATGCTGATCATGTGCTTGTTGCCGGGCATGAACGTCGTCGTGCGCGACGCGCAGCGCTGGATCCGGATCTTTGGTTTTCAGTTCCAGCCGTCCGAGTACGCAAAATTTGCGTTGCTGTTCATGCTGGCAGGCGTGATTTCGCGCTTTCCGGCGGGGCGTATCAACAACTTCCGTCGCGGGCTTTTGCCGCTCTTGCTGCTGACAGGCTTGATCGCGGCGCTCCTCGTCTTGCAGCCGAACTACAGCATTTTGGCGATCACGGTCATGACGGCGGCGCTCATGGTGTTCTATGCAGGGTTGAACTGGAAAAACATCGCGGTGGTCGGATTGCCTGTCTTGGCGCTGGGCGTGATCGGGATGCTGGGGGCCGGATACCGGCGTGCCCGCGTGCTCTACTTTCTGAAACCTTTCGAATCCGAAAACCTCGCCAACACCTACCAGCTCCGTCAGTCTCTCTTCGCGATCGGTTCGGGTGGGGTGTTTGGCGTCGGGCTGAGCAACAGCAAACAAAAGCTGCTCTTCCTGCCATTTGGCGAGAGCGACTTCATCTTTTCGATCATCGCCGAAGAGGGCGGCTTCATCGGGTGCATCATCCTGCTTGCGGCGTTCATGATCCTCTTTTGGCGGGGCTTCCGCGTCGCGTGGAACTGCCCGGACCGCTTTGGCAGCTTGGTGGCGGCGGGCTTTACGACGCTGCTCGCCATTCAAACCTTGGTCTGCATCGGCGTCGCGACTGGCGTCATGCCGACGACGGGCGTACCGCTGCCCTTCATCAGCTTTGGCAGCAGCTCGCTTCTGTGTACGATGGCGGCTTGCGGGGTGCTTTTGTCTGTCTCGCGCGCGACGCCCGAACCCGTGCCGGCGCGCACCGAGCCATTGCGGGCGCGTGCTGCGGTTCGTTGAGATCCCAGTTGCGAAGTCGTAGATTCGCCTTCCGAAATTCGCCATTTTTCCCGCCTATGCGCGGCTTTCGCAGTCACAACGATCGCCCTCCAGACATACGAATGGTAGTATGCCAACTGGTGGAGCAAGCTTGATCGCTTCTTCCGCCGCATCGGAGGTGCACCTGTATGTCAAAGTTCGTGCTGAGTGGCGGAACGCCCCTTCGTGGCGCTGTTCGCGTGCCCGGCGCAAAAAATGCCGTTTTGCCGATCATCGCAGCGGCGCTTCTGTGCGATCAAGAGGTCGAGGTTGACGATTGCCCGGATCTGTCGGATGTACATAACATGCTGGCGATCATGGAGCGGATCGGATGCCGTTGCCGCCTACAGGGCGGCGCGCTCACGATCGACGCATCGAGCGCGCATGGTTGGGAAATGCCCGAGGCGCTCGGAAAAGAATTGCGCTCGTCGATTTTTATGCTCGGGCCGGTGCTCGCCCGTTTTCACAAGGCGCGCTGTCCCTATCCCGGCGGATGCGAGATCGGCCTGCGACCGATCAACCTGCATCTCAAAGGACTGCGGGCGTTCAACGTCGGCATCCGCGAGGAGCTTGGCTATATCGTATGCGACGGCGCGAACATGCGCCCTGCGAACATCCTGCTCGACGCCCCCAGCGTCGGCGCGACCGAAAATCTCATGATGGCGGCCGTCGGGATCGACGGCGTCAGCACCATACAAAACGCCGCGTGTGAGCCGGAGATCACCGACCTTGCCAAGCTGCTCAACGCGATGGGCGCGCGCATCACCGGCGCGGGAAGCCCGACGATCGCGGTTGATGGCGGGCACGAGCTGCATGGCGTCCGCCACACGCTGCTGTCCGATCGCATCGTCGCCGGAACCTACATGGTGGCCGCAGCGATCACGGCGGGCGATCTCTCGATCGAGAACGTGCGTCCCGACCACCTCGAAAGCGTGCTGGCCTGCCTGAAAGAGGCTGGTTGCACGATCGACATCGAAGGGACCGCGGGCGAGCCCTGCCGCGTTCGCGTGCGCGGACCTTTACGCCCACGCGAGCTGCACCACATCGAAACCCAGCCGCATCCCGGCTTTCCGACCGACATGCAAGCGCAGTTTTTCGCGCTGGCTTGCGTGGCCGAAGGAACGAGCGTGATCACGGAAAACGTGTTTGAAAACCGATTCAAGCACGCGTCGGAACTCAGCTGTATGGGCGCGTCGATCGTGCTCAAGGACAGAACGGCTGTGATCCGGGGCGTCCAGACCTTGACGGGCGCGCAAGTGAACGCGCGCGACCTCAGAGGCGGCGCGGCGCTGACCTTGGCCGGCCTCCGTGCCCGGGGCGAAAGCGTCATCCATGGAGTCGAGTACATCGATAGGGGTTACGAATGTTTGGACAAAACACTGTCTTCGCTCGGCGCCACGATCCGAAGGCTGGCGTGAGCGAAACGAAGCGGCACAAAAGCGGCACCGGCGCGCCTCCCCATTCGGAGGATGCGCCCGCGCGCCGCGTCCCCTTGCGCGGAACGCTCGTCGCGCTGATCGCGATCGCGGGACTCGGGATGGCGATCTACCAAGTGCCTCGGGTGCGCAGCTTTGCGATCGAAGGCAACGCGGCCACGCCCGACGATGCGATCGTCGCGGCGAGCGGCGTCGCGCTCGGACAGCACGTTTTCGAGACCGACCTCGATGCCGTGAAAGTCAACCTCGAACGGAACCCGCGCTTTCGAAACGTCGAGGTTCATTTCCGCTTGCCGTCGACGCTCGCGATCGCGATCCATGAGAGCGAATCGGATGCCCGATTGTCCAAAAACAACGAGGACATCGTGATCGATCGCGACGGCCTCGTCATCTACATCGGACAAGCCGAGGGCAAACGCGAGATCCCGCAAGTGCTCGGCATGTCGATCAGCGGCTACAAAGAGGGTGCCCAACTCGGCATTTCCGACGAATACCAATTTTGGGCCATGAAGCAGACCATCCATCTGCTCTACGACAGCGGCCATGCCAACGAGTACGCGCTGATCGATCTGTCCGATCCCGTCGACATCAAAATGATGAACTACGAGCGCATTACGGTCCATTTCGGCCAACTCGACGGCCTGGAACAAAAGCTCACGCGCGCCAAGCCCGTATTGGACGAGCTCAAAGAGCAGGGCTTGTCCGGCGGCGTGCTCGACGTCAGCACCGACCAGACCGCCTACCGGCCCGCCGGAGAAAACGAGATCTTCGTCCCCGAAGAGTGGAACCAATGGCTGCCGCCCGCCCTGGGCGCCCAAGCCGTCGCCGCATACGAAGACCCGTCTTCGGCCGCCCCCGCCGTCGAGATCGAGCCGGAATTCCCCTCCGACGAAGGACCGCCGCCGCTCGAAGTCACGGTCGGCGAGACGATCCAAGCCCCAAACGAAGGGGAAACGCCCCCAGACACAGGGACAGCGACGACGCCCAAACCGGCGCCCAAACCCAAACCCAAGTCCAAAGCGACCGTCGATCCGGCGGACGCGTTCGGCATCCCGGAAGAATAAACAAAAAAGTGGTCGCACGACCACTTTTTTGAGGGCTTCGACGCGTTTTTACTTGAAAGCGTCTGTCACCTTGGGCATGAGTTCGCTGATGGCGATGTGCTGCGGGCACAGCTCTTCGCACTGTTTGCAGCCGACGCAGTTGTGCGCCTGGGCGTGCTCGCCGTTGAACATCGGCAAATGGTCGTAGCTATCCTTGGCGATCGCGGGCGTGTCGTAGGTGTGCAGCTCGTTGTACGCAGCGAAACAACCGGGGATCTGGACGCCCTGCGGACAGGGCAGGCAGTAGGCGCACGCCGTGCAGGGCACGACCGCATAGGTCGCGAACTTCTTCTGCACGGCCGCGATCGCCGCGTTGTCGGCCTCGGAGAGCATGCCGACGCGCGCGCGGTCGGCGTAGGCGAGGTTGTCTACGACCTGTTGCATCTCGCTCATGCCGCTGAGCAAAAGGCTGACCTCCGCTTTGTCCCAGAGGAAGTCGAACGCCCATTCCACGGGGCTTTTCGACGCATCCGCCGCCTGGAAGATCTCGACCACACCCTTGGGCGGTGTCGCGAGCTTGCCGCCGAGCAAGGGCTCCATGATGATCACGCCCAGGCCGCTGTCGGCCGCGTATTGCATGCCCGCGATCGTCGCTTGCCGGTCGACGTCAAGGTAGTTCATCTGGATCTGGCAAAAGTCCCAAGGGAAAGCATCGACGACCGTCTTGAACGTCTCATAGTCGTCGTGGAAGGAGAAGCCGATGTACCTGACCTTGCCTTCCTCCTTGGCGAGCCGGATCTTGTCGATCAAGCCAAAACGAAGCACCTTGTTCTCCCAGTTGTCGCGCGTGACGCTGTGGAGCAGATAAAAGTCGATGTGTTCGGTCTCGAGCCTTTTGAGCTGGTTGTCGAGGAAGGTATCGAAATCCTCGGCGCTCTGGATCAAGGAAAGCGGCGCTTTCGTCGCGAGGTAAGTCTTTTCGCGGTAGCCGTCGCGCAGGGCTTTGCCGACGAGCAACTCGCTCTGCTTATGATGATAGAACCAGGCTGTGTCGATGTAGTTGACGCCCGCGTCGATGGCGTGACGGATCATGTCGATGGCGAGCGCCTCGTCGATCTGGGAAGGGTCGCTTTTGTCGCCGGCGAGTGGCAAGCGCATACACCCGAATCCAAGCGCGGAAATCTCGACGTCCAACTGGCCAAATCTGCGGTATTGCATGGTGGTCATCCTCCCCATCTATGTGGTCGCTCAGTGCACGAAACGGTGCCATTTCCGTTATGATACGCCCTTTTATCGCGATATGCAAGTGCTGTGACAGCACCGCTGGGAAAGGAAGGTAAGCGCATGCCCGTCGTGCTGGACGCCGGAAACTTTGACCTCGCGCGGAGCGTCTCCTGTGGACAAGCCTTTCGATGGCGTCCGATCGCCGGCGAAACGGCGGCCTTCATCGGCGTGGCACGAGACAAGTGGGACGAAGCGCGCCAATGCGGGCCGAGCCTTTGCCTCACATGCGGCGAAGGCGACGCGTCGTTCTGGCGGCATTATTTCGCGCTCGACCGCGACTACGCGCCGCTCGAAGCCCTGTTGGCGAGCGATCCGATCGCAGCGCCCTGCCTGGAATCGAGCCGCGGCATCCGCATCCTCCGCCAGGATCCTTTCGAGACTTTGATCTCCTTCATCCTCTCGGCCAACAACAACGTCGCGCGCATTACAGGCCTTGTCGAGCGCGTCGCGTCGACCTATGGCGAGCCGCTGAACGGCGGATGCTTCGCTTTCCCGACGCCGGAACGCCTTGCCGGTGCGAGCGAAACCGAACTTCGCTCTCTCGGCGTCGGATACCGAGCGCCCTACGTCGTGCAGAGTGCCTGCCAAACGCTCGATCGCGGCGGCGCTTCGTATCTCGAAACACTGCGAAGCCTCCCTTTCGCGGAAACCGAGCGCATCCTTCGAAGCTTTCCCGGCGTCGGCCCCAAGGTCGCCGCCTGCGTCATGCTCTTCGGCCTCGGCTTCGACGAAGCCTACCCCGTCGACGTATGGATCGACCGCGCTTCCCAGGCGCTCTACCCCGGCCTAAACGCCAAAGCCGCCGCCCGCGCCGCCGCCGAACGCTTCGGCCCATGGGCGGGGGCGGCGCAGCAATATTTGTTTCACCACTTTCGCGGGAACGCCAGGGGTGGAACGCCAGGGGTTCCACCCCTGGACCCGGCCTAAGGGTCAGGGACCCTTAGGAATCCCTATCTGAAAGATTTTTTTGTCGCGATTCGGCTTGCTTCGGATTGTTGCGACTTGCTGCGTTTGTAACTGAAAGGAAGGACAGGGCTATGCTCGGAACGGTCATCAACGCTGCGGCGATCCTCGTGGGAGGGCTCATCGGCATCTTTTTTGGCAAGCGCATCCCGACGCGTGTGACAGATACGATGATCGCCGGGATGTGTCTTTGTGTCATGGCGATCGCCATCAGAAGCACCATGGAGACGAAAAATATCATCCACGCGATCGTATGCATCGTGCTGGGCACGCTGATCGGCGAGGGGCTCCGCATCGAAGAACGCATTGACAGCATCGGCGGCATTTTGCGGGATCGTTTTGCGAAGGGGGAGGGAGGCAGCCGTTTTACGGAGGGCTTTTTGACCACGACGCTGCTCTATTGCATCGGCTCGATGGCGATCATCGGCTCGTTGAAAGCGGGCATTGAGGGCGACTTGAGCATCCTGCTGTCAAAATCGCTGCTCGACGGCGTGGCGAACATCGGCTTTGCGGTGGCGCTGGGTCCGGGCGTACTCTTTTCAGCGCTCATGGTCTTTCTTTACCAGGGTACATTGACGCTGCTTGCTTCGGTGGCAGCCCCGTTTCTGGGAGAAAGCATCGTCGCCGAGATGACGGCGGTCGGCGGCGTGCTATTGATCGGCGTGCAATTCAATGTATTGAAGCTTGGCAAGCACATACGCCTCGCCAACATGCTGCCAGCGCTTTTTTTGCCCATCGTCTATTTTCCCGCCCTCGATTTCGCGGTCAATTTCCTGCGGGGCGTGGGAATCTTGCACTGACCCGATTGACGCGAAACCGCTTCTATGGTAAGATATACGACAAATTCGATTCATATCGTTCCCGCCCAACAGCGGGAACGATATTTATAATCTTGATGTATCATATCGATCGAAACCCAGAAAGGGGAGAAACCATGAACGACAATCCCATGCCGGGCAAATTGGTCAAAGAGGGCATCACCTTCGACGACGTGCTGCTCATTCCGGCGGCGTCGGAGGTTTTGCCGCAGAACGTCGATCTCACGACCATGCTGACCCAGACGATCAAGCTCAACATCCCGCTCATGAGCGCGGCGATGGATACCGTCACCGAAGCCAACCTCGCGATCGCCATGGCGCGCAACGGCGGCATCGGCATCATCCACAAGAACCTCTCTGTCGAGGAGCAGGCAGGGCAGGTCGATAAGGTCAAACGCAGCGAACACGGCGTCATCGTCGATCCCTTCTACCTCTCGCCCGACCACCTCGTCTCCGACGCTTTGCGCTTGATGGAGCGCTATCGGATCTCGGGTGTGCCGATCACGGTCGAAGGCAAACTCGTCGGCATACTGACCAACCGCGATCTGCGCTTTGAGACGAACGAGTCGCGCCCGATCAAGGAAGTCATGACGAGTGAACGTCTCGTCACCGCGCCCGAAGGCACCACGCTCGACGAAGCCAAAGCCATTCTCGCCCAGCACCGCATCGAGAAGCTCCCGCTCGTCGACCCGGAGGGCCGCCTCACCGGGCTCATCACGGTGAAGGACTTCGAGAAGAGCGAGAAGTACCCGAACGCGACGAAGGACGGCGCGGGCCGACTCCGGGTCGCCGCGGCGATCGGCTTCTTCGGCGACGCGTGGGAGCGTGCGGAGGCGCTCCGCGACGCCGGTGTCGACGTCATCGTCGTCGACACCGCGAACGGCGACTCCCGCGGCGTGCTCGACATGATCGCGCGGATCAAGTCGGACACGACGTTCGACGGCGTCGACGTCATCGGCGGGAATGTCGCGACCCGCGAGGGCGCGGCGAATCTC